>JBGVSY010000035.1:0-94631 GCA_041862235.1 Nitrososphaeria archaeon | reverse complement strand
TCGGTGGCTGGTTCCTCCTTCTCCACCAAAGCCACCGATGTTTTTTTCCTTCTCATGGTTTCCAGAAAAACATTCACGTGATTTTCGTCTATCATGAGTGCTTGAGGATCGTTCTGGGCGACGTAGCTAACCAAGCCCTCCATAACTCCTAATGGGTCGTCATTGTGGGAGATCGTTCTCAAAGCACCCTCAGAGATTTGGTAGCCGTTGTCCAGAGCAATCGAAATGAGTCTTCTGGCCGTAGTCGACATTAGTCCTTTCCTTTTCTCCAGTATACAAAGGATGAAGATTACTTATCTTCTTTTCTGTCGCTAAGGAAGACAGAATTCTAGGGGTACATTAAAGCGCCCGCCGTCCTCCATCAACGAGTATCCTCTGTGTTACATTGATTGGTTGGAGGCCTAAGAGACCAGCTGTGCTAGCGTTGCTTAAGTTCACGGTTCTCCTCTTCTTCTTAGTGGCGTTCTTGAGAATATATGTCTGGGCGCTTTTTCATCTTGGAAAGCCGTCTCTGGCATTTCACTTAGGAAAAATTCATGCGTGATAGCGTCCACATTTATTTGGTCAAGTGCCCATTGTGTATCAAAGGATTGATCGATCATTTCTCCATTAAGACTTGAGAGTTCGATAGGTGTGCGGGGGGTGGGATTTGAACCCACGAAGGCCTACGCCAGAGGATCTTAAGTCTGGGCCGAGGGCTTGCAACCTCGTCCTCCCCCTTTGACCTAACTTGGGAACCCCCGCCCCTCGTTGCTTTGTTGGTTCCTCATTCTTATACTATTCCCTGCGGGTTGGTGAAGTGAATGCCCCTCAAAGAGCGGAAGTAAAACGCTGTTCTTCAAGGTTCTTTGATTTTGCGCTACTTTCAGGTGTCTGGGATGACGAATGGTTACTCAAATTGCTCGAATCTTTATTAGGTCTCGTTCCAGATCGCAACTAGTAAGGCCATGGTCGCAGCTTCATCTTTGATCTATCTGATTTGGTATCCGTTCTTCTCAGCCACGAAAGATTACGTAAGAGGAAAAGGGTTGGCGATCAACCCTATTTCGTCCAAGCTCTATTCTCCAGTTTTGAGTGGAGTCATCAGCAAATCGATCCATCGAACTTATTTGAGCCAGCACCAAAGAGCACATTGCTGAGGGGAGAGGGGGAGTCATGAAATGCACGAGTGCGGGTTACAGGACTCTTCGAACCGATGGCCTGTGTGTCAGGACACAACAATGCTTGAGCGAAAGGAGCTCCATAGAGATGTATCGCAGGAAAATGAGATGGAGGGAGCGTGGGAAAGCATGAGCTTCATAGCTGAGCGTGACCTACAATTCGCTCGAGATGCTTTTCGGTCATACTACAGACGACCAAAAGAGCAGATTGAGATACCGAGGAAGATAGAGAAAAGGGAGTTTGGATATTTTGTCTTTGGAGAAAAGATCATGGTTCGTCACATATCGTTCACACAAGCCAACTCTCTGACAAAACTCTTCATGGATAGAGCTCCTCTACATGCGTATTACTCATCGGCCTTCTTTCGCTCACCCTCAGTCCCGATGGAGAGCAAGGGATGGATGGGTGCGGAACTAGTCTTCGATATAGACGCGGATCATCTACCGGTCGGATGTAAAGCCGAGCATGATTTCTGGCTCTGCAAGAGTTGTGGTAAGTATGGTCCGAAACCCGCGCCAAAAAAATGTCCTACATGTCAGGGCAAGGTTGAAGAGGTAGAGTGGCTCTGCGAAATTTGCTTAAGGGAAGCAAGAAACGAGTTGCTGAAACTTCTGGATTTCCTTGAGCTGAGCTTCGGTGTAGAGTCCAAGGATATAACGCTCAAGTTCTCCGGACATAGAGGGTATCACCTTCACGTAGACAATGATCACCTAAATTCTATGGATCAATTCGCTCGAAAGGAGATCGTTGACTATGTAACCGGAAATGGCCTCGACCTATCGCAGCATGGATTATACATATCTGCAGACAGCGGGTTATTAATAGGCCCTGAGTACAGCGAGCCATCTTGGCGCGGAAAAGTAGCTAGAGGCGTATACGATTTACTCGGCCAGCTCCCAGACCCGTCCTATGAGACACAGTTCCGTGAAGCTCTGACATCTAAGATCTATCGAAGATTCCTGAAACGCCAAGAAGCCCTAATGAAGCTGTGGTCCAGCCGCCCGGTATGGGGTGTAGCTAGCGGTATCAAGCCCGATGACTGGATCAAACTCGCTGAACTTGCTGTACGCATACAAGCAGCGAGGATAGATACCGTTGTAACAACTGATGTTCACAGATTGATTCGTATGATAAATACGCTTCACGGGAAGACGGGGTTACTAAGTTTGAAGATAGACCACGATGAAGTAGAGGACTTCGATCCGTTCCGTGACTCAGTCGTTTTTCCTGATCACCCATCTATCAAGATGAAGGTCCTCTACTCTCCCAGATTCAGAATTAAGGACAAGACCTATGGGCCCTACCACAACGAAGTTGTTGAAGTACCCTTTTGCACCGCGATCTTCATGGTGTGTAAAGGAGTTAGCACAATAAGTTCAGGGTGATTAATGATGGCAAACGTGTACAAAGCGATACTTGATCTTTGGTACCTTGAGAGAACGTCTAGCGGTCTATGCGAGATCTCACGTGATCTTGAGGATCAAGTGCACAAATATGCTGCTGAAGCACGTAGAGATATCAGGATATCGGATAGGAGGTCGGTAGAGTCCATTGTACAAAGACAAGAGATGTTCGTAATACGCAGTCTTGTGGAGTCCATCTTCAACATACGCTTGCGGAAGATAATGCTTCTAGCCATGCGAGGAGAACAAGTTGAGAACCTAATGGATTTCGAGAAGTACACCTACTCTAACCTTTCGAGAATCATATCGGAGCATAGGGACAGAATAAGGAACGTGGCCTATGACATGAAGATCTATACTCCTCGAGTAGAGGATAGACACCGTTTCCTCGTTCATTTCAGTCAGCCAGTCTCTAAGATTATGGGAGAAGACGTCAGATCTTATGGGCCTTTCAAATTGAATGACATCGCTACGATCCCTGCGGGGAACGTGAGAGCGCTGGTCCGTAGGCATCTGGTTAAGAGGATTTACGTACCTTAATCGATCGATGGCTGTATGTCTTTCATGCGTAAAGAGTGACGGAGTCTACTCACCCAGTCTAGGTGTCTCCAAACAATGCTTAAATCCCTGTAGCTGCGTCTCTTCCACTGAGGAGTCGTCGTAAAGCAAAATGAAGGTGCCTAAGGAGATCAGAGCCTATTGCAAGAAGTGCAATTCCCATACCGCTCACGAGGTTTCCCTCTACAAGAAGGGCAAGGAGAGCGTTCTTGCCGCCGGAGCGAGAAGACATGAACGTGACAAGAAAGGCTATGGTGGGCAGAAGTTTCCGCAGCAGCGCGATAAAGCAAAGACCACTCAGAAAAGAAACTTACGGCTGCGTTGCAAGAAGTGTGGAAGAGTTCATGTGAGAACGGGAATCAGACTAAGGAGACTGGAGATAGCAAGGTGAATTTCTATGTCTGGTGAGATCGATTGGTCCAAGCTCATCCCCAGGCCCTCCTCCAAGTTCTTACTCGTTGCTTGCCCTGACTGCGACAGCAGGCAGATAGTGTTCCTTCACTCCAAGACAAAAGTAACCTGTAAGATCTGCGGAGCTGTGTTGACATATCCTTCTTCGGGAAAAGCAAAAATAATGGGAAAGATAGTTGATGAATACGAGTGACTGGGCTGCTCGAACGGTTGAGATTGATCGCACAGGGTTCGTTTCCATCGTTCTCTGAGGTGCCTCACACTTCGACCTGACGTTGCAAGTACGTTGACTGCCTAGATGAACGTAAGAAGGCTTAATAGTAGGCTTCATCTGATCCTCGATGCACGCTAACGAAAAGGAACGTGAAAATCGTCAGATTGATAGGTATACTAGGTTGAAGATGAAAGGAATGGGTGGAAACGGGTGAACCGGGGAGAAGGTAGATGACGAGAAAGATCAAGAGGTGTAAGATATGCGGTTCATACACCCTCTCACAAACCTCTTGCCCTACTTGTGGAGGAAACTTAATCTCACCTCACCCCGCCAATTTTTCGCTTCAAGATAGATATATAGACCTACTAGCTAGGCTAAGAAGGGGCACTCGTTGAAGACGGGAGTGAGAATCACTGAGAAGGATGTGGATCTCTCAGAGGCATTTATGTACGAAGCTGCTCCAACATCCGGTGCAGTAGGATTGATAGCCATCTCCTTCCTGATTGATACGCTGAAAGCCAAAAAGATTGGAGGGGTCTACTCTCCTTTCTTGCCTCATATCAGCTTGGTCGATAGCAAAGGTGTTGCTTCTGCGCCAGTAGGCGAGCTCTACCTATATGAGAACAAGGCTCAGGAAAACAAGATTCTGTTCCTAATTAGGAACTTTCCTATTGAGGAGAGGGAGGGGGGTTACATCATGGCCAAGGCTATCTACGACTTCTGCGGCAACCACGGCATCTCCAAGTATGGATTTCTGGGAGGCGTGAAAATTACCGGTAAAGATGACGTTCACGCAGCATCTAACCGGTCGACGTTGCTTGACACTCTCTTGAAGTTGGGGGCTACACCCATAAAGACTCTTGATGAATTACCATTGGACAAGCTATCAAGTTTCCTCGTCAAGCTGTTCACCCAACATGGAAAGGAAGCCTTTATACTGGTCTCAGAGAGTTCCTCCTATCTTCCCGATCCGCTTGCAGCAAAGCGTCTTCTCCGCATTATGGCTAAGCTAATCGGTTTGGAACTGAACCTATCAAGAATGGATGAAGAGATAGAGAAATACAAGCGCATGCGTGAGGAACTCGAAAGGACGTTTATCTCTCAGCTTCTGCCTCCGAAGAAGAAGGAGAAAACCAGTAAGGAGCCCAGTTACATCGGGTAGATTTGTGTCAGTCGAGCATCTTGTAGACGTAAACGTAGGCGTAGGTAGTGTAAGGTTCGCTGGACGAATAGACTAACTGGAAGTGCTCAAGTATGGGAGGCTCGTAGGCATAGACCTCTTGGCTCTCGTAGGTCGTTAGTTTGTACGGGATCAGTTGTCCTATGAGAGTGCCCCTCCAGAAAAGATCGTTAGGCCTTCCAGTCGATGCATCGAAGTAGTCAGATTCGTTGTACGGTGTACCAGTAACGTCTGAGTACTGATTTGCAATTCTCAGCATCTGCACCCATTTTCCCTCTTCACCGTATCCCCAAAGGTTTTGGCCATCATGAGTGACGAACACAAGCACGTAACTGCTGTTATATCTCTTGAGTATGTCAAGTGCCTTACTCTCATTTGACATGAAGGCATCTGCGACCCAAGCTATCTGTGTGGCGTTAAAGGTGGCATTATCAATCAGCGTAGTTCTGTTTCCTATCTCGGTGATCCAGTATCCGTAGTCCCACCAAGAGGCGATTACGGCGTCTCTCGGAGTGTTGTCTCTAATCCAAGCAAGAGCATTCAACCATGCCGGAGATTCTCGCGCAACAGGAACTGACCCTCCTATAATTGTCGCAGGCGAGTTCGCTTGATCTATAGGGGAAATACCCATCCCTCCCAGACCCTGCGCTGGCAGAGTTAGGTAGACGATTAGACCCACGATCAAGAGGGGTGTCCAAAACCCGTATTCCTGAAGAACGGAAGCCTCCTCCCCTCTCCTCAGCCCGCTCTCCTTCACTACAGACTTTCCCATATTATTCAAAAGCTCGGAGAGGCCGTAGCCTCCTATTATGGCCAAGGCCGGTGCAGCGAGCAACTCCAGACGCACCATAGAAAAAGCGAAGTACACAGTAGTCAAGGCAAAGAGAACGGCGAATACATCGGTATCTCTTCCTCTTCTTAGGGCGTAGTACAGGCCAAAAGGAAGAAGTAGCACCAACACGCTGTTGTCCACGAAGAACAATCCCCACGTAGACGGTTGTTGCTCGGACACTGAGATCAGAAGAGGATTGGTTTGCCTAATCGATGGGAGGATGACGGAAAGGAATTTAACCCCTGGGTCTCCTATCAACCCCAGTGCCGCCGCGCCAAATAGGGCTATCACTCCGGCTATAATTATGGTGGCCGGTACGAATATCTTCTTGATGGGATCCTCGAACCTTCTTGAAAACTCCACCACCAGTAGCAGACCGAATACCAATAGGCTTATCAGCGAAGTTGACTCCATCAAGTAGTTGATGCCCAGCTTCGGAACGAAAGAAGCTATTAGCAATCCTGCTCCCATAGTTATGCCGAAGGCACTTATCACCCGTCGACTACTTCGCCCCATCAGTGCTATAACCACGGTGAACACAGGTATGAAAGCTGTAGGAAACCTGGCTGCACCCCATGACCAGTTCAGGTACCCTAGAAGGAGCCCCGCTATCACCGAGTATGAAATAGTCTTCTTAACTGTGCCTCCCGGTTTTAGTGCCCTAAGGTAGAAGAAATACACTCCCAGCATTATCGGCATGCTTACAGCTTCATCGTCAAACCATCCCATTTCCGTTCTCTGAATGAAGCCAGTACTTATGGCTAGGAAGAACGCTGATAATAGCCCTGTCGCCTTTCCCCCCACCTCCTTTCCCAAGAAGTATATGATGAGAACTGCTACTGTGGCCTGAATCGGCGGTAGAATCACAGCTAGCTCTAGAGGAGACATGAATACCCCCAGAGACGCTAGGCTGTTGTAGATGAATGCATGTGTAAACGCGACTCCTGGAAAAGCAGTGTGAGGCACATCTCTTCCATAAGGATACCAAACCCTGCTGTCGTGAAGATTGAACCAATCCGCGAAACCCTGCCAGCCCCTATTCACAATGTAGTTCGCCTGAAAGAACTGATAGTTGGGATCAAACTCCGACAATGCAGCTCCCCAACGGAGAGGCAGCATCCTTATCATGAAAGTGATGGTCAGACATGAAACCAAGATCGCAGCTTCAACTAACGCAGGCTTGGAAAGACGGCGCAGTCGTCTGAAGACCAATGAGATCTTCTCTCGAATAGAACTCAAAGCCAGTTTTCCCCGGACTTCACGCAGACGACTCTGGCTCGATATTTATCCTTATCTCTAGTGGGCTCTCCCTCAGCTGACATGCACACTTGGGGCAAGTGCAACCGTTTTGACGGGCTACCTCTTCAGGGAGTTTGAGTTCGTTCCCCTCGTAAAGTGTGTGGCCGCACTTGTTGCAGGAAATAATTAACAAACCTCTCCCTCGGCCACAAGAATCAATGCCACGATCAGGATATATATGTTGCTTACGGCTGACCCCTCTTCATCAAGCCCAGGAGCTTGATCTTTCGATGTCAGCCACGGCCACGCACACCGCCTTCATAATCGCTGAGAAACCAACAGCTGCAAGAAGGATAGCCGAGGCATTAGATCGATCGATTGGGATGGATGTCATAGAGAGAGGCAATGCCTCGAGAATGGAGGTACTGATCAAGTCAACCGATCGATCGTGCCCGGTTTGCAAGGCGGGCGATTTAAGAGTCCTGCGTTCCAAGAAGACTAGAAAGGGGTTCGTGGGTTGCTCCAACTACTGGAGACAAGGATGCGGGGCATCAGGTCCACTTCCTCAGAAGGGAAAGGTAATTCTTGTTGGCGGAGCCTGTAGGACTTGCGGATGGCCTAGGGTCAAGATCCTCTCAAAGGGTAGACGCCATTGGATGATCTGTGCTAATCCAGTGTGACCACTTAAGGAAACCAAGAGAAGTCAACGGAACAGAGCCGTGATACGAGTTGAAGACATGCAAGATAGGTGATAGATGGGTTGGTGAAGAGAGCCTTTGCAGGTGTCACTTGATAGCAAAGAGAAATATGTTCAGTGCCTATAGACTTTGGAGAGAAGCGCTAGGAGTTAGATGGAAAGACTATTTGCTGAGTCTTCAGGCAACATCTGGGTGTGGAGTGTGGGTGAAAGAAGTGGCTAACTACCTCCTGGGAGCAGGCTATGAGTATGAGGAGAAGGTTTAGGAGATTAGGCTCCACTCTCAGAAAGGCAAGCGACATATCAGCCATGTCTCAGGGAATTCTCTCTTGGATAGATAAACTCAGAAGATCCAGTTTCACCCAGAATATGTTCCGGATGCTCATCGTTGGCGGAGCGATACTGGTGAGTGGTGGAATGATCTTCGTTTGGTTTCGCGAAAGTGTTGCTTTCGCGACGGTGCCCACTGTTACCCTTATTCTTAAAGGACTCGACACGCAGTCATATTCTGAAGTCATTGTGGTTAGTACTTACTATAGTATGGCCACGGCTGGCTTCATCTCGTACATCATTGCGCTCAAAGGAGGAAGGGACCCAAGGGTGACGAAATACCTATTCATAGCAAGCGTCATCTTGATTGCGGTTGCGTTCATAGGGATTGATTTGGCCATTCGTTCCAAGATCGGCAGATAATCTAAGCTCAATTTCCAACGCCTGAGACACCTGACTCCGTGACTCTGAACACGATATCTAATACCCTATTCTTCTGTCCTCTCTCTACAGAGATTACCTTCAGCGATGGGACGGACCAGTTCTTCGTCTTCAAGATCACGTCAGCCCAGTAGATGGATATCCTCGAAGCTGCGGGAACGGTGGTTTCCTTGGATTTGTTGAGTCTATCGAGAGCTTCATGGACCTGCGCTGTCAGTATCAGGGGGACTCTTCTTCGCGCAACGAGTTCCTTAAGGTAAGCGAGTTGAAAGTTCAAGTCTTTGAATATTCTCCTATTCCTTTCCACCTTAAGAGGGCCATTAACGCGGTGAAGCATATTGAAGTTCTCAAACACCATCAAGCCCGTATCATCTGGGAGACGAAGAGGCAACCCCTGAATCATCCTCGTCTGTTCTTCAAAGTCACGGGGAACGCAAAGTATCATGTTGTTCCCATCCACCTGACTGTGGGAGAAGACTTGGAAGACTCTTTCGGGGTGAAGGTGCTCGCCACAGTCAATCCACAAGACCTTCATCCCTCTCTGCAAGACAAACAAGCTTGCCTGTAAGGCCAGGCTTGTTTTACCGCTTTTCTCTTCCCCGTAGATTAAAGAAGCTTCGCCTGGGTGATATCCACCGCTCAAGGCTTCATCAAGAGCGGCAATCCCTGTCTCTACGACAGTCACCGAGATCCCGTGAATAGAGTGCACAAATGCTTACATATAAGCGCCGCATGATCGCGGATCTAAGGACGTGAGCCATAGCTGAAGGATACTCAGGCTCCTAGGATAGCGCTCGTGACCTCCAACCTTCGAGTTGCGAAGGAGCTGAAGAAGGAACTGGGAAGACGGCGGATGAAATTCGTTCATGTTACATCAGTGGATGCCATTCCAGCGTACATAACTGTAGTGATATCGACCAGATCCGAGTGCAAATCAATTTCGAGCAGCCAGGTGTTGATAAAGGAGGACTTTCGCTCGATCACCTCTTTGGTAGATCGAGCTTACGAACTGTCGGTTGGGAAGAATCGCTGCAAAGTGGCAACAGTATCGATAGATCCAGGAAAGAGGGTTGGCGTAGCTTTCCTATGTGACGACCTACTAACTCGAACCGAAGTTTTCTACGCGAAGCAAGATGTGGTTAAGGAAGTTGAGCTATTCTTGAAGTCACATCAATGCAAGAACAGTAGAGTAATGGTAGGCGCGGGGGCTCCAGAGCATCGTGACGAACTTCTTCGACACATTAGAAACATTTCCGTTCCCAATCTGAAGATATACCTAGTAGATGAGAACTCTTCACGTGAAAACGTCTATATCTCCCCCAATCTAAGCAAGGATGAGTCCTCAGCGATTTCGATATCCAGTAGACGTGGACATCAAGTGTGACATGGGCTTGCCTAGGAAATTGATGTTAGACGCGGCGACACCGGGGTTATTTTGACGGGGGTGGACATGTGTCTATTGAAGAAAGGATTAGTGCAGGAAACACTTTAGTGGTATATGGAGTCGCGTCCATCAAGATCTTCGAGGGAAAAGCATCCATACTTGGCTGTCCCATCGTTCCTCGGAGGGGTGTACTCGTCAGGCCTGAGAGAGCTCTGCCGATCTACGCGGAGACAGACCTCAAACTGGAGATAACCCGAGGTGAGGAGTCAAGGCTGAAGAGATACGACTGCAATACAATACCTAACAATTGGGCAAGGGTGAGCGACGAATTAATAAGCGGTTATAGAAAAGTGATGGTCGTTGGCAAGTCGGACAGCGCAAAGTCATCCTTCTCCTGTTATCTCGCCAATTACGCGTTGTTGCATGGAAGAGAGGTGCAGCTCTTTGACATGGATCCAGGGCAAGCAAACATTGGTCCGCCAACCATGGTGAGCTACGCGAACATCTCTGCTCCATTATACGATCCCTTCACGCTTTATGTAGAGGATGGAGCTCATGTGGGATACACGTCGCCCTCTCACGGAGTAGAACAATGTATTAACGCGGTGAAAGACCTAGTCACAAGAGCAGCCATCAGGAGTAGCCTAGATTTTTCAATCCTCGATTCTGACGGCTGGGTTGAAGGTATGGAAGCAGAACGATACAAAATTGAATTTGCTAGGGTATGTGGGACCGATGCAGCAGTACTCATAGGCGTTCCTCCAAACTCACCTCTTCTGCGAAAAATGAGAGAGCTCAATATTGAAGTTCTTCAAGTGGACAAGCCGCAGCCCCTATCATTAAGAGGAATCAACGCCAGAAGACGTTTGAGATCTATGGGTTATAGAAAGTACCTTAAAGAAGCTAGGGTTCGAACTCTACCTACATCTTGGATTAGAATCGACTCCTTAGTAGCCTCGCCGGAAGCATCAGCACAGGACTATCTCAGGAATATATACTGTCGGATGGAGCAGTCTCCCTCGCCCCAGAATTTATGGGGAGCTTCAGCCGACAAGGATGTAGGTCTGCTATCATATGCTTACGATGACACAGGGTCCTTCAAGGGGATAGGCTTAGTGGAGAACATAAACTTGAAGAGAGATCACGTCAGGATATTCACTCCCATTGACGGTAGTGTAGCAAGTCTTGTTCTGGGTTGCATGATCTTGGGTAAGGATGGCGTGGAGGTCTATTGTGCGAGATAGGTCGATCGATCGAGTCCATCTGAAACTGTATTCTGTCGATTTTTAGAGAAAACGAGAAAAAGAAGCAGGGGAAACAACAGAGGGAGATCAAACCAAACCTCTGTTACATCCCCATTTTGTATATGCGGAGAATCAGGTCGCCTAGACGGACGCTGTAAGCCCATTCGTTGTCATACCAGGCGATGACTTTGGCTAGGTTATCGTTGATCACGTTTGTGAGCAGGCTGTCAAATACGGCTGAATACGGGTTTCCTAGGAAGTCACGGGAAACTAGAGGATCCTCACAGTACTGCAGTATTCCCTTTAGGTCACCGTTGGCCGCTTCTCTGAACGCTTCATTGATCTTCTCCTTCGTAACTGCCTTGTCCAGCTCAACTACCAAGTCCAAGAGGGATACATCCATCACCGGGACTCTAACTGCTATTCCGTCAAGCTTGCCATCTAGCTCGGGCAAGACCAAGCCGATGGCTCTCGCTGCTCCTGTCGTCGTTGGTACTAGGTTTTCGGCTGCAGCTCGCGCCCTTCTCAGGTCTTTGTGGGGAAAGTCGAGTGTACGCTGATCGTTTGTGTACGCGTGGATAGTTGTCATGAAGCCTCTACCAATTTTGAAGGAATCATTCAGAACCTTGGCTACAGGTGCCAGGCAGTTTGTCGTACAGGAAGCCATGGAAACTATCTTATGCTTCTTCGCGTCGTACAAATCCATGTTTACCCCGGGAACCAAGGTTACGTCGGGTCCCTTGGCAGGCGCGGAGATGACCACCTTGCTGACGTCCGACTCTAGATGCTTACTCGCATTCTCTCTATCTCTGAACCTGCCGGTGGACTCTAGTACGACCTCTACATTCAACTCATTCCAGGGGATCTTTGCGGGGTCAGGTGTGCTGTATACCCGAATCGGTTGACCGTCAACCTCAATGGCATCTTCGGTTGCTGTGACCCTCCCAGAAAACGTTCCCAGAGCAGAATCATACTTCAAGAGATGCGCCAGAGTCGCAGCGTCCGTCAGGTCGTTCACGGCCACTATCTCTAGATCCTTTTTGCCGTAGGCCGCTCTGAAGAAGTTTCTCCCAATCCTTCCGAAGCCGTTGATTCCAATCCTCACCATATGTGTTCGCTTTTCCAGAATTCTCGTGTCTGTTTAAAAGCTTTCGGAAACACGACGTTGCTCTGTCTGGTAATAATGGTCTACATCAGCCTCCCAGGGGGGCTATTGAAAGGAGTTAACCTTGCTGTCTCCGGGGCTATGGCGGACCACCGCTTGACGGCGCTCTCTGAGAACCGGCGTCGGAACCATGCGTGGATCGGCGATGTGGTTGCCCGTCCCACGGTGGAAAACGGTTAAAAATGTATGGTGGAGATGCATCATCGATCAAGACATGCTCGGAGGATACGTTGCAAGAATTCTCCAAGTGAACCTAAGCGAGAACAAGATCGTGGACAAGAACCTTCTGGATCGTTTTTCGTTGCCAACGCTCAGGAAATTCGTCGGGGGCTTTGGTCTAGGTTTGAAGCTTCTGTACGATGAGGTTCCACCAGGCATTCATCCTCTAGACCCGGACAATCCATTGATCTTCATGACGGGACCACTGTGCGGTCTCGCGTCGGTTCCCTGCGCAAACAACACGACGGTCACCACTCTCAACGCAGACACGGGTTTCACGGCAGGTAGTTCTCATTCACATGGTTTCTGGGGGCCGAACCTCAAGTTCGCGGGGTATGACGGCGTGGTAGTGAAAGGGAGGGCGGAGAAACCGGTGTATCTATGGATACATAACAACACAGTTGAGATCCGAGATGCACAAAAACTCTGGGGTAAAGACACACATGAAACGGAGGACTTGGTAAAGGAGGACGTAGGTATTTCAAAGGCAAGTGTAGCTACCATCGGGCCCGCAGGGGAGAACACGGCGACAGGAGCGCTGATAGAGAACGATAAGCATCACTCCTTCAGCCACTCCGGAGTCGGCGTGGTGATGGGATCCAAGAAGCTCAAGGCGATTGCAGTTCATGGATCAGGCAAGGTCCCAGTCTCTGATGAAGACAGATTTGGAGAAGCAGCTAAGAAGTGGAGGGAGAACCTGTTCAAAAGCGACGTCGCAAAGGGGCTGTCGAAGGCAGGTACACCGAGGGGGGAGTACGGGTACGCCAAGAGCATGTGGTTGACAACCGCCAGGAACTTTCTACAGATTAATCCGCCGGGATGGGGAGACGGCATGTCAAAATATAAGATCACGCCCAAACCCTGTTTCGCCTGTCCCATCGCCTGTAGCTATGAAATTGAGGTCGCTTCAGGCCCCTACAAGGGATACGTTGCTACACCTGCGGGTGGAGGTGAAAACTTGGAAGGGGCAGCCTCCATCTCCGGCGTCACGGAAAGCGGAGCTGTGTTCTACCTTTCCGACCTCTGTGATCGCATGGGCTTTGAGTCAAGTACCTTGGGTTGCGCAATAGCTTTGGCGATCGAGTGCTATGAGAGGGGCCTGCTGACCAAACATGACACAGATGGATTGGACCTTAGGTGGGGAGATTCTGAACTTGTGGCGAAACTGATAAACATGGCGGCAGTCAAAGAGGGAAAAATAGGCAAGCTCTTGGCTCTCGGCCCGAAGAGGGCAGCAGAATTGATCGGAGGAGAGGCACCGCAGTTCGCAGTTCACGTGAAGGGCACGGGAATGAACCTACATGACTGGCGGGCTACATGGGGCATCATGCTAGGCCAGTTGGTTGGTGGAGGATCTGGATGGCCAGCTCCGGCCGCGGATGCATGGGCACCCGAGCCAGATGCAGGTTTCTTGGAGTATCAAGATGGGCTGGACGCTAAGGTCAAGCCTGAGGCCGTTTCCAAGACATGGCCTAAGAAGTATTGGGATGACTCTGACGGCGCCTGTTGGTTTGCTGCCTGGGGAGTACCAGGCGTGCTTAGGTACTCGGCCGAAGCCGTCGCCGCAGCTACTGGATGGGACTTCACTGTAAACGACGCATTTATGGTGGGCAAAAGAATCGTCAACCTTGAGAGAGCGTTCAATGTAAGGCATGGCCTTACACCTGTAGATGACTACGAGGTCTCGGCACGAATAGTCTCAGAGCCACCCCAGGGAAGAGGAAAGGGAAAGTCCATGGCTCCTTATGTAAGGGGAATGGTGATGGAGGTGTATCGGTTGATGGGGTGGGATGAGAAGACCGGGAAGCCTTGGCGAAGCACACTGAGAGAGGTAGGTCTTGAAGATATCGCAGACGAGGTTTGGTCCTAACTGTCGATTATCCTGTCATTCACTAGTGATACCTCCATCAACCTTGACCAAGAGATATCACAGCCTACATGTCCTAAAAACAGTGGACAAGCCTCAGGAGAACTCACGCCCTCCATCCCGAGGCTAACCTTAACTAAGAGAGGATAACCTTGTCAACCCGAGGACGATGAGGAGCTTCTTCAATCTCAGAAGTGTGAAATGGAAGAATGGACGAGTATTGATGATAGACCAGAAGGCTCTCCCACAACGACTACGCTATCTAGCTTACGACGACTACAGACAAGTGGCTAAAGCAATACGTAGTATGGTGGTAAGAGGCGCTCCCGCGATAGGTGCCGCTGCCGGGATGGGCTTGGCTCTAGTCGCGTATCACAGTCGCGCTAGACGAAGAAAGCAGTTGATTAGGGCGCTGGAAAAAGCTGCGTTGGTAATCAAGAGGACCCGACCAACCGCCATCAACCTCTCATGGGCCTTGAACAGAGTCCTTAGAAAAGCGTACAACGTCCATGGAGACGTGGAAGAGATAAAGGATGTCGTCATGAAAGAGGCCCAGCTCATCGCGGATGAAGACGTCGATTGCAACAAAACTCTCGGAAAACATGGGGCTAAGTTGCTCAAAGACGGAGACACGGTATTAACACATTGCAACGCAGGAGCACTCGCCACTGTAGGATACGGAACAGCTCTAGGAGTAGTGAGGGCGGCTATAGATCAAAGGAAAAAAATTCAAGTTATCGCTACAGAGACAAGGCCTGCACTTCAAGGAGCGCGTCTAACGTGCTTCGAGCTTCAGACCGACGGGATACCAGTGACCCTGATCAGCGACAGTATGGTCGGATATACGATGAAGAAGAAATGGGTAAACAAGGTTATGGTCGGAGCCGACAGGATCCTCACGACGGGACATGTCTTCAACAAGATTGGCACGTACCAGATCGCTGTACTGGCCAGAGAACACAAAATACCGTTCTACTCGGCTGCACCGTTGTCAACATTCGACAGAGCGTCCAAGGTGAGGGAAGTGGTAATCGAGGAAAGAAATCCACGCGAAGTCATCTGGATTGGACCAACAAGAATAGCACCAAAAGGAGTTGAAGCCCGATACCCTGCATTTGACCTTACTCCACCGCAATTTGTTACAGGGATAATAACGGAGAAGGGCGTGCTGTATCCTCCCTTGTCACAGTCTATTCGACGAGCCCTCAGGTAAGGCAGCCGTGTTCGAATTCGAGACCGAAAGGATAAAAGCATAAGAGCATTAGCATGATCTGGAGAAGAAAGGTGGGCAAGCAGGAAACAGAGTTACCGGAACAACCCTTCACGGTCCACCTAGACGGAGATACGATAACTGCAGAGATAACCGAGCTAAGCAGCGCATACCTTGCTAGAGGATACGGAGAAAAAGATGAACATACCGGAAAGATAGTTCTCCACCCCTGTGAGGCATTGTACCTGCTAGAAAGACAGAAAATCGAAGTTACCGATAAAAACAAAGACACCGTAAACTTCAACCAACTTCTATCGATCGATCGATCGAATAGTCCAAACATCTGGACAGACTATGTAGTCTTCAGGGATCTCAGGAAGCGAGGCTATGTAGTAAAGGAAGGCTTCGGTCCAGACTTCAGGTTTCGAGTGTTCGAGAGGGGATCTTACGAAACCGACACCGCAAAGTTCTTAGTGGTGCCCGTGGTAGAGGGAAAAAATGTCGGTGCGGAAAGCCTAAAACACCTTCTTGCTGTTTCCAGAGCGCTAAAGAAGAAGGTGATTCTGTCGGTCGTGGATCGTCGAAACGAGATAGTCTACTATTTGTCTGCCCTCGTCGAACTGATCAACGTTTGATTGTGTTTTGTTGGTTGATTGAAGCGCTAGCTCCGAGCGGGCAAAATCGAGGCGCTCAAATCCAACCAAGGAGTCATGATCCGTTGAACTAGCGATCGATTGGAGCTACCGGCAGTAAAAATCCATCAACGTGACGTTAAGTTGCTGCATGCTTCAGATATATTTTAACTTATATCGTGTTGTCCCAACACCATATTGTTGAGCGAGTTTGATGAACGGAATGCTGTTTGCATCTCTTTGCAACAGCGTCTCCTCGAGTTGCTGGAGCAGTGTTAGGCCATAGGCGTCCAGAGCTACTGGATCCTTCCCACCAATCATCTGGCCGATTGGAGCTGGTTCTCCTCCATGTCTTATCTCCTGAGCTTTCACCATAGTGTACACTACATCTTCGATGAAGAGATCTGGCTTGACAAGAACATTCAGTTCGGCTATACACTTGTGGATGTTCTTTAGTCCTATATGTGCCGCGATTCTGTCCATTCTTGACAAGCATCCGAACTGGTTCTTCAGCGCACCTGACAAGTAGCATTGGAAGTGGGTCTTCAGCACTGGGAGAGATATAGTGTAGGTCGATTCGCTTGCAACCTTGGATACCTTCAGAGAGAATCCGCGTGGAGATTTCCTCTTCGCCATTTTCTGTCCGCAGAGGTCGATAAGCCGAACGTCGAATTGCTTGCACACTCGGTTGAGTGTATGGTTCTCAATAATTTTCGACGAGTTCCCGGCATCAAAAGCGGGTCCATCAGCGACTACACATTTCTTCCCTGATTCCGTTAAGTACGAGAGTACTGATCTAAGGGTCTCCGGATGGGTAGTGGTTGGGTACTCTTCGTGTGACACTATGTTTGGCTTGATAAGGACCTCGTCGATCTCTTTTAGGTCTTGCTGGTAGATCTTCATAATGTCGTGAACAAACCTAGGTCTATCCGCGGTCTTCCTCGCGTAAACGATTGACATGTGAAGACCCTTTTGCTGAGGAGGTTGGAGAAGTACAATTTATTCGTTTGCAGGCTTTCCAAGGCTCAAGATAGTTGTTAACCTTCCCGAGATCATGACTAAGAAGCGACCAACATATGTCTATCGATTGACTCAGAAAAACACGGGAGTTGAGGAAGAGTTTCTAAACAATACATCGATCCAAGTGCTCTTACAGGACGAGGTCTTGTAGATTACTGCTTTGTTAGAACTGAGGAGTAGGTATCTTCCGATTCGAACAATGTCTCCACGCCCCAATGAGCTTCAGCACAAATCTCGGCCATAACCTCGGGTTCTACCATCAAAAGATCGAACCAATCATTGAGCTCACCCTTGTACTCTGTTCTGATAGTTATCTGACCGATAGGTCTACCCCGCCGCCTATTTAGATCGTGATACACAAGATGCTCGGGTTTGTTTGTTTGAAGAGGATTGCGACAAGTCGTAATCACACGAGCGCTCCGTGTTGTAAACTCACTTAATGAATTCAACAACTTCTTTGTATCTTCAACATTTCCTGCGATGCCGAAGTTGTTTCCCATAAGTAGTACTGTGTCGAATGACTTTGGTGGAAAGTCTAACTGAAGCGCGTACATTCTGCTACAATCTTTCACCCCCCTGAGACGTGCCACCTCAACTGCCAGAGGAGAAGCATCTACAGCGACTACTTCGAAGTTTTTTTCTTGCAGATACAATGCGTGTCTGCCTGCTCCACAACCTATATCGAGTACTCTTCCTCTAACGTACTCAAGTGCACTCTTCTCATAGTCAGGCCAGTCCTCGTACACTCGAAAGTAAAGGGCAAGATCATGTTGGCGTGTATATCCATCATCACGCTGAATGTTACAGGGTGTTGGGTCTCCCTCGTAGAAGGCCATCAACGCCTTTCCGAACATGTCCATCATCCCGTGAAACGCCGACGCAAGAGGTCAGAGCTTATCTTTTATCGTTTTCGTTGCGCCCGAATGTTTGCGCATTTAGTATCAATCAATAGCTCGAGTACGAATGATTGGCCACTATCTATAAAGGCTAGGCGTGTAGGTTCAATCTCCCTGAACGCATAAACATTTAAGATGCAGAAGAATTATTTATTATAGTGCCTAGGGCCGCCCATGAAGGGACGTCCACCGTCTCCAGGGGATAAACCTTCCATATAGAGGTCCCAGGTGGTCAGGGGGAAGGTCTGACCATTTGGGCCAACCTCCCCTAGGCACCCACAACCAGCCCCCAGTTGTCGGCGTATCTTCGCATTTAGTTGAACAGACATGATCTCCACATCCTTTCGGTGTCTTAGAATGTTGCTGTGTTCTCCAAACGGATGAAGGCTACACCTGTGTCGATTGATCGAACATGTCTTCAGGATGTCTAAGTGTCGTGCCCACCGTTTGTGAGGATGCACAGTTGGCACCAATCGAAAAGTTGTGCGTTCATAAAAAGACCCAATTATTCAGAGTTCACCGAAATCTATCCGCCTCAAGATGTATTGTGCATCTTATCACTGTTGTGGTCGATGCCACGAAACTTTCAGTAATGTGATAATCTTGGCGTCGAACGTGATCGATGCCACAAGTTAGTCCAATGCGAAGCGGCAGGACTTTGGAGAGTATAGATCGCTCGATCCTTCGGGGGAGGAAGTACGCTAGATAGTTGGGGACATAATCGAGTGCTTCCATTGGAGATGACCTAGATTCACGCCCCACAGTAAGCTCTCAAAAAATGATGCGCATATGTAATCGACCGACAAACTGCTTGGTGTACCTCGTCAAAGAGACGACTCAAAATGGTAACTCTGTCTAGTGAATGGAGGCATAACAATGTAAGGCGAGTAAGAAGTAACCCGTATGTTTGCAGTTAGTAGGTAGGATGGACAAGGATTGCTTGTGTGAGGAGAAGGAAGTTCCAGTGCGCGTGCTCAACACGATCTTCCATCCACATCAAGGATCCTATCGCGATGGATTGATTGCTGGTTTCTGCGCTACGCGGTATAGGGAGTCAGAGTGAACAAGTGTGGTCGGGGACTTAGGGTGTACCGATGGCATGAAGATGGACGAGCCACAAACGCTGGATCAGAACCCTCCATAGCAGTCGATATCAGATGATGACGTGTGCAATACAATTCTGTCTAATACGTTGGCATCCCGTCAAGAAAGAAGAAGTTTGCCTCAATAAGTATATCCGGAACAGCGAATTTATTGATACGGGTTCAGGTGTGAGAAGGTCCAGAGGTAGGCCGCGTGGACCCTCAGCAAGAAGCACTCTCAAAGTGCATCGGGTCTTGTCTAAGGGGCCAACTTGGTTTGATCGGCTGGTCAGAGAGACTGAGCTAGCGAGAAACACAGTCTGGAGAACCCTCGGACACCTTCTTTCTAGAGGTCTGGTTTCCAAGAGCAAAAGCGGAAGGAGAGTTGTTTATGAGATAAGGGAGGATGATGTGGACGAGCCACCTCTCAGAGCGATAGCATGGGCCAAACTCATTTCACGGCCCCAAAGCAGGGCTGAGAGAAGGCGGCGCGATGAGTTTTTTGAACAGTTGGTTGCACTCTGGTGGTCTCCGCAGGGGAAGGAACTGAGGTCGCTGAATCCGCGGACGTTCCGTCTAAGTCTTTCAAGGGCGATACGGCAAGTTAGACTCCCGTTCGAGATAGTGAAGCGCATGAGGGGAGAACTTGATGTCCAGCAATACGAGAAGGGCTTGATCAACGCTATACTATGGGACACCCGAGGAAAAGCCTATTGGACCCGTACAGCAGTCGAGGCACCAGAACATGACTATGAGAGACCGAGGCGGGTCCAATATGTATCAAGAAGAAGCGGGAAAAAGAGAACCCGATTTGTTTACGAACCGCCATAGACAGCGTGTTCTAGGAGAGAAACAACCGGTCAAGGCGCCTACGCCCATGGTATGAAATGTGGGTCAACAGGACGGCTAAGTACCCCGTTGCTGCCCTTTTGGGACGATGACGTGCCTCGTATTCATTCAGAGGTGTTTGTCAGAATATTGTGGAGTTGTGTTCGGGGGAGGATGCGTAAGCACTGGTGAGAGGAGTTCATCGCACTCTAAGACCGAGGCGACGTCATCAATGGGGACGAGGAGCTTGAGTTTCTTTGTCCTGCCGTATCGACCAAAGCTGATTAGCTTGGTCCCCAAGACGCCCATCATATCCAGCTCAGATATTAGGCCGCTGACTCGGCGCTGGGTGAGCGGGTCAACGTTGAGAAGACTGCAGAAGTCCTTGTATGTTGAGTGAACGGTCCCGGACGTAACATCGCAGCCTTGGCGACTTAGGGAGAGAATTGATGCCAGAACCATCCGAGAATGAAGTGGCAGCGAGGTGAGAGCTTCGAAAACTCTGCCTCGCTCGATGACACCTTGGGCCATACGCACATGTTTCTCACTGACAGCAGTTGACTGGTCGCGCTCAGCAACTTCGCCGGACACCCTGAGAAGATCGAGCGCTCGGCGTGCATCGCCATGCTCAGACGCGGCCAGAGCCGCGCAGAGAGCTATCACTGAATCTGAAATGGCGCTCTGTCTGAAAGCTGGCCGAGCACGCTCCCTTAGAATGTCGGCCAATTCAAGCGCAGAGTACGGGTGGAAGACAAGTTCTTGCTCACTTAGGCTGCTTAACACGCGGGGTCCCAGAAGGTCCTTCCACATGAGGTCGTTGGAAACACCAACGAGAGACACACGGGAGGAGGTAAGAGACTCGTTTATCCTAGTCAATTCGTAGAGAAGGTTGTCGCCTGAGAGCTTGACTAAGGCGTCGATCTCGTCCAGACCAAGCACGAAGAAGCCTGGCCTCTTGGCGAGCCCGGAGGTGAGCCGACGGAAGACCTCAGCTGTAGCTAAGCCGGTGAAGGGGACCCGCACCCTGACGGCCGCGGCAAGCGCAGCTAGGACCCGGTATTCTGTTCCCAAGAGCCTACAGTTGACATACACAAACCTGGCGTTGCGCTGAAGCCTATTTGCTTCGGAGGAGAAGCGGTCGAAAACGCGTTTGAGCACGGCGGTTTTGCCGGTTCCGGTCTTTCCGTAGATGAAAATGTTGGACGGCCTCGACCTAGCAAGCGCTGGCGAAAGCATCTGTGCAACGCGCCTCAGATGGTCGACGCGGTGGGGCAGGGAGGAGGGAAGATAGTCTGCGCGCAGAACCTCCCTATCGAGAAATATGGGAGAGGCGCTGTGTGCGCTGAAGACTAAGTTGGCGAGGGGATCTTCCAAAGACAGACACCCCTGGTTGACGCATGGAACGCGAGGCGGAGTTGTTGATTGTGAGATAGTGTGAGAGACAAGCGAGCTAGCCTCGGGGGAGTCAGACAGCTGAAAGACGGAAGAAACCTATGATACACTTTCCTAAACCTAAAGATACAGGAAGATCTCCACAGCCATTCTGATGTCTGGACTCCCGTTAAGACGCCTCCACCGGAAACGAGGGGGTGAGGGGTTGCGTGGCCATACACAACCGCTTCCACATTCCTTCACATCCTGTCAAACCGCGTGACCAAATGTACAAGGAAAGGTTCTCTCCAATCCTCTACATACAGATCGGCACCAAAACGCGGTCCTCTCCTGTAGATCTGCTCATTTAAATAACCCCTTCATTTCCGGTGGAACGTGCTCGTCAGTCACTGCGATTCACTAGTTCTTTTATGTGAACCCCGTGATGGAGGGACCTCGCGGTCGACCTTCGGGGCGCAAGCTCCAAGCTGAGCTTGTAATTCATCATTCTCTGGGCATCATCATGTGCGACGCACGACCTTTGACTCAAAACATGGAGAGAGGAACCTTCTCCAACTTGTGTTTGCTCCTACTGTTTATACAAAATTGCTCAAACATACGCCCTTCTTGGTTAATAGCCGTAAGTAGTCCGTTTCCACCCGCCCTCAATTTCTCCTTCTCACACCCTGAAACCGGAAAATTACGCCTTTTCTCAAGAATGCTTGACGTTCACAGCGGCCACTCGACTAAGTTAGTTGGGTGCAAACAGATCGTGAACTTGTAGGGCGATTACGCGATTACATCGTTACATCATCTTCGACGATGCCCAGAAAATGTTTTATATTACGCAATTACGAATTATTACGTGATTACTGGATGGGAGGAGAGAGGCGCTGGAAGACCAAGAACCTCTCCGTGACGAGGTGAGACGGGTGGCTCGCCAATTACAGCGCTTGCAGGATGAGTTCTCCCAACAATTGAGTAGGATGGGTCCGTTCGCAGCTGAACTTCCTCCTCTCCCGTCCAGGAAGCGAGGTAACGTTGTCTTGACAAGGATGACTGATCACGACTTGGAGTTAGTGGATGTGTTGGTTGGACTGGGTCTGTATGGCAGCAGAAGTGAAGCGGTGGCATACCTAGTGCGCCAAGGTGTTGCCACCAAGAAGGCCACCTACGAGAAACTCAGGATTACCCTAGACGAGATTGTCAAGCTGCGTGAGCGAGCGCGTCAGCTGCTCGAGGAGGTTGGTGAATAACGTGGCTGAGAAGTGTGTCGTCACCGACAACGGGGTAGTCATGCTTACGCTGCCTGACCGGGAGTGGGCTCGACGCCTGTTCCACGTGGAGACGCGGCAACTGTGGCGTTTTTGGTCAAGGGTAGAAATCTATCTGGACACTGTCAGGACAGCCAACAACGCCAAGGCGGCTGACCCCTTGAAGGACTTTAACCGTGTTCGAGGCATCGATCGTCCGGTGTTCTATCTCTGAGGGACCCATCGAAGAGGCTGATGCCCAGGTTGGGGTCCTGGTCGTGGCCGAAGCGTCCCCCTTCTCGATCCTCAACCATCTTCGTCCGTCAACTGGCCTCTCGAGCCAAAGGGTCTTCGGCAATGCTTGCGGGCTTCCTTCTCGTATTGCTCGGTCAGACCCTAAAAGCAAACCCGAACACTCCTAACAAATGCAAGGCTATTGCCACCGCGGCACCGAACGCTGTGGCCAACAGGTTCACGACGTTGTTGTCGATCGAAGGACTGCCTCTAACGTGAACCGTCTTCCTACCACAATGAACCCTCTTCTCCGTTGTTCCCTGGCAAACCTCACATCTAAAAATCCCCTGCACAGTCGCTCCAATTACACTATCCAGCGTGGACCCCACGAAGCTAGAAACCACCGTTACCCCGAAAACCCACCTAGCAAAATCCGCAGACGGGATGAATATGACGACCGCTGCGCTTGTCAAGACCGAGCTCACGATCTGGGCTGACTCTCCCAACACAGACACGCCTCCCGACGTACCTGGAGGAACCCTCGTCTTCAGATCAGTTATCAAGCGCGGCGGTTTCCTAGAAAGTAGTCCAATCTCTGTAGCCACAGTGTCCGCCGCCGCCGTTCCTATCGCGCCCAAGAAACCCGCTAACCACACCAGATTGACGGAACTCCCACTGACCCCGCTTCCAAAAGCGAAGGCGGCTGCTACGGCCCCATTTGCCAGCACATTCCACCATCCCCGTGCCCCCATCTTCTCCTCAGCGACTCCCTTCTCTCTCTTCACATCATACTTGTACTTCGTAGACACTCCAGCTATAACGTGGAAAACGACCATGGGTAGAAACAGAAACCTTCCGCCAAACGCATAGGTGACATAACCTACGAGCAGTCCAGCAAGAAGCCCCTGCCTATCAACCACCCTCGACAGATATGATATTACCCCCAGGGTCCCCACAACCAATCCCGCTTCCACCGCCAACGAAGGCGAGGGCAACAAAGCTTGCCTCTCCTTTTCGCCTTCCTTACTCAAAGCTACCCAAACGATTTCGTAGGCAAGACACTGTCCCCTACGACTTTCCTCAGACCCTCCGAATCATCCAAATCTACTTTCACCTGCCGCCGCTCACTGAGGTTCCTGACCGTCACCGTTCTCGTCTTCTCCTCCTCTTCACCCACAATGACCAGGAACCCATGGCCCTTCTTAGAATACTGGCTGATCGCCTGACCTAGCTTTTTACCGCCAACCGCGACCTCCGCCGCTACCCCAATCTCCCTCAGCTTTGAGCCGACCCTCAGTGCGTACGCGCCACATCCCTTCCTATAGATGATCGCGACAGGCATTCCCCATGTTCTCCAACTTTTTCGCTCTGTCTTCTCAGCAAGGTACTGCTGAATTCTAGTAATGCCTACAGCGCACCCAACCGCTGGTAGATCCCTTCCGCCGAACAGCTTTACCAAGTGATCGTATCTTCCACCCCCATTCAGAGCAACTGAAACCTTGGGGACGTACTGCTCAAACACAAAGCCCGTGTAGTACTCGAGCCCCCTCGCGAAGCCCAGCCTCAACGTAACGGTCCTCGCCATGCCACCGTTCCTAGCCAATTTCAGGATTGTCTCCAAATTGTGGAGACACCCAACAGCCTTACTCCACGGCTGTAAAATTTCGTACCCTTCTCGAACGATTTGGTCAACATCCTCGCTCGATCTTTCTGTCAGCTCACGTATGATCTCTTGCGTGGACGTCGCCACACCTGCCTGTGTCAATATCTCGAAAGCAGTCTCCTCGTCTCCTCTGTCTATCCTTCCCAGCACTCGATCTTGATCCGTTTCCTCAACTCCAGACTCCGACATAATTGCCCGCAGAATCCCTACATGTCCTACTACAAACCGCTGGTTGAGAAGCCCTAACCCCTCAAACAGGTCCTCCGAAACCAAGAGGATCTCGGCGTCTGATTCTGCTGCACTAGTCCCAATCATCTCAAAGCCCGCTTGCCAGAATCTCCTCCGTCTGCCCCACTGAGGTTCATCGTACCGATAACAGTCCGCTATGTAGCCAAGCCTTAGGGGCATGGGAGCCGCCTTCAACCTCGTAGCAACGATCCTGGCGATCGAAGGGGTGACCTCCGGACGAAGAGCCAGCCTCCTTCCATGTCGATCTGGGAACACATACATCCGCTCCCGTATCTCTTCCCCTGACTTCTTCTCAAATAAGTCAAAATATTCCAGAGTTGGCGTCTCCACCTCTCGGTACCCATAGAGCTTGAACTGTCTTCTAACCTCATCCTCTACCAGCCGCTTGATATCCATCTCTCGCGGCAACAGGTCATCCATGCCTTTTGGAGGTTGGTAAGGGCTCACAACAATCCTCCCATTAGGAACGCAACCATAGCAGTCGCCATCCATATAAGGGTCCAGTTTTTCACTCTGAGAGCGTTCTCATGTCCTCTCTCCCTCGTGATCGCCCAAGAAAGATGTAGCAAACCAACGTCTGTAACTAGGATGAACGGTACATAATACAACGACACATACCCCACCCAGAGTGGGACAATGCTCAACCCTACTGCCATCACATACAGACCAGCGCCGACCTTGGCGGCGATCCTCTCACTGTGCTTCCTAGCAACTGTCTGTATGTCTCTCGCGGCATCACCTTCTATGTCCGATATGCCCTTAACCACTTCCCTGCCCACGTTGGCTACCAACGCGATGGCTGCCAACAAAGCTATTTTGCAGGTTACAGTTCCATCGATCACAATCATGCCGTATAGAAACGGAGCTGACACGCCCACGCTCACAAATAGATTCCCAACAAGCCCCATTTTCTTGATCCAAGCGTTGTAAGATACAGCGAACAAGTAGAAGATTGTGGCCGCTAGAAGACATGGAGCCGATGTTAGCGCTGCGGCGGACTCGCCTAAGACAGCCAACGATATAGCCATGGTGATGGCTTCCCGCCCCGTCACCACCCCCGAAGGTATCGGTCTGTCGGGGGCGTTCAGAGCATCCACCTCTCTGTCAAAGTAGTCATTCATAACGTTGGAACTCGAGTTCAACGTGAAGGCAGCTAACATTCCAAGGATCGCCTCTTCCGGTCTGGGCGGCCGACTTGAAAAGACAAAGCCGACAAAGAGCGCAACCAGCATCATCACGCCGTTGATTGGTCTGCAAAGTCTGATCAGCGCAACAGACCTCTTCAACGTTGTCACACACACGTTAGATTCATCGAATTCTGCAGGTGTACATACCGAGGCCACGCGTTCTCCTTATAATTGTTTACGAAGTTGAAACGGCGTCATCGATGGACACCGACTTATCGAGTCCAACCATTGGACTAAAGTGTGTAGTCGATTCAGGCACGCAGTACACCTGAACAGACAGGACGGTTAACGAATCGATCGAATGGTCTTCCCCGAACGTAGCCATCGATGACAAACACATGCCTCGATTGCAGAGGAGTCTGCACAGGTACCCTCCCCAGACACGCGCGTCTGTAGCAACAGCCATGACAAGGATCACTCCGACCACCGTCATGAATACATGGGTTACAGCTTAAGCCTGGTCGATGGCCACGAGGTTATGGACCACGTTTATCAACTCAGCCGTTAGGAGCTACAGGAACGCGTTGTATGGGTGACCTGGCAGGTCCAGCAAGATGTGTGAAACCGCGCCCCGTACCCCTGAAAGTAACTGCAACCCCACACTCCTATCGCTGATCTTGGCTCTCAGTAGCCCCTTCATTAGAGAAGCGTACACCGCCCAACGCAGCAACACCACCAAGCCTGAGCATAACACTGAGGCGCCGAACAAAGCGTGAACCACCAATCTATTGAGCCTGCCGGGCTGCCCCGCCAACTCGAAGAACACAATCTCAAAATCTGCCATCGCGCCTCCCACCACCAGAACTGGAAGGTGAAGACGCCTCGGACACAGACGGTAGAGAAGGCACACCAACGGGTAGTGAAGCGGGCTAGCGGGTATTTTCATCACCGTACAATCCACTTATAAAAGTCGATAAAACGTTTTACTGGATCGACTTATCGATCGATGTTCTATCCATACACTGGGCGGTCAGGTGTGCAAGACTAACTCCAAAACACGTCCACCTTCCTCACGTTATCCTTCGATGGACTTGATCCACACTTTCAACCAAGTCGACTACTGCTTCTCTATCGTGCTTCTTCCTTTGATACCGACAGAACAGTTACTGAAGTCTAGCGCTCTACAATAGTACTCACGGTAGCTCTAATCTATTCTGCACTTCTTTTGATTTCTTCAACCAGTTCCTCTTCCGTGCTTATGTGTCCGTGTATTTGTTTGCTGTACTCTCTCTGGATCCTTTGTCCAACTTTCTTAGAAATTCTGCCTCTCCTTAGATCTTCATTCACTCGATTGTAAGCGCTAAGGAGTTCTTGGATCACGCCCTCCGTTTTTTCTAGTTCTGCGAGAGTGGACGCTAGCGCTGGCTGCACCTTTCTTAACCTTCTTAATGGATCCCTCATTCGTTCACTGTCTCTTTTGATTGTTCGCATGCTTTCTCTTAGAAGCGCGGTGTCTCCTTTTCTCGCAGTTTCGACTGTTGATCGTGTTAACACCTGTTGCCTCATTTTATTGGTTCGAACGTATATTTCCAGTGCCTCCTCGATAAGTCTCTTGGTTTCGGGCGCCATCGCTGCAGGTTTGAGGCCTGCTACGGGTGTGAGACGTGTTGCTAGCCCTATTGCTCCGAGGAGGATCGCGGCACCCCAGATCCAACTGTAGTACTGCGACATGCTGAATGACATCTCATAATGGAGTTGGGCGCTGTTTTGTCTCTTTAGCGCAGTGTCTTCTCTTTGATACATGAGTTTGACACGGTATGGGTCCTCTCTAATGAACCCCTGGGGTTTGGGTTCGAATTTTTTGAGAACATATGTAGAAGGAAAGATGATCCATATCTTGTAATCATTGTACGTACTGTTCAGAGACTGAGGGAAGTGAATGATGTGTTCCCCGTCGGATTCTGTTGTGAACGCCTCGACCGGCGCCTTGTATTGTATTGTCAAAGAGGCGTTCTCTCCCCTTGTGATAGCTTGTCTGAGCTTGACCGCCACGGTTACTAGGCCTTGGCTTTCGTTTCCCACCGTTCTATCCAGTTCACCAAGCAGTCCTTTCAGCAGGGTGATCTGCGATTCTTTGGGTATGCGTAAGCTTAATGTGTCTGTCTCCCCCGTTCCTTGGAATGTGACGCAGAGTTTTTCTTGTATATTTAGCTCTCCGTCGAAGTTTATGGTGACTTCGTCGCTCCTTACTGAGAACAAGTCAATTGTTTCCGAGTTGAAGGAGATGGATAAATCATCTTTCGTTACAGGCGCTAGGGCTCTCGCTTCTGTGTAGAGCGTCACCGTTTCGTTTGTTTTTGTCAAGTTGAAGCCAACGGGCGGTATCTTGATGTCTGCGTCCTTTGGAAGCACGATCGATATGTTGAAGGTTTGAAGCTCTTGTAGTAGCACAGGAGTTTCAGGGAACGTAAGGTTGAACGCCCCCGACATCTCCTGCCAGATTACTCCCCGAAGAACGGTCACTAAACTCAGCTGGTGCCGAGGGCTTTGCGATGTTACATTAAGGAAGATAATGTTAGGGTGTTGCGAATCAGTGAACGCAGCTACCGTTACTTCCGGATCGGCGGTGTAGTATTCGACTAAATTACCCTTGTATTCTGATGGAATGCCTATGGATATGGAGCTTCCTTCTTGAAGGATGATCTCATCCGTGATAAACGTGAGACCGTAGTTCGAGACGGAGACGAGCCTAGATATGCTGGTGGGCGTACTCTGAACGACGGACGCTCGAGCCACGCGGGCGCTTAAGGTGGAGGTCAACACGAGAACCAGCGTCACCGCGAGTAGGATTGATGAGGCTCTATTCAAGGTAGGTTCCGCCTTCGTGCAAGCTTGCAGTGAGTTTCAATCTCCGCGCGTAATAAAAACTTATACTTATTTCGCTTTTGAGAGAAGTGGTCCAGTTCTCTATCGAAGCTGCTGTCCGGGAGAAGATCGAGAAGACGGTTGATCCTATCACAGAGCTATTTCTTGGAGCTATGAGGTTAATCACAGGTGTGAATGAGACCGAGGAGGGGGTGCTGAAGATAGATTTTGTACCTAGCACACCCTACAGCCCAGTAGTCTATAGCGTTGCTTTAGTAATCAGAGAGGTTGCTAGCTCAAAAGGAGGTGAAGAAAGTGATGGTCTTTTGCCATAACCACGTTCTTTTAGAGAGGATCAACGCTGACGTGAACGCTCGATAGAAACTGAGTCTTCCAAGATGACGACGGCCAGCCAAACAAGCTTATCCAAAGATGGGCTTGACAGATACTTTCACCACTGTCGCTAGGCTGTGCGATTCAACTTCGGTCGTTTTGTGAAGAACGTATTTTCGCTGCGTCCTCATTCATCAAGACAACCTCGCCTACGTAATGTGGTACATGAAGATTTTTCCAGCATTCCTGCGCTTGCTATCGATACATGCCCATCCGGCTTGGATATTTTTTGTAGAGGAGTTTCTCCAACTCTTCATCCAATTTCTCACTGAGTTCCCTGTGAGTTTCGCTAATCAATTCAATTGGCCTGTCTGAATAGACGACCGGCCCCTGCATAACCACAGCACTTGTTATGTCTTTTGGAGACGATGGTCTAGTCATCATTATCGCTCTCATAGTTTTCCGTGTGCTTTTTCCGCTCACCAGTCGTAGGATGAGCTCCTCCATTTGTTCTCTCGGCAGCGGTCTGAGGCCAAATGGATATGGAGAGAAACCCCTAATCTCTTCGCCTTCCCTCAGATGTCCCTTCGCTCCCAATCCGATCGTTCGCCGGGGATTTACAGGATTCTCTTTTATGATCCACATGTCAGAGCCATGGACTACCATGAGATCGCTGCTCCCACCCGGTTTTCTGCCGTACAGAACCTGCCATCCATCAGGGTCGACGCTGTATCTCCTAGCTATCTCCTTTTTCACCTGATCAGCTGTCTTCAACGTCTCCTCTTCAGCTACCAACACACGGCCACTATTATTTCTTTTCCACCCATCTACTCGCCCTACTCGCCACCCGAACTGTTCCACATCTCTAGTCCGATCGATCGAGGGAGATCTCAGACAGCCTCGACTCGATCTGGACACAGTAAGCGAAAACGTCAAGAAACTCGAGGAGAACGGGTACATGATTCGGGTTGGAGATAAGTACTTCGTTTCTCAACTGGGGTTGATCAAAGCACTCTCATTTTACAGCTAGTTTCGTTTCTGACGAGAGTTACAGCCGTATTCCTCCTCAGGTCGACTCATCGAACACTATCGACTAGATTGAAGGAGCTCTTGATAAGCACCTAGTGTCTCGGTTGCTATCGCACTCCACGTGAATTTCTCGAGAACACGGCTTCGCCCATTCTTTCCTAACCGCTTCATATTCTCTCTGTCAACCAGCAAGCTGTTAATTCCCCAGGCTATGTCGGCAGGATCATATGGATTAACATGGTAGCCACACTGATTCTCTCCATTCGGAATTACTATCTCCCTGAGGCCGCTTGTGCCTCGCGCGCCGACAACAACGGGCTTCTCCATGCTCATCGCTTCTAAGGCAACTATGCCAAATGGCTCGTAAAGACTGGGGAACACTGTGACATCGCAAGCTGCGTAGTGCTCCACCCTTTCCTTCTCGCCTATGAACTCGTATCTCAGACGCACTTCTTTCTCCAATGAATACTGACGAACTAAGTTTTTCAAGTGTTCCTGTAAATCCCCCAACCCAATGACCAAAAGCTTGGCACTCGGAAACTTGGACTTCACGTAAGCCATGGATTGAACCAGCTTGTCGACCCCTTTGACAGGAACCAGGCGGCCGATGAAGAGTATCATGATCTCGTCTTCTCTAACGGCGTACTGTTCTCTAATCTCCTTCACTCTTTCTGTGGCCACGTTAGAGGATCTATACTTTTCTTCATCCACACCATTGTAGATTACCTTGATTTTCTCTGGGGGAAAACCTATGGTAGATATCTCTTCTTTCATAGCGCAAGACACAGTAACAACCAAGTCAGCTCTCTTCGCGCCAATTAACTCAAGTTGCTGTACGGTTCGTGACGGGTTTCCAAGGCTTCTTCCATGCTCAGTGGAATGAACATGGAAAACCAGAGGGAGGTTCAGTTCCCGCTTCAGACTTAGCCCGCCAGGTATTGAGAGCCAGTCATGAGACACGATCAGGTCAAACTCCATCCCCTCAAGACGGACCAAATCATTGGCTGCCTTACTTGCAGACAAGATGTTGTAAGAAATTATGTTCGAAAAGAATTCAATGCCTCTTCCCCCCCACCCCGTCAGTTCCTCAGAGACTATGCTTCCGAAGAAGTCCTCGGTGTTGACTATTATAGGTCGATGAACGTCGATTCCCTGCCAGATCTCTCTCTTCTTCAGGTCACCTCTGTTGATCGTCAACACTGTCACATCAGTGCCCAGCTTTACAAATTGTCGACATATCTCGGATGCGTAGGTTCCGAGCCCGCCGACCAATGAAGGGTAGAACTCCCAAGAGAGCTCAAGGAGCTTCATCAATTCCACGCTCACGATGGTAATGCTCACCTCCACTACATGAAGCAGATAAAAACCCTTCGTATACAGATAACCTTTCAGCGTTCCCTCAAAGAGTCTTAGATTTGTATCTCGAAGCTCAATGATCGAAGTCCGATGCCTTCGATTCCATCTGAAGGATCTGTGGACGAGGTTTGCGGACGGGCTGAATGGTGGAGAACAGGAGACATTCCTCGGAGTCAAAGAGTAACATAAGTAAAACTTATGTAGGGGCTTGTCAGCGGCTTCATGAAAGTGAGCTGTACGGTGAAAAAACTGAAGACAGTCCCCCTAGAAAAAGGCTTCCATTTCTATCATGGAACTGACATGCCCACCGAATTCCTCGCCACGAATCTCCCTGAGTTCGTGAACTGTGTCGAAAAGGTAAACGCTCAATCTCTCGAGTTTCACCTTGACAGAGGAGATTTCCAGAAGTGGCTTACCCTCCTCGGAGAAAAGAGAGTAATACGACAACTCGACTCTTTGTCGAAGAAGAACCTGAAGGGAGAGAAGCTTAGGACGAGAATGACCGAGATATTGAAAGCTAGGGTCAAGAAAACATAGGCAGGATCACAGTTCAGTCATAAGCCGATTAGAATGAACATTCTTCCGACAAGCAAGACAAGAGAACATCTCTGCTCATTGAACAGATCGATCAATAGAAACCAGTTCAATTAGTTGGCGAGAGATAAATGCCGACGCAGTCACACATTATTGTGAGTCACGCCCCAAATTTACAGGTGGGAAGTACAGAAAGGGGACGAAGAATCCGTTGCAGCAAAATCACCTGCCGGACGTGATTCAGATCTTCGACACTAGGAAGTACAGCGCCTCTATTATCATCAACGCAGGAGACGGATCGATCACGTTTTCAGAGGTCGTCTCAACAATCCGCCACAGCAAGCGGTCGATCGATCGTAATGTCTGATCAGTCGCTGAAGGTTCGTTGTGGAGGTATTCGAGACTTATCGGCCGTAGAGATCATCTAAGTAAAGCCGCGCCGCCGGTTCGAGTGAGGAGAACTAACCTGTCTCCATCCTCTACACCAATCTCTGACAGGGTCTCCGTCTCCTTCAGTGCTCGTCCTCTGTAGGTTAGCCGTGTCACATCCTCAGGTAGACGTTTGATGCTGCACACCTTCGCCTTAACGGCTGCCACAGTAGCTGTAGGCGCCACTTCAAGCTCAAGCGGCTCTCCCCCACCCACTGCAGGAACCACTTTAACTCTCATGTCCTAGGCTTCTATCAGTCTTTGAGCAACTAATAAATCTGGTGATGTGTGGCAAGACCCAGCTATACAATCTTCACCAAATGCGGTGCATCGCCATCGCCCATTTCTCGCTTGACCCGAGCTATCTATGGTGCAACCGTACGCTTCAGCCGTTGTGAGACGACGAGTACGATGAGTACCAACGCTACTACAACCACAGCAATGATGACCAAGGTTCCATCCGGGAGTCCGCCTTCCATCGTGGTTGTTTGTGTAGTCGAGACTGTTCCCTGACTCAAGGGCAACTCTATTACAATTGGAGTTGACTTGTGGAACTCCCGCGCCATTACCAGAAGCTTTCCAGTGAACTGATCATAGGTCGCTTCGACAGTGTAGTTGTCTACAACCATCTGGCTTAACGTTGCCAAGCCTTGCTCGTTGGTGTTGGAGGAGGCGACGATCTCGTCACCTTTCCTAAGCATGACGACGACTGAATCAATTGGCCGACCCTCTTGGTCTACTACCTTCACATTCAAATCCAGCAAGTTCGGTAGGGTAAAAGAGAAATTCCTGAAAGAGAAATGTATGATAATTGTCCTTTTTTCTAGGACTATATGTTCCTTGGAGACCGTCACCTGGTACTCTCCAGCGGGAACGAGGGTGAATACAGCCTCGCCCATTGGATTCGTTGGATTTGTTCTCCTTCCCACCATGATTGTAACTCCGCTCACCGGCCTTCCATTTCCATCTCTCACAGCAAAGGCAACATCGTACGTGTTTGTGTAGATTTCCGTGTTTGACGCTAAATATGATATGTTCCCTGCGAAGCTAGCGATGTCTATCCTTTCACCTGTGTAGGGTGAAATCCAATTAAATGTTATTGCATAGTACCCTTTCGGAAGTCTTTGAACTATCAGCCTACCAGCGCGGGCCTCAGCATAGGTAATCCTTCCGAGCGGATCGTGTATTTCACACTCTACATCTGGAACTGTGTGAGTGTTTGCCGCATCCTTTATCGTTAGGTTCAGGTCGTACACTGCTACATTCATCTCAAAGAGAAAGTGACCCCCCCCTACTTTGGTGACGTTCACGTTGTCTGAACCAACTACGATGTCAGCCCACTTTGCGGTGACACCGTAAAGTCCTCTGGGAAGCCTCTCTATCCCGACGGTTCCTTGAGTAACACGTACATTCTCGATTCGGAGATGTTTTGGATGAATAACTACTGAGACATCTATCGGTATTCGTCGCCCGTAGAAGAAGTTCAGCTCTGTTTTATAGACATGAGTAGTGATATTCAAATGTCTTCCATAAAGACCATAAACCGTGATAGACTTGTTTAGCTGTTCGTCTAGCCACGAATCATATATGCAGGGCCAAACGCCATAAGCCCCGAATGGCCAGACAGGTTTTCCCTGTAATCCTTCTCCAAGATAATGAGCCTGGACTGAGTACTCTCCATCTTCTCCCTCTGAGACTGGAACATTAATCAGTGAGGTGTGTCCAGACCAATTTGTGTACGACCATCCGGCGAGGAGCCCGGTTGAAACATCCACCAAAGCCACCCAAGCGCCTGGTAGGGGTCTTCCAAGAGCATCCGTGATAACCGCAGTGACAGCCGTGTAATCCACTCTAACCTCAAAGGGTAGGTTGGGGCTGATCTTGTCGACGGTCAAAGCAATCTTTTTCTTTTCAACCGGCACTGAGCTCTTTACTGACTCATTGGACCTGTCCACATAGTCGACTCCCTGACTCTTGAGGAGTTCACGGTGGTAATCACTTCCGGGGTTCACCAGCTCATTCTCGGGTTTAACGGAGATGTTCAGCTTTGCCCCAAGCCAAACCAAGGCTGGTATGAAGGCTTTTCCGTCGTCATCGGTTACCGTAGATTTCTCAATCAACATGCCTTCCATAATTACTTCTGCTTTCACGTCATACCGTGCGAGGGGCCGTGCAGTATGAGGTTGGATCCAAGTCACGACCTCTACTTCCAAGTCCGAGAGCTCTAACTGATCTACAAACAATCCTTTTCCACGTACTCTGAACAGCGGCGTTAGACAAAAAAAGCCCAGAAGAAAGGCCGCGCTGAGCTTCGTTACTAACGATCTCACGGTACCATGCGAGACAACGATGGGTTTAAACCTTTAGGACCAGCATTTGTCTTGAAGTACCTACTGGTAGCATTGAATGCAGATACGCGCTCTTACGACACGACTGGAACGTCGAGGACAAGGAGAAGACTATCTGCGGACAAGAATGCAGCATGACCGCGTGTATAGAAACCTTAGAGTGTCAGGCGGGGGACTCCATGTGATCTACAGATCGAAACGGCAAAACGGGTGAGTTCTTTCTCGATGTCGGGCTCTAGAGGTTCCGGTTGATGGTCAGAGAGTATTTGTTCCACTCGTGTTCGTGCTCGTTTCAGGGCATCAAGCCTACCGAGAGCTCTCCACATGCTCCTATCCCTGCGGTCAACCAACTCACTTGGTATGTATTGCTCTCTTCTTAGCCACCTGACTGTATGCTTATGTGAAAGGAAATGTCCCTTTGCCACACACTCTTGAAAGATTTGGTTGGCTAGAGTCTCCTCAGTCACGTCGATGCCTGTGGCAACCCTATGTACATAACCACATATCTCATCATCAAGCACCAGTTTCTCCAAACTTTGACAAGACTCAAACTCGATCATACCTGCGCCAGAAATGATGTTTATCCCTTTCAAAGCACCCATCAAAGCCCCGAATGCGCTTTCGAAACCAGCTTGGTAATCAATCACTTTGGCGTCGCTCATACCGAGGTAGGCGTGGCTGGGTAGTCCATAGTGTTTAGCCATATCTACGTATCCACAGGACAGAAGTAACACTTCTGGAGAACCCATTACCGATGTACCGTATCGCGGATCGAATAGTGCGGGAGATCCCCCATAGATAACTGGTGTTCCGGGATATGCTAATTGAGCCAACGCTATTCCTGAAAGCACCTCAGCGTTATGTTGCACTAGGCACCCAGCGAGAGTGGCTGGTGCTGTCGCCGAGATCTGGGGCATAGAGACCAACTCAACGGGCAGACCCGCTTCAGCACAATCAATCACATTCTTGGCAGCTAGGTGACTCCACTTCAAGGGAGGTGACGGACAAACATCGAAAATAGCCATAGCCCCCGCCTTCTTTGACCCGCTATCTGAAACAATGTCAAGCATGTGTTTCATGTCTGAAATTCCATCAACAGTAAAGGCCCCAGTTACGATAGGCTTCGTCGAGTACTTCAGAACAACATAGAGACGAATCCTGTCCCTCATAGTCTCTGGCATATCCATTGGCACTAGTGCTGTGCTTTGAGCATGAATATTCTTCAATGAATCCACAACAACAGCGAAGTCCTTTACGTCCTTGAGAGCGGGAGGTCTTGGTGAAGCCTTGCTATAATCAAAGATGGATATAGCCGCTGATCCAGGATCAAAATAAACGTTGTTTTCTGCAAGGTTGAGATCATGTCTTCTATCGCGGCTGTAGATGGTTAATCTATGAGGAGCCTTCCTCAATGTTTCCTCGATTAAAGATGAAGGAATCTTTACGTTTCTCTTCACTTCGTCGACCTTGGCACCTCCTTCTCTTAGGATATCCAAAGCTTCACGGCTTTCTACTGTTACTCCTATGTCCGCAAGCAACCGAATAGAGGACTCATGGATTCGCTCTATGACCTCATTCGACAGCAACCTCAGGTTGGGCCTATTCTTTACACCACGCTCATCCATATTTATTCACAGTTAGCGTTCTCTTAGAATTCTCTTAACTAATTCAACAGCTTCATGAGCATTAGGAGCATATCCATCCGCTCCGATTTGAGTGGACCAATCATTCGTGACTGGAGCGCCGCCAACAATTACTCTGACTTTGTCTCGCAGTCCTTGCTTTTTCAGACTTCTTATCACCTCGCGTTGTTCAAGCATAGTCGTGCTCATAAGAGCGCTTAGTGCCAGAACGTCTGGGTTTAGCTCTCTCACTTTTTTAACAAACAGTTCGGTCGAGACATCTATTCCCAGGTCGAACACCTCGAACCCCGCGACCGTAAGCAAGGTGGCTACCAAGCTCTTTCCCAAGTCATGGACATCACCCGCAACAGTTCCTATCAAAACGGTTCCAAGGTTCTCCACCTCTTCTCCCTTGCTAAGGATTGCAGGCTTGATTATTTTCATGGCTAAGCTGAAGACTTCTGCGCTGAGCATGACTTCCGGTATGAAGATTCTCTCCTGAGCAAAGAGGGTGCCGACCTCCTGTATGCCAGGTATTAATGCCTCCTCCAACACTCGCTTGGGGCTCATTCCAAGTTCCACTGTCTTCTTCACAGTTTGCACGGCTGTCTTCTCATCGTAGCCGATCACAGCTCGACGAATCTCACTGAACAGTTCATTCTCCTTCATTCTCATGAAGTTCCTAGGCATCTCGATAAACACCAAACCTCTCAGCAGCAGAGACTATAGCCTTGATGTTTTGCAGGGACGCGCGTAGTGGTACTTCACAGCCAGAACTAAGTATGAACCCTCCGTGCTTCGAAGCCTTTTCGATACATATTCGAGACTCTGCCTCGACATCCTTTGAGTCACCTGTTAGCAAGACACCGGTTGGATTCAAGTTACCTTGGATGCAAACTCGCGTGCCGATCCTAGCCTTTGCCACTGCAAGATCTACCGAGTGGTCTAACTCCAGTATCTTGCTCCCTGTACGCGTCATCTCTTCAAGTATGGACTCTGTCTTTCCACAAATGTGCAGAGACGGTATACCTCCAACCTCCAATACTCTTTCTACTACTTGACACAACGAAGGGTAAGCAAACTCCTTAAACATTCGCGGTGAGATCACAGTAGTAGAAGCTATGGGATCAGCGACCACGATGATATCAGATCCATACTTGACAGCGGCAGCAGCAAATCTAATGGTGGACTCGGTTGCGGGTTCCAAGGCCTGGCGGATGAAAGAAGGATCCTTAATGAGACTCACCAACATTTTTTCTGGCCCTATGAGTGCGCCAGCTAAGGTTAATGGGCCTGGCACATATCTGAAAATAGGGACGCTAGTTCCAATCTGTTCTCTCACGAGCTGAATGGCCTTAAGGTGAACCGGAATCCTGCCGCTGCTCTCAGGGTCTACTACCTGCAACAGCTTCACGTCTTCCTTGTTCTTGACGACTCTTTCTCTCACTACCGGTATCCCGTCCGGCTTGAACTCCAGTTTACATCCCATAGCTTCTGCTACAAGGTCGAAAGAGGACTCCCAACCGACATAGACCCCGTCATATCCAGCTAACCGGAAACCTGTGACCAGCAATCGCGCCATGGTCTGAGGATCTTTTAACCCATCTAAGAAATTCACTCCAGCAATATGCGCAGTGGTGTAGGTTATCTGCGGAACCACGGGGACGCGGTCAGCTTCACGCAACTGAACCGCAGCCATAACCCGCTTAAACTTCGTCCAGTCACCCACACCGCAACACTTCTTTCAGGTGTTTCAAAGGTCGATGCTAGCGCGCTTCCCTCTTGCTCCTCCATTGAGAGTCTTGTTTAAGCTTTCCTTGTGTTCGTCATGGGCAGTCATCTCTGAGGTCGAAGCTTAGCCCACATAGTTACAGCGATGCTTTAGGTTTTATCTATACTATGCCACCCCCTCACCATTACACAAAGCTTCAAGAACGAATCCTCAAAGGTTTGGAACAACCCGTTTATTGCATGTCCGTCAGGAACACCAAGAAACAGACGGGAGGCGCAAAAAGGATAAATGACCATTCTATCGCGGTAGATGACAGAACGTGAAACGGCGAGGAACGGATGCAGATACGGTTGCGGAGTTTCCCAGATGAAGTGATGCGGGCGGCTCAACTGGCAGGCGCCCTAGAAGTGAGTGGCTGGCCAAAGCCGGGAAACGTGCACAGAGTGGCTGATTTCGCCGATACTAGGTTCGAACAATTCTTAGCAGGATCAATCGCGCTTGGTCCAGCAGTGAGGCGAGCAGCCAAACGTGGAGTTCTGGAGGCTTCAGGTAAGATATCAATGGAAGAACTGGGCCTAGGGAACTGCATCAAGAAGGCCGTCTCCGATGTTCGTTCGTGGCACAGAGGAGGCAATACACACCTAGGCGTATCGCTACTGTTCATCCCTCTGGCAGCATCAGCGGGTCTCACGTTTGCATCATCTGGCAAGCTGACAATCCGCTCCCTTAGAAAGAACGTTGCAAAGGTGGTGCGCGCGACCACAACAAAAGACACGTTGGATGTCTACAGAGCAATCCGGCTTGCGAAACCTGCTGGCTTAGGAGAATTAGAGAGCTTGATGGCTCCCAGCCTAAACGAGAAGAACGCTGAATCAAGGATAGCCAAAGAGGGGATCACCCTTTTTGCAGTCATGAAGACCTCAGCCGAGTGGGATAACATAGCAAGAGAATGGACAAGCGACATGCGCATCACTTTCGAGATTGGGTGCCCTACCTTCATCAAAACCTATAGAGACACAGGCGACATCAACACAGCCACAGTTCACACGTTTCTTACAATACTGGATAGAGTCCCAGATACATTCATCGCACGAAAAGTTGGAACACGGTTTACAAAGGATATTCGTCACGCCACAAAGATAGGTTTGAAGGAAGCACGTAGGGTGTCGTCGAGGGCGTCCCAAGTGCTGAAAGCAGGAGGACTCTTAACTCTCAACGGACAACGGGAACTAAAGGCGTTTGATAAAGAGCTACGTACAGCTGGCAATGAACTGAACCCAGGAACGACAGCTGACCTGACCGCATCATCACTACTGACCGCAATACTCTGCGGAGTCAGACCCTGATAGACCTCCAATAGAATCTCTCCCTCCAAAGCCCCGATCGGTCAGGTAGTGTGCAAGTCCCCGATTAGAAGGCACAAAAAGCCCTCAAACCCGGAAAGCATCCCCTGCCCCCTCAATCGGGACGTTAAAGATCCCCATAGACCATCCGTTCAATCCATCTGCGTAGCACGCTTAAATATCGTTTTCTCAAAAGCTGTGTTTGTAGCTGTATAAGGCGAGGGGTAACTGTGTCTGAGGAGAGAGTTGCCATATTCATCGATGGATCAAACATATTTCATACGGCCCCGAAGTTTTCTCGAGGCTTCAAGGTACACTATGGAAAGCTAATAGAAAGATTAGTTGCTGGACGAAAGCTTGTTAGGCCATATTTCTACGGGCCTCATGGAGTCCCTCCCAACAAGGGGCAGATTCAGTTCTTTGACGCACTGCGGCATTCCGGGATCAACGTAAAGACCTCGCCGCTGAGGAGACGTGAGTATCAATGCCCCTACTGCAGCGAGAAAATCTATACTCATGTCGAAAAAGGAGTTGACGTGACGTTGGTGACAGACATGCTGGCTCTAGCATTCCAAAACACATACGACACAGCAATTGTGGTAAGTGGAGACAACGATCTGATTGGAGCCGTTGAGGAGATCCAACGTCTGGGTAAGAGGGTAGAAGTAGCTGCCTTCACCGTAGGGATAGGAAGGGAATTGAAGACGACCGCTGATCTATACATATCCTTGGATGAAATTGCAGACGAGATAAGGCTCACGTAAGAATGGTTCAAAAAGAGAATGGGTTGTTTATTGACGGGTGGTCGACCCTAACGAAGTCAGAGGCGCGAGCGCTGGTGCGCCCGAGAGAACCCTCCACCACCCGTGCTGTGTTTCTCCAATGCAAGACCCCCGTTATTGTGTATTTAAGCTTCGCGTATGAAGGTGGATCGAACGAACTCGCGCCAAAACCATTTGATCAATCAGTTTGATGTCGAGTGAATACTTTCGACTGTAGTTGACGCCAGTGCCAGAAACGTTCGGATTTGTTCTAGCTGCATCAACCAACACATGCACGTTCAAGCCTTGTCTAGGCGGAGGTCAGAAGTCAGCTGAACTGCGTACCTCGACCCATACCTACTCCCGACGCAGGTCCAGCGGGGTCATCCTCAGCAACATTCTTTTATTGTTGTTGTCCCGCTTAGCTGGAGGAGGATCTGAGTACATTTGGCGAAGAAGTATCTCACGATGGACGACTTCAATTTTGAGGGAAAGACCGTTCTGCTCAGAGTAGATGTAAACTCTCCCTATGACGAGGGGACAAAGGAGATCTCGGACTCCGAGAGGATAAAGGCACACGGTGAGACCATCAGGGAGCTGTCGGACAAAGGAGCTAAAGTAGTGGTGATGGGTCATCAGGGAAGAAAGGGAGACCCAGACTTCACCTCTCTCGAACAACATAGTCAACTACTGAGCAAACACGTGGGAAAGAAGGTGATTTTTGTGGCAGACGTGATAGGTGAGGAGGCCCAGCGAACAATCAAGGCGATGAGGAACGGAGAGATCATTCTTCTGAACAACGTGAGGCTGCTGGACGAAGAGACGAAAAAGCTACCGCCCGAGGAACACGAGGAGGGACAACTAGTCAAGATGTTGGCGCCCCTGGCAGATATATTTGTGAATGACGCCTTCTCTGTATCTCACAGATCTCATGCTTCAATCGTCGGCTTCACCAAAGTTCTTCCATCAGCAGCCGGTAGAGTGATGGAACGCGAACTAACCTCGGTGGACAAGGTTTGGGACCCAAGGGGAGGCAACGTCTTCTTGCTGGGTGGAGCGAAACCCGATGACTGCCTCAGCATAGCGCAACACGTTCTAGCCACTAAACCCGAAACTGTAGAGAAAGTATTGTCCTGCGGAGTTCTAGGACAGATCTTCCTCGTAGCGCAGGGCCACACACTTGGAAAACCTACTGAGGATTTCATGGAGAAAAAGAACTTCTTGAGCATACTAGAGGAAGCAAAAGAAACAGTGAGGAACTACGGTGCGAAGATAGGCGTTCCCGTAGACGTGGCAGCAAACGTAGGAGATCAAAGGAAGGAAATGCTCGTGGGTAATCTTCCAGTGGACGCCATGATCATGGATATAGGAACAGAGACTGCTACGAGGTACGGGGAGATCGCACGTAAAGCCAACGCAATAATATTGAAGGGACCCCCAGGAGTCTACGAGGATAAGAACTTCCAAAAAGGAACTAAGACGGTTTTTGAAGCGGTAGCCGCTTCCAAGGGCTTCTCCCTCGTGGGAGGAGGTGACACCCTCTCAGCCATCGAAGCTCTGAGAATAGACCCGTCAAAGTTCGGCTACGTGAGCCTTGCAGGCGGAGCACTCATCACCTATCTGTCCGGAAAGACCCTCCCAGGAGTCGCCGCGCTCGAGGAGGCCATGAAAAGAAGCTGATCTTCAGGATAACTTCGGTGTTTCAATAAACTACTGGGAACCCGTCCAACCACGTGTACTCATCAATTACAATTGACCTGCTAGCTAAGTTGAAACAAACCCCAGCCTCTCATCGCTCACCTCAGCAAAGTATTAAGGCAACGTTCTCAGACGATGAAATCGCCGGGATGGCTGAGTGGTTAAAGCGCAGTTTCAGCTCTCGCTGAAGCGCAGGCCTCGAGATCCTATATGACAATGGCCAGAGAGCCTGTGACCCTTCGGGGTCTCGTGGGTTCAAAGGTGGTGAAGACCACTGGAAGTCCCACTCCCGGCGCCAATCAATCCGTATTACATTTACCTTAGACATATCGCTGAAGCAAGAAACCCCCGGAGAACCCGTACAACGATAATTCAGGAACTAAGCATGCCACACCTCTCAAGCTATTTATATCTGACTTGATCAAGTCTTCAATGATGCTTGGAGGCTTCGAACCTTGGGGCGACGTAGACGAAAGGTGATCAGGAGAACAGTAAAACCCTACCCCACAATGTTCCTCTGCCCTGTTTGTCACCATGAAACCGTGACGGCTGAAGTTCACAGGAAAGAGAAGAAAGCTATCATAATCTGCTCCAACTGCAACCTAACTGACGAGGTCGAGATACTCCCCATCCACATGCCTGTAGATGCATACTGTGCTTTCTACGACAGAATCGTCAAGCGAGAAGCCCTCGCGGCGGCAAGCTCTGACAAGACTGCTGTGTCTCAGGAGAGGACGGCAGAGAAAAGCGAGCCTTGAGACGCCAAGTCAAGGAGAAAGAAGCAGCGTGAAGATCGGGAGAGTGGAACAATACATACTCGAAAATACTGAAAAGAACCCTATTCATATGACTCTACTGGATCCCATAAACCTAGACCCAGAGAAAGGAGCCAAGCAAGCCGCATTCGCTGAATCTCAAGGCACTTCAGCAATAATGGTAGGAGGATCAACACTCACCTCTATACAGGACTTAGACCACTTCCTCAAGAGAATCAAGGAAGAAATCTCCATTCCAGCAATAGTGTTCCCCAACAACATTAACGCGTTGAGTCGTCATTGCGATGCTGTCTGGTTTATGTCCTTATTGAACTCCATCGAGTGGTACTATATCATCGGTGCTCAGATGCAGGGAGCACTACTCGTGAAGAAACTCGGGATCGAGGCGATTCCTCTAGGGTATATGATCTTTGGTAGCGACACAGCAGCTGCCGTCATGGGACGAGTAATCCCGCTTTCTCCCTTCCACGGAGAGGTCGCCTCCGCCTATGCACTGGCAGCCCAGTATCTCGGCATGCATTTTGTCTATTTGGAGGCAGGTTCAGGGGCTTCTTCGCCGATTCCTCCCTCAACAGTGAGGACAGTCGTGAGGGTTGTGGATGTGCCTGTTGTTGTGGGAGGAGGGATTCGAAGTCCAAGGGCTGCTTCCGACGCAGTTAGATCCGGAGCAAAGATTATTGTCACAGGAACGATTGCGGAAGAGAGCAGTCGAAGACTTTCTCAAATAATAAAGGCGGTCAGATCTAGGTAGTTAATCTTCTTGTAGTAGAACGATGCAGGGTCGCACACCACCCTATATGTAGGATTTGGCTCTCTCCAAGGTTCACCGATGATGGCTCGTGGATTTGTCGTTTGAATCTTGACAAGCTCCTTAGTCGTACTGACTATCGATCGATGGAAATTGAATGCATGACTGCAAAATGCCTGGTATGACTATGGAGAGAAGTATGTGGAAGGTCGAAGCTGACCGGTGAACGTTATATATTTCATCGTACATCGGTTGGAGAGAGAAAACCGAAACCTATTGAACACCAGGCGAGGGCCGTGAAAAACAGGTTCCACTCGACGACGCTCCGAACTGATCGAGAAGGAGTCAGAATAGCGTTGTCGGAGCTCGAGCAGCTGACAGAGAGCGTCAAGGAATTTCCATAGGCGTGAATTAGGGATGTGGCCAGACAAGTGCATTAAGCACCTCCCGGAGCAAATGAACCAAGCTAAGCATCGGTTGAGTGTCAACTTTCGGTGAACAGGTGTGATGCCAAAGAAAGTCCTGCTTTTGTTGCTAGGTGCTTTCCTAATAAGATTGATTGTGGCTCCTTTCTTCGGACACCCGTGGGATGTGAGCATCTGGACAACAGTGGGAAGCCAAACTGTTGAGCAACACACTAATGTGTATGAAGTCCGTGAGGTGGACTACCCATGGGGTTCTTACACGTATCCTCCGGTCTGGCTGGGCTGGTGTGCAACGGCCTACATCTTGACTAGGTCCCTTCAAAACCTGGGGGCCTATGTAGCGGCGATAAAGCTTCTCCCCATCCTGGCTGATATTGCCGTCGGTGTTCTCATCTGGAAAATCATGACGAAGGGTCAGAGTCAGAAAGACAACAAGAAGGCTTTACTCGCGATGTCGTTCTGGCTCTTCAACCCTATCTCATTCTACATCTCGGCTGTCTGGGGCATGTTTGATTCTCTAGCAATATTCTTCGCTCTCCTCGGACTCTATTACTTCTGGAACCGAAGGTACTCGTGCGCCGGATTCTTCTTGGGAGTAGGAGCGGCTGTGAAGATCTTCCCCAGCCTTCTTCTAATGGCAACCATCCCTCTACTTGTCCGCCGCGTCAAACTAAGACCTTCCAAAGTCCTTTGGAAACACATACTACCTTTCATCTCATTTCCTCTGCTTATATCAATTCCATATCTTGGAGATCCTCTTGCGTATCTGAATGCGTTGCTTAAGCATTTCGGGCAGGTGGGCCAGTTCACATACTGGGTCTTCCTATCGTCTATAGTGAACAGCCAGATCCTTGGAGCGGTTGCCACAGCGATTATGCTGTTGATAGTGTTTATTTCTTACCGTCGAGCCAACAAGATGTTTGAAGATCCTCACAACGGCATATATCTGCTATCGTTCCTAATCATTCTAGCTTTTTTTGCGACTTCAACCAAAGTCAACGTGCAGTATGTGACATGGGTTCTTCCGCTTGTGATAATCGACTATTTCCAGCGAGGAGACGTCAAGATGAAGAGCTTCTTCGTGATCCTAGTGATCACCGCGATGGGGTGGATCGCCGTTACCCTTCCGCTGGTCAACTTCTTCAGCTTGGACATGATTGGAAAGGTCTCCGAACCTCGCCACCAGTTCTTCGGTGTGATCGGGGCGGCTGCTATACTGTTCGCTCTTTACTGGACCAGCGGTGTGATATCTGCACTGTCAAGGTTCATGGGCATGCGGCGTCAGATTCTCAGCCGTCGCGGTAAGATCCTCGTTACGTCCTTGCTCGCAACTCTGTTAGTGTTTGTTATTGTATACCCCACCCCGAGCGGCGTGGTTCTTCCCTACAGAACGATACGTGTAGGGGTGTCAGAGAGTCTGGATTCGGCCTTCAGACCAGAACTCGAGTATGACATGGACACATTTCAATCCATGTACAACTTGACGCATGTTGTTCTGCCGCTTGGACCAGATTTCATCAACACGTACTCAGGATTCAACTCCTCAGATAGCATATCGAAGTATTTCAGATACAAGTTGGGCGCCTACGAGTGGACGCAGGGGGACTTATTGTCTCTGACAAGAACGTTGCATAATTTCAGGTACCAAGTCGTGCTAGGAATCTTTCTGCAACCCAAGATAGTTGATGTGCATCTGGGTTTCCAAGGATACGAGTCTGATTGGTTGCTCAACCGTCATCCAGAGTTGCTCAACCGAACTGGAGAGATCGCTTTCGACGCGAGCTTGGAAGATGACTCTGACTATGGAATCATCAGAGGAGAAATATACGCTGAGTATTTCGCGGACAGGATGCTCCAAATAGTCGATGACTTCAAGATGGATGGGGTGTCTCTGATGGATTGGTCAGACAGCAGCAGTACTGTCCCAGCAGAAACGTTTAACAGCATCACGCGGCTGTTGAGCGCCGTTTCTCCGAGATTCAAGGAAAGCGGCAAGTTGCTGCTCGTTGAGGATGCGGGCGACATTCAGCCCCACGATCAATACCAGACAATGATACGTTTGACTGACTACCTTGTACTGAAGACATCTCCTTGGATCAACTCGGTATTCTACATGAAGCAGAACAGGACCTTATGGGATTACGTCTCTTATATCAATCAAATCCTACGAGTGACACCCCCCGATCTTCAAGGGAGGCTCCTGTTCGCGATTTACACTCAAGACTTCTCTCGGGGATGGCTCACTCCCGCCGCGGTTCTTCAGCATGAAGTTAACGAGTTCAGCGTATCCCTGCCCGGAGGCGGATACGTGATCTATCATACCAATAAGTATCTCCCCTACCGCTTGACCGTGTCCCACATCTCTACCCCGCCATGAGTGGCGGAACGGATAGTCTCATTGATCGTTGGCCGCATTCTCGATTGATTCCTCAACATTAAGTGGAATGAAGGAACTTGCGATCGATCAAAGAATCAAGCCCTTCGAATCTTTCGAAGAACCATCATGCCTACCGCGGCGACTATCGATGTCACGATGGTGTAACTCTCCACTATTCTTAGATTCACGTATTCCCATAATGCTCCAACAACCGTGTTAGTCACTGAAAACGATGCTCCTACAACGAGGTAGTAGAGTCCATAGGCTGTGCCCCTTAGATCACCATGCGTGTATCCTGGGACTAACACGCTCTGGACAGTCTCCACAATTCCTAAGTAGGCTCCGTAAACAGCGGCGACAAGGAAAGCGTAGAAAAAGCTTTCAAAGGGTAGAAAGAGAAAGAGAGCTGAGAGAAGGAAAGTCACATAGCCCATGATGAGAACCTCCTCCCTGCCTATCTTGTCGGATAGGAAGCATGCTGGTATTGCCATGGCTGTGTGAGCTACCTGGATTACTGAGTACACTATCGGGACTTAAGTTTATGGTATGCCAACATCCCTTGCCTTCAACAGGACAAACGAGTAGTTGAAGGCCCCAATGGAGAAGCTGCCCACAATGAAGAGGAGTAACAAACGAACTGTCCCTTGAGAACAGTCTTTACACTCCTCAGCAACCTTTCTCCTCTACGTTTGGGCGATCGATCGTCAACTCGATCGTTCCGTCCACGAAATCACATCTGTAGCTATCTGGGGTTTGGGGTCGTTCATAATCCGCCAGAGCGAGCGGCAGAGTTTTCTCTGTTTCTCGGCCAACTCTATAATTCTTGTGGACGCTCTACGCAAATATTTCAGCGCCAGGTCTGGATCAGAGAAATTGGTTACCAGCCCTTTTCTACGTAGGTATTCCATGACGGTCAGCTTAGGCCCTGGAAAGATGGAGATCGCTGGAACCCCGAGCAGCGCTGCTTCCTGCGTCATGGTTCCGCCACCGCCTATGAAAAGGGAGGCGAAACGAACCAAGTTAGTTCCATCGACTACTCTATCGACCAACAGTATTCTGTTGCCGAGTCTTCTAAAGATTTTGCCTTGCCTTGAGTACCTAGTCATGATCACTATCCTTTGCTCCGGAAAAATTGAAGGGAGTCCCCGAATAAAATTCATAGTTTTTGAATTGCCGCCGCCCTTGACTCCCAGCAAGTATGAGGCAAGTACCTCTGGAACCCTAACTAAAACATATTGGCCCTCTTTGAGCCGCAGATCTTGCAAGACAGATCTTTTCGGAGAGACGTTGGTCAACCAAAAGACCGGGTCTAACGCCTTGTAATGCCTAACATGAGAGCGCGATATCCCATGTTTTCTCCACTCTTCAAATCTAATGATCCACGGAGAGAAAAGGATCTCAGTGATCGGTAGGCACAAGGGAAAGACTGGTGAGTGAGGGGAATCTGACATGCAGAAATGTGGAAAGGTAAGACCATAGGCAATCCTTGCTGATTCAGGTGAACCTCCGGACATCGCGGCGTCGGGTTTCTCTCGAGACACACTCCTCAGGAGTTTCTTCGATCTGAGGATGCTTGCCTGCAGTTTGCCTTTCATCGTACCTCCCCCGAATTTTCCCACAATCTCAACATCAGCATTCAGCATTCGTATCAAAGGTAGAACTTGTTCATAGTCCCGAGATGTAAACCAAACATCCACTCCTCGCTTCTCGAATTCATTCTTCAGAGAATGAAAGAGCAAGAACTGCTTTGGAGTGAGAGCGTCAAACCAGATCTTCATCTAGTGGTACCAAGGCAAGACCTAGATTAAGGTATATATACTCTGTTCCTGAGCGGCGTGGAGGCACCAGACTCGTGAGTTGGCAAGCACTGAGAGAATGTCCGTTTACGTGGCTGTGACTCCGGTCTGTTAGCTGAACCGCGTCAATCGATCGAGCCAGGCGTTACCCATCGGATGTCTCTTTTCTCGATTCTTCTTATATGGTACCCCCCCAAACGTAACTCTGAGCAGAAGACAGGACGGAGAGGACTTCATGGGTAAGGAACTAGTTGTTGTCGACACCTCGCTCGATGGGGTTTCACTAGCCTTTCAGGCGGCGTTAAGAGGTTTCAAGATAACCTATTCCTCGCCCAACGAATATGTGTTATCAGTGATAAGAAAGGGAAACGCACCCGGAGTTTCGAGGAGAACTCAGCTGCAGTTGATGCTAGAGGAAAGAATCTCGGTCGCAGTAGATGTTCAGAAAGTCATTGGGGACCAGGAGATCGTGATTCTTACGAGAGACGCCCAGTCTCTAGAAGGAGATAGTCGGATGGAGTTGAACACCCTGAGTAAACTGGTGGGCTCTGCCATCAGGAGAGGTTCCCTGATAGTGTATAGCGGCGTATGTCTTCCGGGGACCGTGGAAGACGTGGTAATACAGAATGTGGAGAAGGCCTCTGGACTTCAAGTCGGTTTTGACGTGGACCTTGCATATATCTCACCGACGAAAGGAGTGAAATTCGTGGCTGAGAAGAGTAAGCTACAGGGGAGGACAATGGAGTTAGCTTCAAACCTTTGGGGAGACGAAAAAATCGTCAAGTTGGATGGCATTAAGGAGGCAGAAGCGGCCTCCACCCTCAAGCTGATGGAGAATGAAGCCCTAAAAGCTGTAGCGTACGAGGCTCTCCTCCTCTTCGAACAGCTGGACGTAGACGTGAGAAAGGTTTTTGAATACGTCGGAGAACACCTAGCTCCTAGTGCTGTAAGGGATCCCAAAGCTACTGGAATCATCCGCTACCTGACTCAGGGTGAAGGTATATTGTTTCAAGGGACAAGGCTTCTGCATCAAGTCGAGAAAACAATGGATGCAGGTGTTAACTATGGGATAGCTCATCTGAAGGGCTTGATAAAGAAGAGGACTAGAGACCAAAGAGGGAGGATCAAGCTGTTTGTAGTAGCTGACACGGAAGAAGAGAGGAAACGAATATTGACTGGCGTAAAATCTCGAAGATGCGTCACCGAGAGCTATTTGACGGCGGATGTAGTTGACAAGCTTCACAGCAGTGAACAGAGAGATCTAAGTGAAAGACTGAACAAGGCGGATCTAGCCATCCTACTCACTAGCCACAGTGGACTGCGTGAATTTGCTTCAGCAGAAATCAGCGACAAGAAGGCCTTGTTCGACTTTAGTATGCTACAGGCTTTACCCCGGTAGTGAGCACGAATGGACCGAGTTGGCATGGGCGTGATTGGAACCGGGTTCTGGGGGCGCAACCATTCACGCGTGTTCACCGAGCTTCCTAATGTCAAGCTCGAAGCTCTGTGCGACTTAGATGAAGAAAGGGCTAGAGGTGTAGCCCAAAGGTATGGGGTGCCTGTAGTGTACCCAAATTACAAGGATCTTCTCAGGGACGATAATGTTGATGCCGTCACCATTTGTACGCCTTCCAACACACATGGAGAGGTCGCAACAGCGGCTCTACGAGCAGGCAAGGATGTGCTGATTGAGAAACCGATGGCCGTCGAGGTAACCGAAGCAAGAAGGGTCCTCAATCTTGCCAGAAAACTCGATAACATAGTGTCAGTGGGGTTCATAGAGAGATTCAACCCTGTTGTACAGAAGACAAGAAATATGATAGAAGAAGGACAGATCGGGGAGGTTCTGCTTTCATACGCCAGGAGAATAGGCAGCTGGCCAGTGAGAATAGGAGATGTCGGGGTGATAAGAGACACGGCGATACATGATGTCGATCTCGCAACCTATATGTTCAATCAGTGGCCGAAAGCGGTCTTTGCCAGAGGAGGAAAGCTACGGCGTCATAAGTTTACTGATTACGTACAGGCCACGCTAGTTTTCCCACGCAACAAGACTGCACTGGTAGAGGCAAATTGGCTGACACCGAGAAAGAAGAGAGAAATGCAGGTCACAGGAACAAACGGCGTAATTAAGCTTGACTTCCTCGCACAAAATGTCTCAATCGAGAAGATGGAACACGAGATCACACCTACAGTGAAGTTTGAGGAACCACTAAAGTTAGAGTTAAGTCACTTCGCCGCATGCGTAAAGAAGAGGACCAAGCCTCTTGTTACGATAGATGATGGTTACAGAGCCACAGTCATTGCTCAAGCTATCATTGACTCGATCCGAAGCAAGCACGCAACGAAACTGAAACCGATACCATCATAAACCAACTCATCTGATCAGTTGCTACATATTAAGAGGCGCCTCAAAGAATCTGTGAAGAACTACAAAGGGGCTTGGAGAAATTTATGAAGAATCTTCACCCCATGGTGTTATATGAAGCCGCGCTAGGTTGACATCATCGGTAAGAATAGTAGCCCGGGGGAGACTGTCGCTCGGAACTTCCCCTTCCAAGTTTCGAACTCCCGATCGACGGGTCTCACCGGGTTCCCTTCCAGGATTCACCCTCCAAAGCCCGCCATGCTTGGCCGCTACACCACCGGGCTAGTTGGTGTGGAGGGTTCTAATGGATTAATCTTGCGGTTGCTGGCGGAACTTGTTTAGCTGATCCGACATCCCACAGGCAGATGTGAAGGGCTAATATTCAGTTAGTCTGGTGACAGTCTTCTTTTCCTTATTCGCGCTGCGATCGAATGGACTCTCACTATGAAAGGCGAGAGGGAGCCTCCAACATCGGTCTCCCCGGATAGTATGGCTTTTCTGACCTCGTCTTCTTCTCCACAGGCGAACACGGTGTATCCGCGTCCGACTTCTCTGAGCGTGTGTGCATCGCTTCCTCCAACCCGTGTCTTACTGAACTTGGCAGCAAGTCTTTCACCCTCCCGGTTCAGCCGTCCGAAGACGTTACGCGCGTTGAATGTCTCAATTGCATCTACTTTCCTGATCACCTCCATTTCTTGACGAGAGTAGATGTTCTTTCGGAAGTATGAAATCGGATGTGGCAACACAACGAGCCCATTCATCTCTTTGATCTGGTCAGCAATCTCCAGTATATTACTTCCCAAAGGCCTCTCGGAGACAAAGAGTCCGATCAAGTCTCCATGTCTTGTCTTACATTCTATTCCTGAGATAACCGTTAGGTTCTCGCCGGCTGCACGTTTGACTTGTGCTATACATTCCACAGAATTATGGTCGGTTACCGCGAGGCCCGATAAACCCTCTCGAACGGCCGCCTTCACCAGTTGTTTTGGAGAGGTGATGGAGTCGAAGGAGCACGTGGTGTGGGTGTGGAGATCAAATCTGTATTCCAAGAGCTTGGGCAAGCACCCATCCTCTGCAGGTCACTTGAACAGGAGATCTACATATCTCTATTGGTCTAGCCACACAAGCAGGTACAGGCTGGCCTGCGAGGACGCTTGAAAGAATTAGGAGGTACAGTCAGGCCTCAGTTAATATCAACAATTCCGAGGGATGTTCTCTCGTCTCCACGCTAGACATCACCGTCCTCTACCCTGCCAGGGGTCTAACGCGCATGAATCGTCATAACCGTCGACAATAGATAAGAGCGAGACTCTGGTATGAAACACCATGGATCGAGAAACTGTTGCCAAAGCGTTGGATTAAGGATGTCGGTCAGTTTTCAGCTGTTCACGGCTGGATGACCAGTTCCTCCTTAAGGAATCGATCTACTTCCGAGCTCCATCTCCAAGCGGTTGGTTTTTTTCTGCCTTTGACCTGTAACGATACGATAAGATATATCTGACCTGATAGTGCGTGTTCAGCATCGTATTCCGATGGCTCGGATGGAAGGTCTGGGTGTGAGTGATAGAATCCTACTACCTCTAGACCTTTCATCTCCGCGGTGAAATGAGTCCTGTGAAGGGTTGATGGGTCTATCTCATACCTCACGCTGGATCTCTTGATATTCTTCGCTCTTACGATGTCTGTGACTCGAGTCTGTCGAGGCGCGCTTGTTCCCAGAAGTATCCCACAAGCTTCTAGCGGGTATTCCGCTTGGCAATGGTCTACGATCTCGTCGAAGATCTCATGAGATAAATAGGTTATTGGACACATGGATGTGTGAAACCCCTTCTAGGCGTTCTGTCTATCAACCGCTAGGTTTGTGGATTCTTCGATTATAGATCTTCCAGTGTCCATGAGTTTGTCTCTGACATTCTTCTCTCTTGCTTCCCCGTAGACTCTCATCTTGGCTTCGGTGCCAGAGGGCCGTATCAATATCCAAGACCCATCTGAGAAGTCTAAACGCGTACCGTCGATCTTCATAACTTTTGAGGTTCCCATTTGCTTGAGGAGCTCTCTCTCCGCTCTTTCCTGAGCTTGTTGCTTTAGCTCGTTCGGACATTTAACATCGATCTCGAATTTATAATAGTTGGGAAGCGAGTCAAGGAACTGCTCAATACCGCCAAGTTCGGTGACCGTCTTCAGTAGCAGGAGAGAAGAGTACACGCCGTCCTCCCAAAGACCAAACGCTGGGTCTATGAGCTTCCACGGCTCTGCTGCGGCCACCCCATTCAGTTCCATCATCTTTCTGTAGGTCTTCCCCAGCGGCGCGTACACCGCCTTTCCCCCTGCTTTCTCAACGAGCTCTCTAGCTCCATTGGACATGTTAACCGACAGCACCACCTTGCCGGGGCTGCGCCTGACTATTTGCTCTAACAGGAGCGCTAGGACCAGATCCGTCTCAATCAGGTTTCCTTTTCCATCGATTACCGCCAACCGATCACCATCCCCATCGAACGCCAGAAGGAGATCAGACTTCAGAGGTTTCACCAATCTGGATGAGACCTTGAGGTTCTCCACGGTCGGCTCTGGCGGATGCGATGGGAACAATCCATCCGGGATATTGTTGATGATTCTGGCCTGAATCGGAAGATTCAGAAATACCTTATCGGCTAGTGTGGACGTCGCTCCGTGCCCACAGTCCACCAAGACCTTAATATCTGAGGAGAAGTCTGACTTGGAGAAATGTGCCATGAGCCTCCTGATGTAGAGGCTCAGCGCTTTATCTTGAATATCGTACAGCCGAGTTTTGCTTACAAGACGAGATTCTTCAGGTTCATTCAAGATATGCTCGACTCTTCTCTCTATTTCCCTAGGAAAACCGGCTCCACGACTGTCAAAGAGTTTAGCTCCTATGTACTGGGGCGGATTGTGAGAGGCTGTAACCATGACCCCGGCATCTGAACCTGTTTCAACAACAGTTGACGGCAGTACAGGCGTGGCGCACAACCCGCAGTCGAAGACCTCTACACCGCTCATCAGCAGACCTGACATCAGAGACCTCTGCATCGTCTCCGAAGTTGTTCTAGCATCTCTGCCAACACAGACCTTGGATACAGATGGCATTGCTTGTCTTATAGATAGACCTAACCTGTAGAAGAGATCTATACGAAAATCCGCGCCAAAGACCCCTCTCATTCCAGAAGTGCCGAAGTATCTTCGACCGACGCCCTCCTTATTACTCATCTTCACCATATTCTTCAGGTTCAAAGTGACTAATCAATTTAGTGGCGCCGTGTGGTTTGGCTCACATCGATTGATCTACAGGAAGTCTTCCAAGACGGTGATTGAGCCTGCTGATGGCATCTCCCAGGGGTGAACGTAGATTGCAAAGGCAAACTGGGCTATAATTTGAGGCTCTGAACAGCCTCAGGGTCGTGGATCTCGATGGATCGATCGCCTCGGAAGACGCTTATTGACGTAGTCCCAGATTTCTTCCTCAAGTTCTTCTCTCGATTTAACTCCGTCTAATATCTTCCATCCCTTCTCCTTAGCTAGACGAAGGTAGGCATGCCTTACCCTCTCTACATACTCAATGTTCTTCTCATAACGATCTAGCTTCTTCACTCTTCTTTTGCGCCTCAAAGCTTCGCGAGAAGATAGATCGATCAGGATGGTCAGCGATGGCTGGGGCAAGGCGTTTTCAATGTCTTCCAGCCACTTCTTGTCTAGGCCGTCAGCAACACCGTAGGCTATGTTCGATGAAGAATAACGATCAAGAATCACCACTACCCCCTTCCTCAATGCTCTTTCCATTTCCGAGGCTCTTTCCCAGCGGTTCGCTGTGTATAGAAGACGGATCGTTCTTGCTTCAAGACGGATGTCGTGTAAAAGGAACCCTTCGATCAGCTTTCCTATGGGTGTCCCATAGTCTGGAAAGTGGGTGACCCTCCATCTTACACCTAATTTCTCCAGTCTCTTCCCCAACCTTCTTGCCTGAGTACTGGTACCTGAGCCATCAATTCCTTCGAGACAAATCAAGGCCGAAGTAGACATGACGGTCACTCTTGACACAACATCGTCCGAAGCCAACCTGATAAGCCTTATTTCCCCGTGATCCCGGAGGGACGTGAAAGAATTGTCGAAACCAACTTTTCATTCAGGAGTTGAAGCGAGATCCAACTGCAGGGCCCGGAAATGGAGGGCAAGTGAAGCCCCAACCAGAAAAAGAAGGCAGAGGGAGGAAGCGGAAGACAAGCAACCCAGCCTAGACCAGTTCGTGAAGAAACGTCAACAGGGAACCCAGGGAATCCGGGTCATTGCTGACTCCCGAGAAATGAACTCTGACGTGGTAAAAAAGCTCATCGATCTTGGAGTAGAACTCAAGGTCGAGACGTTGAAAACCGGTGACTACGTGCTGAGCGACAGATGTGTGGTTGAACGAAAGGCTGTGTCTGATTTTTGCACCTCCATAATAGACGGCAGACTCTTCACTCAAGTAGCAAGTCTAAGAGACTTGTATGAGAAACCTATTGTCCTGGTGGAGGGAGAAACACTATATGGTTCAAGAAACGTCCTCCCACAAGCAATCTTGGGGGCCCTAGCGAGTGTCCTCGTTGACTACGGGGTATCTGTCCTAAGAACCGAGAGCTGTGAAGAAACTGCCTTACTTCTTGCATCCATAGCCAGAAGAGAGCAACTGGAGAAGAAGCGAGAACCGCGAGTAAGGGTGAAGCATAGGCCTGCTACGATGAAGGAAGCTCAGGAATTTGTAGTCGCAGGCCTTCCAAATGTAGACACAATTCGAGCTAGGAGGCTCTTGGAAGCATTCGAAACAGTGGAAGAGGTATTCACAAAAGATGAAGAAGAACTAAGTCATGTGCGCGGAATAGGTAAGAAAATAGCAGAAAGCATTAGGGAAATCCTAACATCAAAATATCCCAAAAACGAAGGCGAGCAACACAACGACAATTAGTGCAACGTGTCAGCGACGAAAGTCAACAATCCTCAAGACCGCGGCTGCGAATCAGAATCATGTGCGATCAATCGTTTTAGCGACGCACGGTTTCCAAGAGGGAGATTGCTGACCAAAGAGCTGTCCGCGTCCAACTTGGCATATTGGGATCAGAAAGTATCTCGTTTATCATCTCTATCGCGTTAGCTGCTCGAACTGGCGGTGAAAGCTTCTCGTTGTCGAGTTCATCAGCTGCGTTTTTAGCTGTACGACGAATATTTCTGGGGGTGCCTGTATCATTGGAGATCCCTTCAAGTATCTGCGTGATCTGAACCTTCTTTCCTTGCCATTCTTCTTCTTGAATCATGGGTGACATACCCCTACGCTGGCGCAAAGGCCGCCGTATCTCTAAGCATATTCGCTTAAATTTAAGAGTTACAACCAGAGGGTGGTGGATTGGCGTGGCTGAGAGGGCTTCTGCTGACGACGTGCGTAGGATGGCGGATGCCCTGCGCTCTGGAGGCAAGATGACCACAGATATCTGCCCTGCGTGTGGGAGCCCTCTTTTCCAGATATCTGGAGAGCTTCGATGCTTGAAGTGTAACAAGAAGGTTGTTAAGATCACGGATGATGTTGAAGCCGCAACTATCGGAACTCCATACGCCCTGAAGCAGATAGACCAATCTGTTATTGGGAAGATTGAGGAGCTAACGGTTGCTCTCTCGAAAGCAACAGACATACGCGAGGTGAAGGAGATCGGAGAGGCCATAAGGTCGCTTATCGCGATCCTGTCCGAGAGCAGGAAGCTTCAAGGTTAAGGAGGATGACTCCGAAGCAGGTCTTTGATGGCAGGCGTGCATAAATGGCCAGAGTGATGATCCGTGGCATCTACAGCACGTCTATGGGTAAGCTTGCTCTAGACAATGGATACGATGTCGTGAACCCAACTTGGACTCAGGCTCAGAGGTTCAACCTTAGTCAAGAGCATAAAGCAGCTGATCTCTTGATCAAGGAGTACAGCGGAAAACATCGGGTCCTACTCACAGGCAAAAGTGAGGTGCTCATAGACTTTGTCGAACTGTTGAAGGACAGGCTTCCTGATGTAGCTATCTGGATGAGTCAACAAAATAGAGGCACGATCTACCCTATTGTGAGGAGAAACGTTGAATCTCATTGGGAAGCGACCCGAGTTGAAGGAAACCTAAGACCAGAAGCTGTGGTGGAGATTGAGGTACCGCTTTTAGCAAAGCAAGAGCTAGATAAAATTAGAAATGAGGTTGCTTACACCGTTCCCGGACATCATTTCTGTAGAGCTGGAAGCGAAGCTCTTTCGAACCTAGTCACGTTCGCTGAGAAACTGGTCATAGATGGTTATGTGTCCAACGATGTAGTCTCCCAACTGTTCTCTTCAATCATGAGTTCATTCGCTCCAAGAAAGGGAGAGTTGGTAAGCATAGAACACGTGAAGCTTGATGGAAGAACGGTCATCCTCACGCCGGGAAAAGTAGTTAGAAGAGGAAAGGGATCTGTTGTCCTGAGAAGGACATTCTCAGGAAGAGGGCGCTATGATGGCCTCGGAACACAAGTAGGCGCTGGGGATTACGGACTGACAGCAATAAATCAAGGAAACTGGTTTGTGGCATCGCGGTACTACGGAGCAGATCATAGCTACAAGGGAGGGCACTACAGCATCTGCACTCCTACCCAACTATACGAGAACTATGTCACGTACGTTGATCTAGGGATCGATGTGATAGATAGACCTAACGGCGAACCTGAAATAATAGACCAAGATGATTTGGAAAGCGCATACGAGCAAGAAGTGATCTCTCAGTGGCTGAGAGAGAGAGCGATCGAGGAAGCGAAGACTCTGTACCACAACCTTGAAGAAAGAAATCAGAAACTAGCCCCTTGACATTATGAGCAAACATCTTCGATGAATAGGTCGAGGTTGAGGAGAAGCATGGATATCACTCCACAAAGAATAAGGCATACTCTGGATACCCAAATAAATAGCGGAAGAACGGTGCTGATCCGAACGATCTCACATTCATGAGATCCTTGAAAAACTATAAAACCCCAGGCGTCCTCATTTCCACTGTGGCGGGGGTCGCCAAGCCTGGTCAACGGCGCAAGGTTCAGGCCCTTGTCCCGAAGCTCGACTCACCAGGGTCGATCGGATGGGTTCGTGGGTTCAAATCCCACCCCCCGCACCAGGACCGCAACGATTCTTTGAAGCTCGGTTCCCGTCACTTGAGTCACCAGCGCTTGCTCGCGTTACTGTAAATGCTGAACACGTTTGTCTCACATTTGCAGTGTGTATGGCGCTACTGATAGAGTTCATTTCATGATGGTCGATCGACCGAATTGACGGAAAAAATTATAGGTGTAGGTCAGACGACCATAGAAGTATGGATGTTCTTGGACAGGTAGCAGTTGTTACCGCGATTCTTCTCGTGTGGAACCTCGCGGTAATACATTACATCTCGAGATTGTTCTATGAGTTCTTCAGAAGGGGTAGGAGCGTCCCTGCAGAATACATTGGAAGAAAGATAGTCCACATCCTAGGGGGAGGCATCACAGCCCTATTAGTGCCCCTATTCTATGAGGGCTACTACTGGATAGTGGCTATCATGGCATTTCTGCTCGCGGGTTACGTATTCTTCAGAAGAAAATGGAGAAGGATGTATTGGTTTCAGATAGAAGAAAACTCCTACGAAGTACACTTCGCAATCGCTTACGGATTGATGATTCTCCTTGGATTCTATCTTGGAAATATATGGGTAGGTTTGATTCCTGTACTTTTCATGTCCTTTGGGGATGCCGTCACTGGAGTTGTCAGAGCCTTCACCCAGAAGAGACACATCAAATCATGGGATGGAACCCTTGCAATGTTCATCGTGTGTTCTACAATCGCCTTGTGGAAACTGGGGATATACGGTATCGCTGTAAGTGCGCTCGTTAGCATGATTGAAAGGATACCAAGAATCGATGATAACGTGACCATTCCTTTCGTCGCGGCAACGTGCGTATATCTATACACCTTATTTTGAAAATCAATATCGTCGAGTCACGCAGTTCTCAACTGATCGCAATTCACCGAGAAAGGTACTAAGCTCTGCACTGGAGACTTATCCTCCCAGTTTTCTTTGGCCTACAGATCTCCGTCCAACTGCGATCGATTGATCACCCGCTTCGCTAGGAACATCGTCAAAAGCGTTCAAAGGAGACTCTGTGCTGGTTCCCTACCCACTGGTTAGAAAATACTCCTTTGGCAAGAACATTCCATGGATAGCTCGTCAACTCAACACTCTCAACGCCCGATGTGGAAGTCTCATCTCGATTTTTGTTTCCTCGTTTCTGTCAAGTTAGCAGAGCTGTTTGGTGAGAGTGTGACCTGCAGCGTACTTACTAGGTCCGCCATCTCCATGTTGCTAACAAACAGCACATGAGTAAGCGCTTGGATGAAATTCAGTACGCAACAGCCGCCTGGCTGAAACCTTCCCTAACCGCACCTACGCTTCGAAGGTTGCTGGCGACCACATGAAGACGGTAGCAACTTGTCAATGTTCTTACCCCCTGCCTCAGGATGAACCTTGGCCGCAAATAGAAGTCCCTGAAGACATTCGAGATCAAACGCTTCATTTCCTCTGCGTTCTGTGCAGTAAAGCATATGTCTGGCACATAAATCCCTGTCTCCCAGTACCTGTCCTCGTCTATCAGACTCTTCTCTCTGAGCTCATCCCATATCTCTGTTCCAGGAAATACCCTCAGGATGTTGAATTGCGCGATATCTATATCCAAATTATGAGCAAACCTTAAAGTGTCAAGTATCTCCGCTCGAGTCTCATCAGGAGCTCCCACTATGAATGAACCCACGATCACGTCTATTCCAGCATCCCTCGCAGTTTGAACCGCATTCTCAGATTGGTATGGAGTGATCCTCTTATTGTAATAGTCTAGTATCCTTTGATTTGCGCTCTCGATCCCAAGGTAGAGCATCTTGCAGCCTGACCGCGCCATCTCCTTCAACATCTGACTTGAACAACGATCAACCCTTGAGTCGCAGAACCACTCGAGATCAAGTCTTTCCCGCCTCATTCGCCTGCATAAGTCCTCAACTCTTTCTTGGCTCAAAGTGAAATTGTCATCGACAAAAAGAAGTTGGCGATATCCTTCATCAACGATTAGCGTCAACTCGTCCATTATGCTGTCCACTGACCTAGGTCGCCAAACATTATGGAACAGCCTGCTTCCACCGCAAAAACGACACCTGTATGGGCAGCCCCGAGATGATACCATAGTCGTGAACCTCTTAGGCGCCACCTGCACCCCGAAGATTGCTGAATGGTATTCCGCATCCAACAGATCGCGAGCGGGAAGGGGAAGTGAGTCCACATTCTTCAGAAGCGGCCTGTCCTCCGTAGAGATCACATGTCTATTCCTTTGGAACGTGATCCCACGGACCGATTCTAGATCATCTCCTCTCTCCATACACCTAGCTATCTCGAGAGAAGTTAGTTCACCCTCTCCTCTGACCGCTATGTCCACAAATGGATGATCCCGTAGGATCCTCTCTGCGTTGAATGACGCGAGAACGTTTCCCCATACAACGACGACATCTGCGTTGATGGATTTGACTTCACGGGAAATCCTGGCCGCTGTAAGACCGGAGTTGTTGAGCGTTGAGATTCCCAGAATATCCGGGTCTTGACGTTTTACCCATCCAACTGTTTCACTAAAAGAAATGGTGCTGGCTGCTTGATCAAGTACCGAGACATCAACTCCACGTTCTCTGAGGAACGATGCCATGTAAAGTATTCCTAAAGGAGGCCATGATGCGGGAGCCTTCCTTTTGTCAGGGTCAGGGGTCTCTAGATCTGGTCTAGGGTGGATGAACGCGAACTTCATCAGGTTCCCCGCAAGCAGCCGAACGATTGCTCTTCTATCAAAACTTATAAGAAGATCGATCGACCTGTTTGTTCGTCTGGTTGATTTGGCTCCTCGGTCTCCCTGAGACTTACGCCACGGCATGTATAACACTCGCTCTATATGTTCCATCTGCTTGCATACCTCTCGATCGATCGGTGGATAATGCTAGAGTGAACACCGGGCTTGGATGGAGCACACATTCTATCGATTGACGATAGCTGGTTCTACGTGCATCAATCGAGGTACTCTGCTACCTTCTTCAGTCTAGCGGACGTCAACTCAGCTAGAAGCACCAGCATCTCGGTGGGTAGAAACGAATCTGCTGAGGAATCGAACAGTACGTTGGAGGACGCGGAAAACTCCTCACTCTGTGGCCACAGGACGATGGTCAACGGAATGAGAGGAAGTGCAGGGATTTGCCATGAGTAGGTTTCTAGCTGAGTCTCTGCTCCCCCAAGCATCTCAGCAGCGGGGCCTAGCATCTCTGGGCGACTACCAAACGTAAGTGAAATCTTGTCCAAGACGCGTCTCCCAAATGTTGGTTGATAGGATGAGCCGCCTGAGAACTTGCGAAAAGGAACAAATGTACCTGTTAACCTACGGTGATGTGCTTTCGAGTAGTGATGAAGAAGCGAGAGTATCACTGAATCATCGGTAACGGCGCGGTTATCTAGAGAGTCCTTAACCAGCCTCTCTTCCGGCAAGACCTTAAGACCAAGGAAGGCCAGACAACCGGCTTTGTCTCTCGGGAAACCGAGACGGCCGTTGAGACCCCTAACGTCATCCAGACAGCGATCCCAATTCCACGTTGGGTGGTAGGGGCGAGCATAAGGCAAACCCATCACTAGATCCATTTCCAAATACTGTATTTGAACTCTTCGCCAATCATCGTACCAGACAGCCTTCACCGCAGGTTCCAGTAAGGAGACAGAATTTCCTTAATGTGTGAGACCTCTCTTCGGACGACCTCATCAACAACCTGTGATGGTGTTGTGGAGGGCTCCTCAACGTCTCCTAGTCCAAGCATAGAAGACAATGTAGCAAGAACACCGAGTGAAACCGCCTGTAGGTTGTATCCGCCCTCCAATACAACCGCAAGCCTTCCATCACATAACTTATCCGACAAGTCCTTGACAAACTTGGCTGAGTAGGAATAAGTCTCGATTGTGAAGTTCAGGTTCGCAAGCGGATCATCAAAGTATGCGTCATAACCAGCTGAAACAGCGATAAGGTCGGGTCTAAACTGCTCCACCAACGGCGCGAAAAGCTCGGCCAAAATGTATTTGAAGGACGCTCCAGAAGTCCCTGGGTGAAGAGGAACATTAATCTTGGATCCAAGACCGGATCCCTCTCCAATTTGTTCTATGGCTCCAGTGCCCGGGTAGAGAGGGCTCTGATGGGTTGAAAAGTACAGTACGTCGGGGTCACGATTGAATATCTCTTGGGTTCCATTTCCATGATGAACATCCCAGTCCAAAATAGCGAATTTCCCAAGGTGATGACGAAACCTAATGTACTCTACCATTGCAGCTACATTGTTGAAGAAACAGAAACCTCCCCCAAAAGCTCTGCCAGCGTGATGACCTGGGGGCCTGGTTAACGCAAACGCGTTATCGACCTTCCCCTCTACAACCGACTCGCCAGCTAGTATCGCTCCTCCAGCAGCCAGCCTCGCTGTTTCGTAGACCCCCTGTGGAACTGGAGTGTCCATTGTAAGAACCCCTCCAGTCTCACTCATACTCTGTATCTTGGCCACGTAGTCTGCGGTGTGAACTCTCAACAGATCCGTCGTTGACGCTGGATTCGGCTCAAGGAGAGTAACGTCCTGCCTCTCTAAGATCTCCTCCATCGCCTTGAGTATGTTCTCTATTCGCTCAGGCCTCTCAGGATGATCGTAACCCAAATCATGGGCGAGATATGCTTTGTGATAGACTATACCCGTTACCAACGGTCATCGCCTTCTCGAACCATTCGAACAAGCCAGTGTTAAGGTTTAGTTCACCACCGAACCAAGAGGAGACTATCTGAAGAGTAATGAAGCGGCTGAAGAGGAATACATGGGAGAGCCTTAAGCCGGCAAAGTGAGCATCGATCGACTTCCTTTCTCTTTATCACTTCAAAAATTCTACGCCGACTCAATGCGAGGAGCGATCAGATAAGTCAGGTGACCAGCGGGTATGGTAAAGTCAAGCCTGATGGGTTTGCTTGTTGATAACTCAACTGTGAGCTCCTTCGAGACGGCAGTTGCGGCTCTCAGGATCTTGCTCAGATAGTTTATGCTGAAATGCGCTGAGGTTTCGGCTTCCGCCTGCAAATCATAGAGAGCTGTATCTGTCTTTTCTGGGGTCTTCACCACCTTCGTCTGAGAAGTACCAAGCTCTCCCTTAGCGGCGAGAGTTACACCGCTGGGGCTGATGGTAACCTTCACATAATCGCTCACCAACATACTGTCATCTACCGCATTTTTGAACACATCTATCTCCATCCTCGCCCTAGCATCGAACGTCAACTTCGGCGAAGGAGGCTTCTCACCCGCCGTCTCCAAGGCGCCTACTGTGAACATTCTCTCTGTCGAAAGCGAGGGGTCTGTGAACGATATCGTCAAACGCCTCCTCTCAGAGTCATAAGATAACTCCAGACCTTCACCTCCTCTCGCCCTCTTGAGGAACTTCAGCAGCTCCGTAATACTGACAGATATCTCAACAGGCGTCTCACAAGAGAACTCCTCCGCCCCCGCCTTCTGAAACTCGAAGTCCACCAGACTGATGTGGGCTGGGTCCATTGCGGTTAACCTCACAGCCGACTCATCCACACGAAAAGTTCCCTCTTCAACAACAGCTGACACAGCGTTTACAAGGTCAGAGAAGGATTTGGCATTAGGAATTCTCATCCTGAAACTCATGACGTTCACTCACAGCTTTGGTTACACGATGGACTATTAACGCTTTTGATCCATCGATTGGCTGGTCAGTCACACACGAGTGATCGATGACCCCTAGAAAAGTCATATGCGCCGGCTGGACACGATCTTTGCATGAGGGTCCTAGTCAAACTCCCTTCACGTCGTGGAACAACTTCGACCGAACCCAACAAACAGGTTACTAAACTCTGGAAAACCCAGCCTACCTCAACGGGATCACTGAGAACCTCACCTCTATGGAGAGAAGACTGCAAGGAGACTGCGGCGAAGTACGTGCAGAGGTCGCGAAGGTCGATCGACCGAACGCATCCACAGCCGCTAATTCTCGAAGGAAAAACCCTAAATACCGCGCAAATAGCGGCACGAACAGGGTGAGCTACATGCCCAAAGTAACAGTGGACTGTGAAAAATGCAATGGAGACTGGACGTGCATAGAAGTCTGCCCGGTGGAAGTATTCGAAAAAGGGAAACACAACGACAAAGAAGTATCCATACCCGCGAACCCCGACGCTTGCTTGGTCTGTATGGCCTGCGTTGAGCAATGCCCTGAAAACGCTATCATCGTTGAGGAATAACTCGGTAGCGAGTAGCTAAATCATCGGTCTAGCTCGTTTTCCTCGTTGAGTTTAAGGTACCATCTGCGCGTCCTTCCGCCGGAGTATCGATCGATCATCGGGCCTGACACCTTCTCATTATCAAGACCTTGCAGCCCATTTTGAAGGAGGGTTAAGAGATGAAGAGAGTGGAGGCGGTGCTGTGTGACTTCGACGACACGCTGATCGACTCTTCGGCAGTGGCGAGGATGGCCAGTGACAGTGTGGCTCGAGAGATCGCGCGGGATATGCATCCCACAAGCCCAGCATCTACGATTCGAAGGCTTCTCACCGCGATCCGGGAGACGGGAGAGGAGATGGAGAGGAGTCTGGAGTTCAACCGTAATCTGTGGTGGGTTGAAGTTCTGCAGAGGGTGAACGCGAAAGTAGCCGCCTCGAGTGAAGCCTTACGACGCTGGACGAAGCGTTACTGGGAGGAGTACGCCAAGGGAAGACCGTTCCCAGACGTTGTGTCAACCCTGGAGGCTATGCGAGGATACTCCCTAGGGATTGTGACCAACACGGACGGCACGCCTGGCGTGAAACGTCGACGCATCAGTGTTTCAGGTTTGGAGCGCTACTTCTCGGCTGTTGTAGTCGGCGGAGAGGACGGCGTGATGCTCAAGCCACACCCTCAACCATTCCTGATGGCTGCCTCCCAACTGGCCGTCTCCCCCAAGCAATGTCTTGTCGTAGGCGACAAGCCGTTCAGCGATGTTCGAGGAGCGAAACGCGCAGGGATGCTGGTGACCCTTGTCATGAGGCGTGATTGGCCGGATCTTGAGAATCCCGACTACGTAATCCACAGCCTGTCGGAACTCCTATCCGTTCTCCGATCGATCGACTGACCAAATCAAAGGACTATCAGGGCTCGGCTGAACAGCAACCTCCAAAGGCTTTGTGCCACAGATTTTCTCTACGTTCACTGGGTCGATCTTCCTCTCTCGATATATGAGCGGACGTAGTGTTCAGCGAACCTGTCGGCGTGCTTCTCGGTTCCTCGGTGCTTCTCGTCAATGGTGCGAAGGTGATGATAAAACTCGTGAAGAATAAGCCTGGGATTTGATAACCCGTCAGCGTTTGAGACATGTATTGTCTTGCTTCGTGCAACGTAGACCGCCGGGCTCTTCACCCTTCCCTTCACAGCTCCAACCCGGAGCTTCGGGGTCCCCACACCATAGCTTTTGCTCAGTGCTTCCAAAGCCTTCTGACTTTCCCCTGAGAGTATCAACTGAACTATCCTCACCTCGAACTCCCTGTCGTTCATGAAGTGTTTCGAAGACATTGTGCGGGATCTGGCTTGAATAAGTCTTATCCTACGGCCGAAACCATCTGAGTCAAGCTGATCGCCTAAAGAAGAGCCGAGAACAAGCCGATCTGATTATTTGCCGATGGCGGGCCCGGCGGGATTTGAACCCGCGATCTCCACGAGGGGGTGCTCGTCCCACCTCTCTGCAGCTGACTCTCGCAAAGGAGGATAGGAGGCTGCCGCCCTATCCATTCTAGGCTACGGGCCCTCTATTCTACGCTGGAAGCTAGAAGATAATGGTTTTTCTTCCTTCTCTGATCCCCCAAATAGGTCTAGCACAGACCAAGGATAGATCGAAGGACGCTTCTATGAGACAAGACTTAACTCCAAGCCCAGACGCAGCCTCCTCACGAAGCAAGAAATGCAGATCGCCCTGACGAACGATGATGGGCCTGAGTCTCCAGGCCTCATTGAATTGTACAACGTATTGAAGAAGAAGCACAAAGTGTTAGTTGTTGTCCCTGAGTCCCAGCGGAGTGGAGACGGGAAGGCTCTCACGTTTCATAAGCCTCTAAGGATACGCGAAACCAATCTTAGAGGAAACGGCAAGGCGTATGCCATCAACGGGACACCAGCCGACGCCGTGTACGCCGCTCTCTTACTCCTCGAGGGTGAACCCGATTTCGTTGTCTCCGGGATCAATGGAGGGGATAACACCACGCTTCACTCTATCTTCACAAGTGGAACCGTAGCAGCCGTGTTGGAGGCGGCGATAGTAGGTATACCTGGGATGGCTCTCTCTATAGATACACGCAGAGAGGCATGGTTTTCAGCTACACATCGAAATCCGTATATGAAGAAGGCCGCGGACCTCTCAGGGATGATTATGGACTTCGTAGACAGGAATCCATTTCCGAAGGAGATAGACTTCATCAACGTCAACTTTCCGGAGAGGATAGATCTACAGACCCGAGTTAAGATCACGAGTTTGGCGAGGTTCAAGTTCAGGAATTTCCTGCGCAGGAAAGTTGATCCCAACGGTGTGCCCTACTATTGGCTGGACGGAAGAAAGGTGAAGAGATTCGGTGTCGACACCGACGCGTACAACGTCTACGTTAGGAAGAACATCAGTGTTACACCAGTGTCGCTGAGTTCGCTTGCAAGTGTAGATGAGCGGCAACGTGCATATGTGTCGGCGCTGATGAGTTCAGTCTTTAGGATGAAAAAGAGCGGGTGAATGGGTTCACAGAACCTCGATCGATCATGGCTCCTTGGGATAGTTGGTCTACCATCTCTCCCAAGTGAATGTCGATCCCTTTCTTTTCACGTTTTGATCGATTGGCTGAGATCGGTTGAAGTTCATCGAAAACGTCTGTTGGGCGAGAATCGGTACAGGTAGGGCTGCCACACCTGACACATTGTGCAAGATGTATACTGCTCCTACTTTGTTCAATGTTCAAACGTGACAGAAGAGTTAGGGTTCCTGGTCGTTGGTCTTGAGGTCTCCCAGCCTAAGCAACATCTCAAGATATTTTTCCCTAACGGTCGGCCATCCCGTCTCGACAGATTCTCGCAGCAATTGGCCTTCTGTGAAAGGAAGACTTTTTCCATTCAACTCGTCTATTATGCCTACGACTTCTTGTCTCAGCGTTTTGTTGATCCATACCGATTTCTGAATTCTGTCGTTGGTTTCATAGAAGCTTTTCCTCATCTTTTTCGGTTTCCAGCGCCTCTGAAAATCCAGCTTTTCTTCTTGTCGTACTGTTGGTCGGGGTATGTTTTGCAGAGCTTCCACGTTGTCGCGGACGAGATTGTCGCCTTGAGATCGCTTCTCTCCTATGAAGGCTCCCACAACGCTGAGCCTTCTTCCCATGTTTCCTAGAACAGAATACGAATCATCTTTCTTTTTTTGGTTCAACTGATCATTTCCTCCGTCAGTTTTTGGTATGCTTGAGCACCAGTGCACCTGGAGTCGTAGAATATCACAGGTTTCCCGTGGCTTGGGGCCTCGGCTAGACGGATATTTGAGGGCACCTCTGTTTGGAAGACGAGGTTACCGTGCTGATCTCTAAGGAGTTTCCTCACATCTCGTGCAAGTCTGGTTCTGTTGTCCACCATTGTCATTAGGAACCCTCTTACCTTGACATCATAACCCGCAACCCTGAGATCTTCTATGGCGCCAAACAGCAGAGGTATTCCTGAAGCGGCATAGAAGTGAGCTTGCACAGGGACGATAACGTCGTCCGAAGCCACTAAAGCATTCAACGTTAAGATCCCCAGTGATGGGGGTGTGTCTACAAGCACGTAGTCGTAGTGGCTTTTAATCGAATTCAACGCTCGCTTGAGAAGCGTTTCTCTCGAGACAACTGACTGCAGCTCGGATTCGGCCCTTGCCAGATACAGGTTGGACGGAAGAATGTCGAGGTTTGGGAACGCTGTTCTTATGATCGCCTCCTCGGCTGTTGCAGGCCCAACTCGCATATCTTTGAAACCTGCGGCTGTCAGAAGTACATTGTATACCGTTGTGTCGACCTCATGAGGGATTATCCCGACTCCGCTAGTGGTGTTAGCCTGGGGATCCATATCCACAAGCAACACATTCATGTTTTGACACCATGATAGTATGGCTCCCACGTTGACCACTGTTGTGCTCTTCCCACAGCCTCCTTTTTGGTTGGCGAACGTGATCACCGTTCCGGTGCCGTTGCTATGCATGATCTCGTTCACATTGCCGCGGGCTGCTCGACACAGACGCTCCTTTAACATTGTGTAAGACGTGGAAGAGCTCATAGGTCTTACACAATGTGCCAGTTTTGCCAGGTTTAACACATTTTCTGAGTATTTTGCAGGTGTGAACTCAGCGCGTTGGCAGGTAACGATAACGTGGTCTGTCAACAGCATACCCAACTGGAGCCGAGGATTGCAATCCGACAACGTTGTCAGACGGGAGGGATGTTTGGTCTAATAGGACGCGTTAGTGAGATTTGTGTAGAACAGTGTTCTCCAGTAAGCAATGAAGATCACAGAACTCGAACAATCCGATGAGATCTAGTCTGCGATCATAACGGCCTGTATGCAAACTACCATTCCATCTCTCACAGTCTTGTTGTGCCTTGACAAATCTTGCACATTGTGTAAGTTTTGTCGGTGGCGGCACATCCTTCAGCTGATTCTTCAAGTGTAGATCCATCGTACTCGCGTGTCATCCCACTGTACAAGATCTGAGTAACCCAACGAAATTGGCCTATCGACAAACCTGACGAGACACTACGAACGTTGTTCACCAAACATGAGTGACGTATGACGAATCGCGCGAGGAGCCCTATTTCTGCTTCTCCAGCCACTTTACAAGACAATAAGAGTCGTCTTGTCCTGAAATACACAATTGTATACCCAATAACTCATGACAGGTCTGTCTTAGCCGAGGATGTCTAGCACATCTACACCTCTGGGTTTGACCTCTAGCTTGTATGTGTATTTCGAACCTTAACCCTCCAAACTCGGAGAACACCCTCTTGCATGCTTCTTCTTCCGGTTATCAACGATCCCTCCACCAAGCTCTTGGTAGAGGTGTAAACTTCTCTGCAACAAATCGCATTGTGATGATGACGTGACATTCTCCAACACTCACTTCGAATCGGCGAGTTGTTGTCGTCATTTGACGTTGGCTTCCAACCGATCGGGCGACACTTTTTGTTGTTATCGATCGACGATCGACCAAGTAACAACGGCTGTGAAGCAACTGCTATTCGCTCACAGCTATGGGGGGACGTTGCATATCGATCCGGATCATAGATCAGTACGTAATGCTGGAACTGTGTTCCACGTTCCGACGCGGTTCCTATGTCAGACAAACCTGCCACCGATTCTTCTTGGTCAAGTCAGACCTGACTATATCCGTCGATAGAGCGTTCTGCTTGCGGGGCATTCGCAACAGCCCATACGGCATTCCGTCTGACACAGGTGACATCGTCTCCTGCATCTTGCTCAGATCGACTGATCTTCCAACCAACATCAATGGAGTCTCGAACTCTCTCACTCAAATTGTGGGTGCAAGATGTATCTGGGGCAGTCTCGATCGATCGAGTTGTCAGAATGTCTACCCGCGAGAAGATGAATTTCGTTGCTGCGAGAAAATGTAGTGATGACCTGAAACGTCCTGCCTCTGTGGCGCACATGTCGCTTTCGAGCTGGCCTCCACCAATCGATGAATGAGAACCGGTGAATCAAGCGGAGGCAGAGAACGACATACCACTGTCGAACGAGAAGCCTGTTTCGGGTGGCGGAGACCTCGGAGGAGCCATCTCAGGTAAGATCTTCGCAGTCAGTCTGGGGCCTCTAGATAGATCGATCGGTAAATGAACTTACGGTTGCTGGCGATTCTCTTCATGCTTGACATCATGATGATCAGCGGCAGCCCAGTCAGTTACTTGTGAGTCATGCATGAGAGATCAGAGGAAGAATGGAAGTAGCAAGGGCTGGAGCAAACCCTCAGGCTTTGCGAGGAGATTCTTTCGTCACAGCAAAAACTAGTTATATCTTGAGCACATTTCCTCGGTCGTCAAGATTGTTGAATCGCTCTACCGAACACACCTAGACTCAGCGGACGTGTCCCAGAAGTAGCGGCAGAGACTTCCGCTATGATCGCGGAAGGTAGCTTAAAGCCTTCCTGCATTCGTCCGGGAGTGTAATCCCCCTTTGTGACCTAACGAAACTACCGCCTCGAATGCGCGTAGACTACCCATGCCTTTTGGCGACGGTTGTCATGGCCTGAGAAATCTAATGGACGTGGAGCGAGCTGAAGACCCACAAAGCCAGAAAACTGACAATTTGAGACAAAGAGGCGCTCTGAGGCGTTATTCAAAAGGACTTGCCTCAGCCCACGGTCTCAGAACAACGTTTCAGCGTGTACAGATTAATACCTAGCTATCAATTAAGCTTGGGAGACACACAGCATGCGACGGTCGCGGGTATCTCGAGAAGTTAGGCAAACAATCGGCAGTCTTATCTCGAGTCTTCGCCAAGACCCCTTATTTAATCTCTTGAGTAGAAACAGCTCTCTTGCCAAAGCCCAGCTCGAAACTTTGCTTATAGATGCTCTATCCACGGAAGAGGCGTTCAATCTAACAAGCGATCAAAAGGCTAGCTTAAGAAGAAGGAAGGTGAGCAAGGGAGCTTTCAACCGAAGTCTGAGTCAAGCACACAAGAACGTTCGGGAGTCTCTCTTCACAACCCTCTTAATGGGGTACCTGGGTCTGCTGGAGTCACCAAGCCTAGCCTCCTTCTCGGAGCTAGGTGAAAGGCTCTCGGAGCTGTCAACCTCGTACCGCCAAGGGAGCGCCTCCTCTCAGTTTATCGATGAGAACAGAAGAGTAATTATTCAAATGATCGAGGAAATCACCCAGCCCAAGCGGATGTCCAAGGGTTTAGAAGCCGGTGAACCCCATGATGTTTAGGCTGCCGAAAGGGCAGGAAATTCGACAAATACGAAGAAAACGAGGGTTGACACAAGAGCAACTTGCAGCTAGAGCGGGTGTGAGTCAATCGCTGATAGCGAAGATAGAAAGGGGCACAGTCAATCCCCGGATTTCCACGATGAACAGTATATTCCAGGCGCTTCAGGCCTCAAAGCCTTCCCAAGCCAAAGACATAATGAGCCATCCAGCGATCCATGTAGAGGTCAGAGAAAAAGTGAAGCGAGCGGTGGCAGTGATGAGGGAGAGCGGTTTCTCTCAGCTGCCGGTGTCGCTGAACGGAATGGTTGTAGGAGGTATATCAGAAAGCACGATACTGAAACATCTCAGCGAAGCGGATGATGCCCAAAAAGTCATGAGGGCCAGGGTCGAGACCTTGATGGATCCCCCCTTTCCTGAGGTGAGATTGGACTCGGGCTTGACAGAGGTGACACGGCTTCTGAGACGCAGCCCAGCAGTCTTGGTGATGGATGAGCGGATACGGATGGTAGGGATTATAACCAAGATCGATGTTCTAGGGGCTGAGCTCTAGGGGAGAACATGATGGATCCAACCGTGTATCTCTTTGCAGCCCTACTCATTGTTGAAGGTGTCATATTCTCCTACGTTTATAGAGCACGTCTCACCAAATCCTCCCAGTCTAGAAACCCGAAATCCGAGCAGGACTCAGATGATTTTCTAAGAGAGCTCGTCAGAATACAGCAGTCTCTTTCCCGGATCGAGGACGCAATGAACAAAGCGTCCAGAAAAGCCGAGGAAAAGAGACTCTCTGTGACCGAGAGTGAACTACATGTTTTGAGACTGCTCGTCCAACAGCCCAGGACCGCCAAGGAACTGAGTGATCACCTCAACAAGAATCGAGAGTACGTCTCCAGAACGCTGAAGGATCTCCATGAGAAGGGGCTTGTCACAAGGCAGGGAAGACCATATACCTATTCCGGTAGCGAGGAAGGACGGAGAATCATACGGAGGCGGAGAGCCAGTTCCGGTCCGAGTCGATAGAAGCACTAGGCCATTCTCTGCTCGTGAAGAGGTTTGTACTCGCCTCGGGCTACCCTGTATCTGATGCATCCCCGGCCTGACCCAACTCTTTGCAAGACCGCTCTGTCAGCCAGCCGGCAGAGGTATGTTGAAACAGTCGTGAGGGGGATCGGTTCTCTGAACTCGGCTTGGAAAGCTTCCAGAACGTCTCTGGAGGTGAAATAACCGAAGGGAAAGCATTTCTCCACAACTCTCAGAAGACGATCGAGCTTGCTTTCACTCCCCCCTCCCAGTCTCCCCTCAAAGCTGCCTCCGTAAAGCTCCGCTAGGTCCGCCAACTGAAGTATTTTCTCCCTAGATAACCGTCCCTCGAAGATCACTGTAACCTTGTCTCCTGATTCATCGACGAGTTCCATTCGGATCTTCTTGCTTGGGGTCAGCTCGAGTTACCGAATGAAAGCGCTGCAGACCATCTCAAAAGAGTTGTGAATGTTGAGTAATACTCTGACATATCCAATAGACAAATGAAACCTAGCTCTCCGTAAAATCCGTTCACAATAGGCTCCAGAACATTCTCATTGATTGGCGTTACTGACCAAGCTAGCGGGAATCAATAGTCATAGGATGATTAGAAGGATAAGGATCAGCCACGTGGGGATATCCAACTTTGAGGAATACGTTGGGGAGTGTTAGGGTGTCTTCGCCGGCAAAGCGGCTGGCTGGAGACGAACAGCCCTGGTTTCAATCAACAAACTGCTGTGTTGATCAAGTTCCTGCGCTAGAGAAAGTCAAACGCTGAAGAGGCAACCCATAACTCATTAAAAGCAATCAAGACTGAGGCTGACGCAGCGGAGAACTGAGTCGGAGCTAGTTGGGATGAAGCTTTGGAGAGATTGCCACAGCTTCCTGGCCTTGGGCTGGAAGCGATCTGATGTTGCCTGAACTGTAGGTGAACCAGTCTGACAGAGGAAAGGTCATGTCGGAAATGTAGGTGGAGAAGCTATAGAGACAAGGAGGGAAAGTGCTGGCCGAGCTACTGGGCTGGAAGAACCCCTTGGTGCACGAAGAGAAACATAGATCTACAGCGACATGTTGTTTCACTTGTTGAGAATATTCGAAAGAAACTTCACCTTCCGCCTTACGCTGAGGTAAGGCCCGACTGGGAACGTTACTCTTGTGAGTTCTTCGAACCAAGAAGCCCTTTGATTAGGGTCGACAACAGGACTGATGTCCCGCTAGGACAAGAAGATGTCGAGCAGTTTGTAAAGGGTAAGCTGAGACACGATTTAAGGGTGGTTTTCAAGTATGCCAGAGACGGCACAGAGTACAGTGCCCAGATGTGTTGGAAGACCCGGCCAATAGAGATCACGGTTCGCGTTGATAGGCAAAACACTTATCCATATTCAACGCTGATTCGTGAAGACAGAAACCACACCTTGAGCGTTGAGTTGGAGAACGCCAAGGAGCTTGCTCTTTTCAATTTCCTCCATGAATTTAGGCACTATTTGGATTGGGTGAATGAAGTTGCCATGGATGGCAGGGAAGGCCTCTGTGACATGTATGCAGTAAAAACCTTGGGTCTCCAGGCAACGCGCAAGAAGACCGACAGATCGTCTCGCTACTTCAGAGGGCGCTCGCAAGGCGGCTCCGTAGACCATTTCAAGATCTAGATTTCCCTCAACAACTGCCTGGCTGCGATGCGTACGCTCTCTGCACTGTCGTGTTTGCTTCTCCAGCCCAACTTCTCGATCTTGGATATGTCGAGCAACATTGTCTTCACATCGCCTTTCCAGCCCCGTCCACCCTCAACTCCTCCTGTAAAGGTGAGGCTGACATCCTTCAGGTTCATTTCATCCGATACTACCTTAGCTACCTCAATTACGGTAACTCGTGTGCTAGAGCCAACGTTGTATGTCTCTAGTCTTTCAGGTAACTTCTTGAGGGCGATCAGGAAAGCCTCAACACAGTCATCGACGAGAAGATAGGACTTGGATTGCGTCCCATCACCCAGTATCTCAAGCTCTCTTGGGTTCTTCCTGAGCTTTTGAATGAAGTCCCAGACTACGCCATGCCTCGACCTTGAGCCGACGATGTTGGCGAAGCGATAGATGACGCTTCGTAGACCAAACATATGACAATAACCTGATATTAGCGCCTCACACGCAAGTTTGGATGCCCCATACAACGATATCGGAATCAACGGACCGTAGTCCTCTGGCGTGGGAATTTGCTTCGCTTCACCGTAGACCGTTGATGTCGACGTGAACGCCAGGATTCTTGCAGTTCGGCTTTTTCTCATCTCTTCCAACACCATCTTGGTGGCCGCGACGTTCTGCTGGAAGTCTATTTGGGGATCTGTGAGAGCTGCTCTTACCTCCGGATTCGCTGCCGCGTGAAAGACCATTTCCTGATTTTTGATGGCTCTTCTCAGAACCTCTGCTTCGAGGCAGTCTCCAGCTTCTAAGGAGAATCGGCTGTGACCAATCCACCGTCTAACGTTCTCTTTGGACCCAGTGCTCAGGTTGTCTAGTACGGTTACATAGGCTCCCCTCTCCATCAAGGCATCCACCAAGTGACTTCCTATGAAGCCTGCTCCCCCGGTAACCAGAACCCTTTGATCCCCAAAGCTCATCCGCGGAACCCCACGATCGGTCAGATGATCCATTGATAAAACGATTTTGGATCAATGGACCACTTCAAGGAAGAGCTACATCTGACCCGGCTTCGAAGGACCTCAGAAGTGTTGTAGATCGATCGATCGTTCATCCTGACTTGACTGAAACCTCTGAGTTGAACTGTAGCACACATCTCTCATCAGAATGTCCTGAACTCTCATTTCATCTCAGCAAAAACTGCTTAGAGGAGGCTTAGAAAGAACATCGACAAAGTTAGAGACGGGACGTAGCGGAATTGGGAAGAGGCCTTCTAGCTCCATTCTCGCAAACTCAACTTCGATCTGATCCGCAATGTTTCGACACAACTTGAAGAAGTACTTCGCGCCTTGGGCTCTCACTTGCCCCCACCGTTAATGACTACTCACAACACTGTAAGCTGTGAATAAATAGATCGTTGAAGCCAAGCCGAGTACTTTGTCAGACCAAGTGGCTCACAAGCTAGGGATGACGACTCAATCGATCCTGTCCGTTATCTCCAGCTTCGATCGATCGAAAACTTCTGGGAGGCTAGGATCAGCAACTCTCTAGAAGGCGCGTCGCCCATATTGTGGAGACTTCACGACACGTGCTACCTCAAGAGCCTCGAAACTGTGAGAGGCTGTGAGCTACTTGGCCAGTCGAAGAAGGGATCGGAAACTCCGGATGGGATGGAGGTTTTGACTCAAACATGGAATCGGTCTGGCGTCACGCAACAGTCCAACACTCAACAGTACACACCTGATCTCCCAGTCTTCTGCGAAACCGGCCTCAAATCAAGCGGAGCCTCTTCTTTTCCTGAATTTCTTGGTGGCAAACAGCTGCAGGCCAAACGCTCCCTACCAAGAAGTGAGCATCAAACACAAACAAGGAGGCTGAGATTACCACAATGAGATATCTCCTTTCGAAGAAAGACGTTCAGGGTATTTCGCCCGGATGTTCGGCGGTAGTCCTGACGATTATCTAGTGTGTGTCTTTCGCCAGACCACAGGTACTCGAACAGAGTACAGGTGAGTAAATGTGAAAGTCGTTACCGTACATCTACCGGAATTATACATTGAAGCCATAGATGGACTTATCGAGAGGCGTCTGTACCCCAACAGAGCCGAGGCCATACGCACAGCCCTGCGTGACTTCATCAAGGAAGAAGCTGAGGCCAGCGGAGGACCCATGGCATGACCTTCGTAGACCTATTTGCTCCAAGATCTTCTCTTTCAGAGGATAGCTCGCGAGCAGACCTCCGCGCACCTGTTGCTCCCGAGTTATCTAAGCCAGAGCTCGTTCCGAGGAAGCTCGACAAAGATGTTCTGCCTCAACCAACTAGGATTCTGTTGGTCGGGGTCGGCGGCGCAGGCTGCAACACCGCCAACAGGTTAGCACTAGGAGGTCTTCAAGGGGTAACCAACATAGCCATAAACACCGACGCCACCCACCTGAACATGGTCAGAGCAAACCGAAAGATACTGATCGGACCGACTATTACTCATGAGCAGGGCTGTGGTGGAAACCCCGAGACAGGTAGGATGGCCGCTGAGGAGTCGATTGAAGAAATCCAGAAATACGTTAGGGATGCCGACATAATCTTCGTCTCCACCGGCCTGGGAGGCGGAACAGGTACAGGTGCCTCCCCACTGATAGCAGATGTCGCCAAGAACAACGGGGCTATAGTCATCGGCGTCATCACAACTCCATTTCGGTTTGAGGGAGCGGTGCGTCAGAGGATTGCCATGGATGGCTTAGAAAAACTGAGGAATTCGTGCCACACCGTGGTTGTGATCGACAATAACAGGCTTCGCGAGCTCTACCCACACTACAGCTTGAGGACAGCTTTCGAGCTAGCAGATGAAGTTATCCGAAACATGGTTCAGAGCATCACAGACTGCATTTCCAAGCCGAGCCTCATAAACGTAGATTACGCCGACTTCAAGACGATAGTGTCCCGAGGGGAACTGGCATCCATCGGTATGGGTTGGTCTTCAACTGTAAACCGTGCTGAAGAAGCAACGTACAACGCACTCAACTCCCCTCTACTCGACGTAACTTACGAAGGAATCTCCGGAGCGATAGTACATGTGAGTGGCGGCGAGGACATGAGCTTGAACGAAGCTTCCCGCCCTGGAGAGATAGTCTCGGAGCTGATGAGTGATGATGCCTTAGTGATTTGGGGTGCGAGAATTGATCCATACTTGACGTCCACGGTGCAGGTCTCGCTTGTGCTCACCGGAGTAGAGCCAAAGCCGAAACAACAGCCACTGGATGCCCTGGCTGCTATTCCCCTAGGAACTAAAGTCGAACCTGCTCCAACCGTCCTAGCTTCGTCCGGTGGAAACGGGCCTGGTGAGAGCGGCGGTGAGATGGCCCCCGAACCGCCCGCTCCTCCAAGCCCGATCTCTACACCTATTTCAGTAGACGTTTCAGACGATGATCGGAGAAGAATCGAGGACGAAATCGACGTAGAACTGAGAAGGCTTGTGTCTGACCTCGGCATAAAGAAGACTTCCCGGTCAAAGGGTGACTACGTGTTCTAGACCCGCTAATGACCTACGATAACCAGCAGCACGAGGAACGACGGCACCGACTGTGAAGATCGATCGATCGTTTCGACGACGCTGAAACTTCAGGCACCGTCGCCCTTCAACGTCATTTTCGGTGACCATATCGAGAAAGCAACCGAGAAGGCGCGATCGTTGCTTCGTATTGCGGTTGATTGATCCACCGTCTGCGTAGCCAGTAAACAATATTTATATGACCTTACAGCGCTCAGGCGTCTAGAGAGGGGATTAAGCTCGCTAGGTTGGCTATGGGAAGAATCAAGGGCTACCTGCCACCCCGAGGAGCATTTCTAAGCCTAAAAAAGCTTGGCAGCGCAAAGTAGAGCTGGATCGAGGACTTGGGGGGCCGGAAGTGGGCAAATGGGTTGTGTGTTCAGCGTGGCCGTACGTCCACGCGACGCCTCATTTAGGAACCTTCCTCCACTTGTTGTCCGCAGATGTTTTCACGCGTTACCTACGCGCCAAGGGAGAGGAGGTCGTCTCGGTCTCAGGCTCCGATGAGCATGGAACACCGATAGAGGTCGAAGCTATCAGAGAGGGGATAGAGCCAAGGGCTCTAACGGATAAGCAACACGCCGCGATTTGTGAGTTGCTGAGATGCTACCGCATAGAGCTTGATAACTATACGCGTACCGAGAACCCGGTGCACATTCAGTTTGTTCAGGATTTCTACCGGAGGATCTATGAAAATGGATACGTGTTCACCAAGGAGGTTGAGCTGACATATTGCGAGAAAGACGATCTGTTTCTGCCGGACCGATTTGTGCAGGGCATCTGTCCTTTCTGCAAATCCGACGGCGCCCGCGGCGACCAATGTGAGAACTGTGATCGGGTCTTGGATCCGATTCAGCTCATCGAGCCAAGTTGCGTGCTCTGTGGCGCTAGGCCAACCATTCGCTCGGCGAAACACTGGTTTTTTGATCTTCCGAAGTTTAGCGATGCTGTGAGGGAGTATCTCGATTCAAATCCTCAACTCCCTGATAATGCACGCAACTTTTCCTATGGATGGATTGAGGAGGGACTTCGACCGCGCGCCCTAACCCGTGACAGCAGATGGGGGATTCCCGCACCCTTTCCAAGTGCTGAGGGAAAGACCATTTATGTTTGGATGGAGGCGGTGCTGGGGTATCTCTCAGCTACGGTAGAATGGTTCCAAAGAATTGGGAAAGCAGATCGGGCTGACGAGTTTTGGCTTGATGAGCATACGAAGAACGTCCATTTCATTGGGAAAGATAACGTTCCGTTTCATATCATCATATTTCCAGCGCTACTGCTCGCTACGCGCCGCGGCTACGTTCTGCCTTGGCAGGTCTCATCAACGGAATTCATCACGTTTGAAGGACAGCGTTTTTCGCGGAGTCACGGGATAGGCGTTTGGATTGACGAGACACTTGAGATTGCAGAGCCAGATGTTTGGCGATATGTTCTCATGGCGATTCGACCGGAGTCGAGTGATGTCAGCTTCACCTGGGAGCTTTTTGAGCAGAAGGTAAACGCAGACCTAAATGACACGCTTGGGAACTTCATTCACCGAACTCTGACCTTTGTTGAGCGGTTCTATAGGAGTGTTGTGCCACCTCCTAGATCACTGGGCGAGCTGGATGAACAGATGGTAGCGGAGATCCGTCGAATTCCTCGAATCGTCGGCGATCTCATGGATCAAATGCGGTTGAAGGCGGCGGTTGAAGCTATAATTGATTTCTCTCGCCGAGGAAATCGGTATCTTAATGCTCAAGAACCGTGGCGTGTAGTCAAGGCGAGTCCGGAGAAGGCCAGCGTCGTCATATATGTTTGCGTTCAGCATGTACGTTCTCTCGCAATACTTCTGGCGCCATTCATGCCGTCTGCCGCCGAGACCGTTTGGCGCCAACTGAATCTGCAAGGAGATGTACATCAGCAACGCTGGGACTCAGCTGAAGAGCTTGCAGTTCCAGCTGGACACAGGATTGGTCATCCAGAACCACTATTTCACAAAGTTGATGCTAAAGAGATTCGGAGTGCCTTGAACGCCAAGCAACGCTGAGCGGTCGATCGGAACGAATAATAGAAGAGAGAGATCAATCGATCGCGAAGGGGTGTTAACCAGTCTCATTCACCCAAGGTGTTTGGCGGGAGTATAATCGATCGACAAACCTCGATTGGCGAATCTCGAGTGCTTTTCCTTCTCCAAGCCTTTCATCTAGATCTTTGCACATTTTGTGATTTCCTCAGTCCACAGAGGAGCGATGAGGAGTCATCCAGCTTATCTATGCGATTGATCAGCCAGACAACGAATAAGCCAGCCAATCTTAGCGGCGTGTCCTTGACGCACAAGAACACCTTTATTACATGTCCTAGTGCCAAGATTATGGCATGGAAAGCTCCATAGATAAGCTCAGCAACATCTGGATGTTGTCGTTCGAATGCGCATCCGTACGTGCATGTGGATCTGTGGGACAAGCAGTCTACAACATGGGCAGAGAGTTGGCAGCCAAGGGAGCTAATGTTAAGGTACTTATGCCCAGCCACGGAGCTAGCAAAGACACAGTTGTTAAAAAGAGGCTGAACCTGAAGGAACATGAGTTAGTAGTTAAAGGGAGACTCAGTCAGCGCAAGTTCTTGCCCTATAAACAACCGTGGTCATTCAAGATAGCGATCGAAAGCGGGAGAATACACGGTACAGAAATAATCTTGTTCAAAGGATTGAACAAAGCCACCTCGAATATATTGGACGACCCTGTCATGTATAGACCCAGCAAAGTAGAGGATAAGGCTTGCCTGTTCGCCCGAGGTGTTTCCGGCTTTCTGGGCTACTACCTTGAAAGGAACTTCTCACCACCTGACATAATTCACATTCACAACTACCATGCAGTACCGGCTGGCACCAAGGCGAAACAGATCTTGGAGAACAATGGTTTCAAGGTTGGAACGGTGTTCAGTGTCCACGATCTATACAAGACCGTAATCTCTTGGCCCTACTTGGATCGGGGCTGGTGTGGTTTAAGGAACATGAAGCACCCTGTCAGCCTAGAGGGAAGAATACACGAGTTCTCACATAAACAAATCCTCAGAAAGGCTAGGAGGCGGGTGGAGTCGTTCGGCGCGATGGAGTCGGATATCCTAACCGCTGTGAGCGAAGACTTCTTGAAACACGTAGCGAAATTCGTTGGACCCTTATGTGAACACAAGGCCAGGGTCGCTTGGAACGGCTGTGACTGGAACTATGAATCTCTTTGGACAGAGGCCTTAGCCAACTTCGGCGACGCCGTAAAGAAGATGTTGAACGTGCCAGTAGTCAGGCGATTCCAGATGAGGAAGTATCTACTCACCTCCTTTTTGGGGAACCTAGCTCACGATGAGCCCAGGTTTGATTGTGAGGAGATAGCTCAAGAGGTATCTAGACTGAATAAGGAACCGTTCCTAAGAAATGGTAGGGTGACCCCATTCTCAGGTGACGGTCCAATGGTTCTGGTGAAGGCAAGAATTGGAAAGAAGAGTGGACTGGACGTGTTCTTCAGGGCAGTCCCAAAGATATTGGGACTTGTACCTGACGTGAGGTTTCTTCTGCTTCTCTTTCCAACACCTGATTCGTTGAACGTCATCCGCAAGTTCTCCAAACTCTCAATGCGTTACAAGGAAAACGTGAGAACACTGTTTGGTAGGGTGGACAGCATATATCGACTTGCTCATCTCGTTTCAAGTATCTACGTTGCCCCTGAATCGGAGCGGCCGTTCAGCATCGACGTGCTTGAAGCGATGGCCACCGGGAACCCGTGCGTATGCTGCAGGTTTGGCGGAGTACAAGAACAAGTAGTAGACATCAGAGACGATCTAACTAGTGGCACAGGAATCCTTGTTTCTCCCGGAGATCCAAATGAGTTGGCCGACGCTGTCGTGTCTCTGATTAGCATAGTTTCGTTGTCAGAGACTCTTCTACGAGACGGGAAGATTCAGCGAACGGAGTTAGAGGAGAAGACGGACAAGGTAAGCTATAGCTTGGCTAGAATGCTTGCCATAGAAGATCCTTCCTATGGACTAACTCTGAGGGAGAACGCCATACAACACATAGCCAAGAATTTCCGCTGGAGCAAAGTGGTGGATATGACGATTGACTGCTACCGAATGGCTCTAGACACAGTCACAACGCTCCAAGGCAGCGGATGAGACATTAGCTTCACCGGGTGTGAGGTGCTAACAGCGAAAGCTCATTTCTCGTAGCGGAACTCGATGTGCTAAGCATCCATGGCGTAGCGCCAGAATCGCAGATCAGTGTCTTCAAAGGATTTAAGATGGCGATCATAAGGTCAGCGCGGTCAATGTTCTTGGGCACCAGAAGGCGATATGAAGCGCTTCTCAAGGCAGTCATGTTAGCCGGTAGGTCAGACTCATACAAGAAGGAATTTGTCAACCCCCCATTGCACTATATCCCAGACATCAGGATCATGAAGGAGAAGCGTTTCAGAGTAATATCCACTGAAATCTATCGAGCCGAAAGCTCAATCAGAAAGATCTACCTTGACGGTGGGCAGAGGTTTGACTCGTTTCTGGGTCAAGGTGCATAGGTCGGGCGGCCGGGACACGGTAGTCGCCATGTGCGATGAGCACCTCTTGGGAAGATGCTTGAAGACAGAGGATAATGTCGAGGTAACTGTCGACCGATCTTTCTACGGAGGAGCCCTAATCCAAGAAGACGACATCTTCAAGAACCTCAAAAGAGGCACCATAGTGAACTTGTTCGGGAACCGCACAGTCGAGAAAGCCGCCGAACTGGGCCTAGTGAACCCAAAAGCAGCGATCAAGATAGGCGGCCAGCTGCATATCCAGATAATAACTATCGATCTATAACTTCATTGACTGGAACACTTATACGTTAGTGTTCTTAGGCCTCGACCTGATGAGTTAGAGGACAAGATGGGAAGAATATCAAGACCTCGCAGGAAGTCGCGGCCTAGAAGGATGATCGACAACGTCATCGAGAATACGCGAAAGACCGCCGATCAGTGGGTTAAAGACTTAGACAAGATGGGGGCAGCGGAAATGACTCACATGCAGATCGTTGAGGCCTTGGTAGGCGAGCACGACCTCACCACATACCAGGCTCAAGTCCTCGCTCACTACTTCAATAAGAAGCAGAGCGATGCGCGGTAGCCTTGTACTTATGCGTCTGGCGCTATCAATAGAGTTTCGTTGGCTCGACAAAAACAAGCTTCTAGCCCTGATCTGACCATGAGAGAAAGTTCTAGTTCTTCCCAACGTTTCTTGCTCTCGGTCCTACTTCAGTCTGTTCTACGTCAAATTCTATTCCTGTCCGACAAGCCCCCCCAATGCACATCGAAGGGTTAACGTAGACATTGGGGGCGTCATCGTCACGTACGATGAAGGCGGAGCCTCGGGATTCATCGAAGAACTTGACTCTTCCTGTAGTCACGTGATTTTCACCTTTTGCTCCGCACCAAGTTTCCATGTTTGCAGCTCTTGAGGCTTGTGCCACAGGTCTTACCCCTCGAAACGCCCTAGTTTCCGGAAGGCAGTGTCAAGATATTATGTCGCTTTCCGCCTCCACGAATGCGCATGCAAAAATGTTAAATCTCAGGTTGGAGAAGCATAGACGCACGGCGACGTGCAAGAACAGACGAGAAGAAAACGCATTGAGCGAAATGACCAAGATCGCCGGTATTACGCCAGCCTCCCGCCAAGTCAATCTCATCGGCAAGATAACGGCGAAGCCTCCTGAAAGGTCGGTTTCATCGCGATTCGGAGACGCTGAAAACAGGATCTGCGAAGCCACGATAGGAGACGAAACGGGCACAATCACGCTGGTTCTCTGGAACGAAAACATCGACAAGGTTAAGGAAGGAGATGTGGTGAGCATCGAGAACGGATTCATTAAGATCTTCAGGCAATCCATGCAACTCAACATCGGACGTTACGGGAAACTCACAGAATCGACGCAGACCATCGAGGACGTGAACACAGACAACAACCTTTCAGAGAAGACTGTTTCCGAGCCACCCAGGTTCCGCGGATATCGAGACAGAGGTTACCGAGGAGGATATCGAAGGGGCGGACGCGGAAGACGCTAAGATATAACGCGTCTGTCGCCTGGCAGGAACGCGGAGTCTGGAGTCATCGTCTCTGACGACGCTAGGGGTCCACGTTCCAACCCCATTTTTTCCACCTTGATCACCGATAGATCAATGAGAGTACTTATCAGCGACCTCGTATCAAACTGCGTCTAATGAAGGGAGTAGTCTACCGATCTGGGTGGGGCTGTAGGTCTTGAAGTGTCGGTTCCCAGTATTATTATTCGCGCGGGCTGCGGAACTGGCCTTAAGTTTAGTTTAAATGTTGGGTTAGATAACCGAGACGTGAGTCCCGATGTGCGGGAAGAGAAGAATAGTCAGCGAGAAAGATGAGCTCTCCAAGATGGAGAAACCTGGTCCAGGAGATGTCTACGGCGTAATATCCAAACTGCTGGGGTACGACAGGGTAATCGTCGAGTGCTCTGACGGAAAGAGAAGGTTGTGCCGCATAAAGGGAAAACTTAAGCGTAGGATATGGATGAGGGAGAGGGACCTCGTGCTAGTCTCCCCCTGGGACTTTCAACGTGACTCTAGGGGAGACATATTCTGGAGGTTCACAAGAAACCAAGCCCTTGCGTTGGCAGAGCGCGGTCAGATACCGGATTTCGTGAAAGCCAAGATTCAGGCGAGCAGGTAACGGGTTTGGAACACGGCTGGACCCCAAGTCCTAATAAACGTCCGGTTCAGAGAGGTGATGGCCACGATGAGTGGAGATCGCTTAACCAAGAAACTCAGGAGAAAGCTGCATGTCAAAGAATATGATCGAGAGCGAGAGAGAAGGTATCTTCGAAAGAGATCAGAAGAGGACGATGTGTTAGAGGAGGTATTCGATAAGACCACTCTGATGACTCTCTACAAATTGATAAACACTGGGGCTGTACGATCTCTGCACGGCGTGGTAAGCGCCGGCAAGGAGTCGAGGGTCTATGAGGCGGAGACGTCTGAGGGTACCACGATCGCGGTCAAGATCTACCTTATCTCCTCCGCGGAGTTTAGAAGAAATCGAGAAGCCTATGTAACCCTTGATCCGCGTTTTAAACGCGTGCCCAGTAGATTCAGGTCTTTCGTCTATTTGTGGGCGAAGAGAGAGTACAGCAATCTCGCGAAAGCCTTCGAATCGGGAGTAGCGTGTCCCCAGCCGCTCTTCGTAGAGAAGAACATCTTGGGAATGACCTTCATCGGCAGAGATGAAATGCGTTTCCCCACGCTGGTTGAGATTGATTTATTACCTACAGAATATCAGCGCATTTACAAGGAGATACTGGAAAACGTTAGGCGTCTCTATGTGGAAGCAGGATTGGTGCACGGCGACCTGAGCATCTATAACGTTTTCGTGACGGATGACGTTCACCCCATACTCATGGATTTCTCTCAGGCTGTAGTTCTCGACCATCCAAACGCGTCAACACTCTTAGAGAGAGACATTGGAAATCTAGTGACTTACTTCAAGAAGAGAGGCGTCAGAACAGGTTCGCTGGAAGCAACTCTGGGATGGGTAAAGGGGAAGAGTGAATGAGTGAGGATTCCGAAGAGAAGGCTCTGAACGTAATGGTGTCGAAGGACAGGATAGGTGCCCTCATAGGGTCACGAGGCTCTGCAAAAATGCAGATCGAGAAGAGACTTGGGGTAGAACTGGACATCAATAGCTCGACAGGAGATGTAAAGATCACTCTATTAGAGACACAGGATCCAAGTCTCCTCTTCAGAGCGCGAGACACCGTAACGGCCATTGCCAGGGGGTTCTCTCCCAAGCGAGCTTTCAGGCTCTTCGACGAAGATGTTTTCTTCAAATTGATAGATCTATCTTCGACTGTTGGGAAGAACCTAAGCGATCTAAAGAGGATCAAGGCAAGAATAATTGGCGTAAACGGCAAAGCCAGAAGGATAATAGAAGCGACAACCGGATGCCTCGTATCGGTCTACGGGGACACAATATCGATCATCGGTGAAACCGAGGAGATCGCAGTGGCTGGAGAAGCCATACTTATGCTCATACAAGGGGCGCTACACAGCAGAGTCTACAGATACCTAGACAGGTACGCGCATAAGAGGAAAATGAAAACCTTTCTCCCAGAATATGGCTCGCGGACCTCGAGGCCCTAGCCTTGCGGTCGATGGGTGGAATGACCTTTTTCATCAAACCGTTATCGAGTTCGGGATAGCACTTCAAGCCTTCTCAAACTTGAAAGCTTCCTCAACCTGGCCTCTCTTCTCTTCAGCTCCATCTCCCTCTTCGCTAACTGCTTTTTCTTCCTTACAACCTCTTCATAACTTAGAACTGTCCTCACCTCATCGGTCCAACGCCAAAAATCGAGTGTACAATTATCACAAATTGGATGCATAACCGGCTGAAGAGACGAATTTCGCTTCTCTACACGTATGAACAACCCGGCGCTTGTTCGATCCTTACACCTGAAGCATTTCTCCTTGTACTTCACTCCTTCCACCCTAGACTTACTTTGGACCCCTGACGATCACGCAGCGAGCGGACTTAGCCAAACTTGTCGTTTCCAACAGTTTGTGTGCTCAGGCTGCGCCCACTAACACGCACATATCCTAGCTTAAAAAGCCTAATGATAAAAAGTTGAATGAACTACAGAAGCAGGTCAGAAAAACGAGCTCTAGAGAAAGACCCCCTCAAAACGAAGGGTCGATCGCTCCTTCAGAATTCGCTTTGATCGACAGTTCTCATTCTGCCTTGGAGGAGAACCGCGAGCGGGCTAGGCCGCTTCCTGAGAGACGCATGCAAGTCTTTCTTTCAATGGTCTGCCTTCTCATTCAAGCACCATAACAGCGCTGACTGCATCGATTGATCACCGGCCTGAATACATCAGTGCACCAAAAGATGCCGGGTCCCCATCGGCGCCGTTTCGATTGATCTACCGAGAATACCTACGGCTTCAGCTGAACGCCTATCTTCCGTCACTGAGAACAAGGAGTTGTTATGCCTGCATCGACGCCCTAATCAGCTTCCGAAGAGGTTTTAAAGGACTTAATCTCTTTACGGATGAACCGACCGTGTCGTCGACTCGATGGTTCGATTGTGGATTGCGTAGAAACGGTGACATGAATGGAAACCAAGTTTGAGCGTATCTCTCCATCTGACTTTTTCTACAGGAACAGGGATCTAGCTGGATTTTCTAGCCCCTCGCGGGCTTTGTACATGAGCGTTCGCGAGTTGATTGAAAATAGTTTGGATGCATGTGAAGAGGCTCGTATTCTACCAACTATCTTAGTTGATTTGTCACTTGTGAGTGATGGTACTGGCGGTGTGGGTTTGTATCGTTTAAGGGTTCAGGATAATGGCATTGGTGTGGATGCCGGTTTTATTCCTTTGGCTTTTGCGACTGTTTTGTATGGTTCGAAGTATGGTTTGCGGCAGAGTAGGGGCACCTTTGGTTTGGGTGGTAAGATGGCTTTGTTGTATGGGCAGATTACGACTAACCACCCGTTTAAGGTGATTTCTAGTACGGGTAGGCGAGATATCCATGAGTTTTCTTTGATGATTGATATCGTTGAGAATAAGCCTCACGTTTTCGATCATAAGAGGCATCGTAACAATGACGGTTGGAGGGGGACGGCTATCGAGTTTGAACTGGAGGCCGACTATAGTGGTTCAAAGGCTAAGATCGTGGAGTATCTCAAAGAGACCGCGATGTCTAATCCTCATGCCACGTTAAGTTTTGTGGATCCGAGGGGAAGGCTTTACATGTATGAGCGTGTAGTTACCACGCCTCCCAAGCCTCCGGTAGAGACGCTGCCTCACCCATATGGTGTTGACGTTGAGACGATGGGTCGGATGTTGGGTGACACTGGTTCCAGCACAATGCTTTCGTTCCTTACTTCCGGCTTTCAGAAGATGGGCTCCAAGACTGCAAAGGACATATTGAGGAACGCAGGGATAGCCAATTCGCAGAAGCCGAAGGAGCTTGTTCACGACCAGGTTACGCAGTTAGTTAGGGCGATGAAGAGGCATAAAGGGTTCCGGGCGCCTGACGCAGGTTCGCTGTCGCCGATGGGGGTAGATTTTGTCAGGGCCGGTTTGACGAGGGAGTTCAACCCAGAGTTCGTTGAGGTGGTTCAGAGGAGGCCCTCGTCCTACAGTGGTTTTCCATTTGTCATCGAGGCCGGGATTGCGTACGGCGGAAATGTGCCTCCCGATGGTTTTCATCTCTACAGGTTCGCGAACAAGATTCCTCTACTGTACGATGAACGCTCCGATGTTTCCTGGAAGGTGATATCGAACATAAACTGGACCAACTACAAGGTTCAGAGAAATGCGCCCATAGCCATAGCTACCCATGTCTGCTCCACCAAGATTCCTTACAAGACCGTGGGCAAGGAAGCCATAGCTGATAGACCGGAACTCGAGAGAGAGCTCACGATAGCCATCCGAGAGGTGGCCCGAAGGCTGAAGGGTCATCTGAGGCGGATTGAGCGAAGAGAGGCTTCCAAGAAGAGGCTCAGTATCTTCGTCAAGTATCTCCCCAAGATAGCTCGCTTCTCAGCTCGTCTGGCTCATCAAAAGCAGTCGCCCAGCGTCAGACCTCTGCTCCAGAGCCTCGGGCTTGACCCGGACCTAGTTGATGAGCAACTGAAGCTTGAGGCAGCAGAAGCACGGGCCGCCGCGGAGCCTGCTGCCGTGGTTGCGACCGTTAGGAGGAGGAAGAGAAAGACTTAGCAAGTGTTTCACGTTCGGTCGGAGACAGCTTCTCCATTGACTGAGCGGCGATTAATCGAAGGCGCATCTCAGGCATCAAAGAAAGAGTGGAGCAACCTAGTCAAGAAACATAATTCGAAATCAGGCTGTATATGCGCGAAAGACTTTTCTTATGTACATGAAACTTAGCCATGTCCTATCGGCAACCAAGTCGTAAGGGAGACTCTGTACATGTCGGGTTTGGATAGGTCAAGAGTGGAACGTGTTATCAAGGAGACGGGCGGTATTCTCAACCTGGCCCCCACCTGGGTGGCGCGAGACTTTCTTCCAGCAGGTCACCGGTTAGGGCTTGAGGACTATTCTCCGGAGGACAAGCGGAGAGGAGAGATCTGTGAGCGTTGGTTTGCATCGACATCACCAGCGGATAATGCCTATGGTCCAGCCGATGAGGGTTTGAGCTACATCGTGTCACCAGACGGGTCAAGGCTTCTGCTTCGCGATGTCGTAGGCTTGTGTAATGATCTTCTCTTGGGCGAAGAATACTATAGGTCCCACGGTGGAATTGGAATGTTCACGAAGTTGTTTGACTTTGCCGCTCCGATTCCACTTCATCTTCATCAGATGAAGCAGCACACTGAGCCACTCGGTAAGGGACCCAAGGATGAGGCGTACTATTTCGTCGAGGGGGTTCCCATGGGGAGTTTCCCCTACTCTTTCTTGGGTCTCCACCACATGTTCCTGAGGCTCGAGAACCGGCGGAAGCTAATTCCCCTCCTTGAGAAGTGGGAGACCGATGAGATACTGAGATACTCCAAGGCTTACAAACTGATGCCCGGGGAAGGCTTCTTGATTCCCTCAGGCACACTGCATGCCCCTGGAACTGCGTTGACGCTTGAAATGCAAGAGTCCTCAGACGTCTTTGCTATGCTTCTGGGAGTCGCAGGAGGTAAACCCATCTCCAAAGACCTGCTTTGGAAAGACGTAGATCCAAAGGCAAGGCAGAGAAACGACATGAATGCAATCTTGGATCTCATAGACTGGGAAGTCTGTTGCGACCCGTACTTCTACGAGCACCACCATACACCACCCATGGTGATCACATCTTCGTCTAATGGTAACGAGCACTGGGTGTTCTACGGGACACCGAAATTCAGCGGAAAGAAGACCGTGGTGAGGCCTGGCAGAAGACTGTCGTTCCGCGAGCAGGGGGCTTTCTCATTCTTTGTATGGAGAGGTAGAGGTCGCTTCTCCAATGTATCTATAGCGGCGAGAGGGGATCACAGCAGGGACGAGTTCTTCGTTGTTTGTGAAAAGGCGGTGCAAACGATCTCGGTGGAGAACACAGGATATGAGGATCTAGTTTTATTCAAGTTCTTCGGGGTGAATGTCAACCCTAACGCTCCAAATATTCCACCCTATCCCTAACAGAAAAACTGAGCGGCCGTGGATGGAGTGAATGGCTTAGAGCATTCATCCCACAACTTCGATCCAGGCCCAAGCGCGCTCGGCCATCGATAACTAGTTTCAACTTCATCGGGTGAGGGACCGAATCTGTTCTTCAACCTTAGATATGACGTTGAACTGTTCCTCAACGTCGTGCTTAACAAGTCGGAAGACTTTGGTTGAGACTGGGTCCACGCGGTAGAGAATTGCCAGGTAGAAGCTGGTCATGTCTCCGACGTAGATCGATGATAGAATCTGTTGGAGAATTGATTTTCCTCTGGCCTTTATCTCGATGATTCTCGAAGCTTTTGTAGCCAAGAACTCATTCTTAACGACTCTCATTCTCTCCTTTATCTCTTCTCGCTCTTGTTCCCTTGAGATGAGGAGAACAGTGAAGATGGAGGTCAGGCGCCGGGGTGTATCCCAGCCTATTGCTTCATTGTGGTTGAGCTCGGGAAAGACGTCGTATTTAGCGAGGACCTTGCTGTTCTCGTTTAGCTGTGTCTTAAACCTGAGGGCCGCGCTTCGCAGAGATTCAGGCGCATACACGATGGGGATGGTGTCCACCAGCCTTGTGGCGATCTGTTTAGCTTGGTTGATCTCAACACCTGCCTCAGGCCCTAATTCTTCCACCAACTCTTTGAGTAGACGAGCCGCGCCCCTGATCCTAGAAGAAATGAACCGCGGGGAGATGAGACCAAACCTTGACAGAAGCACGGCAACGGGTACGAGGAGGAATGGGAGCGAAGCTCGCGGAGCAGGCACCTTTGCCGGGATCTGAAGTGAGGGGATCCCAAGCTCCAACGAGATTCTCAGAAGGCTTCCTCCCGACGACACGGTGAAGACCATACATCTTCTCCGTAAGGCTTCCAGAAGACAGCTGATCGCCTCCTCTGTGTTCCCAGAATAGCTTTCCACGATGACCAGCGTCTTGGGCCCTGCGTAGACCGGTAAACCGTACGATCTGCAGACCTCCATCGGGATCGTAAGCCTGTCCTTTAGCCAATCCTTCACTACGTCTCCAGCTATGGCAGATCCCCCCATCCCTGCAACGATTAGGTTGAGGGGCTTCTTGTACTCCAATCTGAGGTTTCCAAGTCTCTTTGTTCGAGGTATCTTAACATGCTTGGAGAGTCTCAGAGCCTCTTCAAGGAAGCCTGGAAAGGACTGTTGCGCCCCGAGAAGGTCGTGTGCATCGATCTCGCGGATCTTCTCCAGGTCTTCCAATATCCGGTGTTCGTTCAAAACACGTCGCTTCCGCTAGCTTGGTTCAGCATCTATATAACGGTCATCGCTGAGACTTGAGCATCCACGTCTCCGAAGGGGCTCCTAGAACCGATCGGAGAGATGCGGTGAAAGGCAGTGACTTGGGTGAAGCATTTTTCGTTGCCGACGGTGATCCTTTTGCCAAGACAGATTTTCAGATGAGTCTGCTCAGTTCGTTGGCGAGTTTTTCTATCTCCTTCTCCGTGTTGTAGAAGTGTGGGGAGACTCTTAGGCCCCCTGCTCTTGGCGCCAGAATGAAGTTTCTGGCAGTGAGTTTGTTGAGTACTTGTCGTAGTCGCCTGACTTTGAAGGTGACTATGCCTGACCTTGACTCTCTCTCGAGGGGCGTTATGATGAGCACCTTCATTCTTTGCAACTTCTCTATCAGGTAGTCTGTGAGGTGAAGGATTCTCTGCTCGATCTTGGGGCTCCCCAAATGAGTAAGCAACCTGAGTGCTTCCTTGCCTGCTAGATATCCGATTATGTTGTATGAGCCTGTTTCAAATCGTTTGGCTGAGCTTGCTGGAACGTATTCTGTTCCGATATAGAGTTTTTCTCTTTTTGGGTTGACACTAGATGCTCCCACTATGGTCGTCTCCAGCTCTGCTGTGAGTTGTTCTCTGGCATACATGTATCCTGTGCCGGGGGGTCCGAGAAGCCATTTGAATCCTCCAGCCACTAGGAAGTCGATGTCCTGGTGTTTGATATCCACGCTCACGGCTCCGGCTGATTGGATGGCGTCGTTGATTACGTAGGCCCCGTGTTCATGGGCGATCTCCGCAAGCGTCCTCATGTCGTTTCTGAAGCCGTTCCCGAACTCAACTTCGCTGATGCAGAGGGCGACTGTTCTGTCATCAATCTTTTTCTCAACGTCTGAAGGGTCTATGCGGCCGCCGCGGTTTTTGACGAACCTCGTCTCGAGCTTGCCTTTCCTTTGAAGCGCCAGCCACGTGTAGGTGACAGCAGGGTATTCAAGGTCTGTGACAACCACGTTACTTCCTCTTCGGTACGGTAGCGCCGTGGCGATCGATGATATGCCTGTGGACGTGTTCGGCGTAAAGGCGATCTCGTCGGCAGTGCAGTTGATGAGTTTTGAGAAGAGTTTCTTGGCTTCAGCTGCCTCGTCAAACCAGTGGCGGACGTCCATGCTCTCCCATTCGCGCAGCCGTCTCTCGTACGCTTCTTTGACGGCTCTGCAGGGAGGCGAGAAGGCGGCGTGGTTCATGAAGACCTTTTTCTTGACTATGGGAAACTGCCGTCTCAGGTTCTGAACTTCTTTCGAGGACAAGTTGATTCCTTGCCGTCTGGACCATTGGTGCAATAAGGATTTGGGTTGCAAGGAAATAGGTCGATCGTGCGGCTGATCAACCTAGGGGGTGATCGACCTCTGGAATGCGCCTGCCCTCGATCAAAGCCTTATCGATCGAGCTCCAGCAACCGGGCTTGACGGACAGTCTTCCTAGAATGCTAGGAGTTCAGTCTGAGGGAGCAGCCCATTGGCTCGAAGCTCAAGTCCTGGCAGGACGATCGACCGAACGCCTATGGAACAATCTTTTTTAGACGATGAGTTGCCTTGACGACTCGATATGCACGAATGGGCTTTGGCAGAGGCGGTCAACTCCGCTGCCGTTGAGGTCGGCGAAAAAGAGGGGTTGAAGGAGATCACAGAACTAAACATAAGGATCGGTGGGCTGCAGCAGATAGACCTTGAGATATTTGAGTTCGCCCTGTCCCACCTTCGAGCTCCTATGCTAAAGAACGCGAAGATCAATTTGAAGAGCGAAGAGGCTGAACTGAAATGCAGAGCATGTGAACATAGGTGGAGTTTCAGCCCCAAGGACCTAGGTCAAGACGTGTCTGAATCCATACATTTCATACCTGAGGTGGCCCATACGTATCTCAAATGCATCGAATGCGGAAGTCCAGACTTTGAGATCGTGAGGGGGCGTGGTGTGTGGATCGAATCCATTAAGGGAGTGCGGTAATCTTTGGTCGACCCGAGGCTGAGCATCGTAAACAAGAGGCTGGCAAAGGTTAAGAAGATCATCGCGGTTTCGAGTGGAAAGGGCGGAGTTGGTAAGAGCCTTTTAGCCTCAACCTTGGCGCTGATCCTCTCGAAGAGGGGTCAGAGGGTGGGCTTGCTTGACCTGGATTTCACAAGTCCATCCACTCACGTGATATTGAACGTAGAAGGGCTTCGCCCAGAAGAAAAAGAGGGAATTATCCCGCCTCTGGCTCACGGCATGAAGTACATTTCGATAATCTACTACACCCGTGATGAACCCACCCCTTTGAGAGGTGAAGACATGTCCAACGCCATAATAGAACTGTTCGCCATAACTCGATGGGGAGCGCTGGACTTCCTTGTCATCGACATGCCTCCGGGTATCGGGGATGCGACGCTGGACATGATCAGGCTCATAGAGAAGATCAACTTTCTGATGGTGACAACGCCCTCAAAGCTAGCCTTTGAAACTGTCAAGAAATTGATGCGGTTGCTGAAAGACTTGAGAATACCTGTCATGGGAATCATCGAGAACATGAAGATGGAGGAGTCAAATTTCATCCGTGAAGAGGCGGGGCAGCATAACATACCCTACTTGGGGGAGATCTGTTTCGACCGGCAGCTCGAAGCCTCGATTGGGGATGTGGACAAGCTACTGCGAACAGAGTTCGCCCAAAACCTTAGAGAAATCGTGTTGAATAGACTCCGACCAAGACCGTGAGGCCGGCAAACTCCACCGGATTATGTCTCAATAGACCCAGGCAACCTCTTTCGAATCCCTAGATACACAAGCATGGCAGCAGCCACGTTCACGCCCCCCTGCACAACATTGAACCCTACTATGATCCCTAGGGCAGCGTTCAGAGCCATTCTGTAGTATTCCTCCAGACTGCTTCCGAAAAACAACGGGAGAAGAGCCCAGTTGCCCCAAAGCATCACCAACGCCCGCGTCGTAACCCCTAGCACCAACGCAGCGATCATCAATGCCTTCCCTCCTGGCCTGCGGGAACCACTCATCCTCTTCACCAACAACCAAGCGATGAAAACGCCTGCAGCGGTTGACGCCTCTGCGAGGACCTTCAAGACCGCGAACGGAGGGCCCCTATAGCCGATCGTCAAGAGAAGGGAGATAGAGGAGAAAGCGCCCGCCCAAGGCCCGAATACTAGTAGGCTCAGTATAACGGGGAGGCCATCCAAGTCGAACTTGAGGAATGGGGCCGGCGGAAAAGGCACCTTGAAGGCAGAGTACTTGAAGAAGATGTCTAGGACCACCGTGAGAGAGGCGAACAGCGCAGCACCCGCTACCAAGCTGCTTCTAGCTATCGTCCTGGCCACGGACTATCGCCTCGTCTCCCATACGATCTGCGGTCAAAGGGCCTCTCCCTCGACCGAGATCTAGAAACTGCTGCTGCCCCACAAGTATATTTACGTTTTTCGGAATCTATTATGGCATTGTTACCGCATTTTGTTCGCGAGTTCCATCATTTGTTTTATCAATTCCATCTTCTTGGGGGAGAGCACACGCGATCGGCCGACCTCATAAGCCTCGAGCAATCCATTCTGTTCCAAGACTTGCACATGACGGTAGATGGCTGCGTAGTGCATTCTAAGGGCCTTCGCTACAGCTTTGATGTGTAGGGGTCTCTTGGTCTCACTGATGAGAAGAAGTATTTTGATCCTGGTGGGGTTACCCAGGGCACCAAAAATATCTGAAAGCTTGTCCACAGCCAATCCTTCAGTCGTTGACATCGAATATGACCGATTTTACCATACACCGCATCAATTTATGACTTTTTCGCTAAAATGCGAGAAGTCCATGTTCGTTCGTTCGATCACGTCGATTGCTTGATGCGAGGTTTGAGTAAGTAGATTGACGTTGCTCCGATGGCGACTCCGATCGCTAGGAATACAGCGATCTCCACGCCGATCTGTCCTTCTATTTCGGCTGTGGCTGTAGTGGTTCTGGTTTCTCTGGTTGTTGTGGTGTATGTCACCGTGGACCGCGATGTGTAGACAACTTCTGTCTGGGAGGTTTCTGTGACGGTGGCTGTCGACAACATTGTTGTTGAGCGAGTGGTCGTGGCGGTTACCGTTTGTGTGGAGACGGATTTCTCCGTGACGACTACGGTGTAGACCGTGAAGGCGGTCGGCGGCTTGACGATGGAGGCCTGGTCGAAGGTCTTCCCCTCGAGATCTATGGCTTCGAGGTGCAGCTTGTTGTTTGGATAGATGGTTACGAGTGTGAAGTGGTAGAGGGAGTCGGAGTACGCTGTCCACCAGTCTTTTCCTGACTCGTAGAGCGGTGCTCCCCAGCCGGCGCTGACGATGTAGATTGTACCCTTTTCTGGGGATGGCTGTGGTGATGTGTTTGAGTCTGTGAAGTTCACTGGGTAGGTTCGCTCATAGTCGTGGTCATGTCCGGAGAAGACTATGTCGACGTGATGTTTGTCTAGAACGGGGGCGATCTTCTCAACCAGCTCTGCCTCTCCCCCGTGTTGGCTTGCGCTGAGGAAGGCTTTG
>JBGVSY010000034.1:0-44353 GCA_041862235.1 Nitrososphaeria archaeon | reverse complement strand
CAACGTGTATGAGGGCTTGAAGCCAGAAACCTTGGAGATTATGGACATCGCCGTGCCTCCGAGCAGCATACCTGAGTTCATCGACAAGGTCAAGGAAACCTCGGAGAAGTACGGTGTGAAGCTGCCTACCTACGGACACGCGGCCGATGGGAACGTTCACGTAAACATAATGAAGAGTGGGTTGAGAGATGAAGACTGGAGAGAGAGGTATCCCAAAGTGAGAGAAACGCTGTTCCAAGCTGGACAGGCGTTGGGCGGCGTCATAACAGCCGAGCATGGGGTGGGGGCCAACAAGATCGGTGATCTTTCCCACACCCTGACCGAGAAAGAAATAGGTTTGATGAAGGGGATCAAGAAGATATTTGACCCCAGAGGCATCTTGAACCCCGGCAAGGTTATGCCATCCTAGATTCGATCGATCAGGTCGCATGGAATCCTTTTACCCAGTGGCAGGTCCGGCTTGTGACCGGAGTGGCGCCGGCTTGAAGGTTAAGGCCGACTGGTTTTCTAGGGGTGCTCAGGAGGCGGCTGGAGCAGGAGACCTAGTTGTCGTGGTCGACACCTTGAGGTCCAGCAGCTTCGCGGCGACCGCTCTCGCCATCGGGGCGGAGGCCGTGCGACCGGTGGTCACGGTGAGGGAGGCTCTCCAGCTACAACGTTCGCCTGGGCCCTTAGGAAACGCTCTCCTGGCGGGAGAGATAGACGGGGTTAAGGTGGAGGGATTCGACTTCGGTAACTCACCAACGGAGCTGCTCTCCAGGGAAGGCGAGGTCAGAGGAAGGACCCTGATCCTACGATCAACGATGGGCACTAAGGCGATTCAAGCTGCCAAAACCTGCGGAGCGGACCCTGTAGTTGTCGGATGCATCCTGAACGCAAGAACTGTCGCTGCCTATGCATATAGCCACTGCGTCGAGAAGGGGAGAGATGTGAGCGTCATATGCTGCGGGTTTCCCCCGGCTCAGTTCGCTGTGGAAGACTTCCTTGGAGCAGGAGCGATCATCGCTGAACTGCCCGAAGAAGTTGAAAGAGACGACGCTGCGCTAGCCGCCCATCTTGCGTTTGAAGCCGTCAAAGACGCAGGTGAACTCCTCGACGTCGTGAGCCGAGGTAGGTCAGCGAGGCTGCTGCATGACATAGGCGAGAAACAGGACATACGGTTCTGCCTGCAGCCTAACAGGTATGATGTCCTACCCTTGCTGAGAGAAGGCCTCATCAAGAAGGCATAGATACGCTGGCTTCATCGATCGGTCAGGGAGGGCGAAGAATTGGTGTTATGTTTCTCTGTCTCTGCCTTTCTAGGATTCCGATCGATCGAGTCATCGATTCTCCGGAGGGACCTATGTGATCCGTGAGTGTGGACCACGAGACCGAGACAAGATCTTCCAAGTCATAAATGAGGCTGCGAGGGCGTACGAGGGTGTCATTCCCGAGGACTGCTACCACAGGCCTTACATGTCCATGGAAGAACTCCAACAAGAAATGAACACGATCACGTCTTACGGGCACTGGAAGGACAACCAGCTTGTCGGAGTGATGGGAATCCAGCCCTTCAGCGATGTCACGCTCATCAGACACTCCTACGTTCTCCCCGAGCATCAACGGAAGGGAATAGGAAGCGCGCTGCTAAACCACCTACTATGTATGACCCTCACGACGAGGGTTCTGGTGGGGACGTGGAGAGACGCCCAGTGGGCTATTCGCTTCTACCAGAAACACGGCTTCAAACTCCTATCGCATGGGGACAAGCTCCTCAGGAAGTACTGGAACATCACTGAACGCCAGATTCAAACCTCTGTTGTCCTCGGCAGGACGTTGAAGAAGAGCTAAGCCCCACCGTTAAGAAAACGGGTACCAATCGATCTCGATCGAGGGTCACCTAAGACGGATGGGCTATGACGAGGTAGTGATATTTTCCTGAATCTTTCACTTCTTCGATTCTGAACGAGTTCTTTCGGATGAGCGCCACGGCCTTTTCCTCGTTGAATCTGATCTCGTATGGCGGTCCGAACCTCATGTGGATTTTCTTCCAATCTAGGTTGACAAGCTTCCCAGTTGGTTTGAGCATCCTCCTCGCGTTTTGAAGAACCCTGTTGGGGTCGTTGAAATCATGCAGCACTATTCCTAGGAAGACGTAGTCTGCACAGGAGTCGCAAAACACTGTTTCTTCTCCGGCGCCAACCCTTGCGAGAACGTTCTTCACCCCTTCTCTTTCAGCGGTCCGCTGAAGCCGGGCGATCGCCTCTGGATCGCTGTCCACTGCGTAGACCCTTCCCATCGGACCGACCTTCTTCGCCGCTGGGACCGCGAAGAAACCGTCTCCACAACCCATGTCTACGAACGTCATGCCTTTCCCCAACCCCGTCTGCTCAAGTATCTGATCCGGGTTCTGCCAACTGCGTCTATCAGGGCCCCTAGTCATTCAACGCTCACACGTTCACTCATTCGGTGAAATATAGAGTAAAGAATGTTCGCGTAGCCAGACCATTCTGACCGGTTACGGAACCTGACGAGAATCGATCGATTGAATGTCTCGAACGCTTCTTCGTTCAGGCTTATCCGCGACCAGGTGTGGATTTTCGCGTTGAGTGGGATTCGATCGCGTCGCGGGAAACTAGTGAGTCAACGGGACGGCCTGTTTCGTTGGGTTGCGCTCTCGATCGATTTCCTGGGTTCACCTTAGTCTCCGCTGGTTTGTTGGGGCCGTGACGCCTTTCGCATTGTATAGAGATCGATGGTGAGCATGCCGAGGTAGGGCGCTAGAAGATATAAGGCGGCGAGGACAGGGTTCTCCAGCCACACACCTAGCCCCAGAATGTCTTGTGTAACCTCTCTCCCTAAGGCCTGGGCGACGATGCCTGCTAAGTACAGCCCTGCGAAGGACAGAGCCAGGACCAGCAGGAACTGGAGTAGCATGCTCTGGGTCTTCCGGAGGAGGAGTGATGGGATCACTGACGTGGCGAGGAATATCCAGGCGAAGGCGTGTATGAAGACAACTTGTTCGATGTGTGGGGTCAGCCAAGCTGCGGCGTCCGGTAGGTGGATTTGGAGCTGCTGCACCACCGACTGCACCGCAACCCTTGTGAAAGACTGATAGCTTATGATTAGCGTCCACGCAACCGCCACGTATAGAGGAGCAGCCAACAAACCTTTGGCCATAGAGGGTTCCCCCGCAACTTCACGTGAGGCCCCGGCAACTTAAGACTTCCCAGGAAATACCGGTGAGCAGTTCGCTCTTCTTGCATTCGTTTGGCAGGCTTCTCTACTTGACAGCTCGATCGATCGTCGTTCTGCTCAGGAAAAAGAAGAAGACTACTATGGCTGAGATCACACAGCCATGAATCGATTGTTCTTTGCGCTTGGCGCGGAGGTCGATCCGGCGATCGATTGAAGTTGTCTTCACTTGTTTTCTACGCACAGTCTGAAGCGCCTCTTCGATTCATTCCTCTGCAACGACGTTTTCCTGAGACTTTTTACACAGAAAATCTGTCGATCGACAGCGAACTCTCGCCGGAATCTTCAGAGCAAAGATAATTAAGGGTTCTTCCGGACTGAGAGACGATTCGGAGCGATGACGCTAGGCGAAGACGAGGAGGCCCTTCTGCTCCTCAGGAAAAACTTGCGCAGGAGACGCATCCTCGTCTTGGTCGGAGAGAGCCGGAGGATCAGTGCCACAGATCTCAGGGACAGGCTAGCGATTAGCACAGGTTCTCTCTACCACAACCTGAAGCAACTGGAGTCGCAGAACTTGATTACCCAGGACTCGAGCAGAAGCTATCTTCTGACCGAGAAGGGTGACCGAATCTATAACATGCTGAGGACAGGAAGGGTAGCCTTCGAGCAAGAGAAGCCGACGAACCCTGTTATCGAGAGGCTGTCCAGCCTCGTCTTGCCTCTATGGCTTTTCGTGCCTCTCTATGAGAGTCTTGCTGTCGCCGTTCTTCTACCCTTGTTAAGTGTTCTTCTTCTGGCTGTTCTTCTGGCCTCGGCTAAACATTACTTGGTGCTGCTCTACGCTTTCTCCCGAGCCTCTATTGATCCTTTGGGCTTCACCCTCACCTTTGTCCTGAGCATCCTGGCCATATTCGCTTTCTCCACCGCTGCATCGTACTTTCTGGGTGGGCAGGGAAACCATCTACGGTTCCTCTCCGCCAGCATGGTTTCGCTTCTGCCTTTGTCTCTGTATCCAGCGGTTGTACTTCTCGATGGCTGGCTTCAAATCGGGGTCACAGAAGGATCCACAGCTCTCTACGTGGTTATGCTCGTGGCGCAGGGGCTCACCCTTCCGTTCTTCACGGCAGCTGTCTCATACGGCAAGAAGATCAGGTGGGAGAAGGCAGCTATAGTGCCTCTGACCCTCTTCTACCTGACGATCTTCGTCACAACCCTTGTGCAGACCGGTCCTCCCCTCTTGACCTGCTTGCCGATCCTCAGGAGCTTGTAGAATCTCGATCGCGTGTACGTGGGTTGCTACAGGAGCAGGGATCGGTAGAGGTGCCAGATGACGGTTTTCATCCCTCGCGCTGACAGGGGTTGGAAACCTACTTTACGACCATCTCAACTGAGACTTCATCTGGGATCTGGATGCGCATTATCTGACGCATCACTCTGGGGTCTCCCACGTTGAGGTCGATGAGCCTTCGATGTATTCTCATCTCGTATCTTGACCACGTGGCTGTCCCTTCCCCGCAGGGACTCTTCCTGACCGGTAGGATGAGTCTCTTTCTGGGTAGGGGAATGGGCCCTGAAAGCTTTGTTCCGGTCTTCCCCGCTATGCCCTGTATCTCCCCGCAGACCTTCTCCAGTTTTTCTATGTCTGTGCTTGTCAGTTTTATTCGTACTCTCTGGGCCAACGTGGTTCCCCTAAGCCGGTTGCTGCGGAGAGGTGTTCATGCTATGCCTTCTGAGTTATCTCTTTGACGACGCCTGCCGCAACCGTTATTCCAGAGTCTCTTATTGCAAATCGACCAAGCTCCGGGAATTCCGTGTAGGCCTCCACCACGGTCGGATGGATTGGTTCCAGCTTGACGATGGCGGCGTCCCCTGTCTTCAGGAAGCTCGGGTTCTTCTCGGTCACCTGGCCTGTTCGAGGGTCGATCTTGGAGATGAGCTCGGCGAACTTGCACGCCACCTGCGCCGTGTGCGCGTGGAGCACCGGCGTGTAACCGATCGCTACGGCTGTGGGATGGTGAATCACTATTATCTGAGCGGTGAACTCCTTGGCAACCGTGGGCGGGTTATCGAGTGGACCTGCCACGCATCCTCTGGTTATCTGGGTCTTTTCAACGCCCTTTATGTTGAAGCCGATGTTGTCGCCGGGCACGGCCTTCGGCAGGTTTTGATGGTGCATCTCGATCGTCTTCACCTCTACCTCCATTTTCCCTGGCATGATGATTATCTTGTCACCTGGGTTGAGCACGCCTGTCTCTACTCTCCCGACCGGAACTAAGCCGATGCCCTTGATGGTGTATGTGGCTTGGATGGGGAGTCTGAGGGGCTTGTCGATGGGCTTCGACGGTTGTTCAACAGCGTCGAGGGCTTCCGTGATGATAGGCCCGTCGTACCACGGCATATTGCTGGATTTCTCGATTAGGTTGTCTCCCGTCCAACCTGAGGTTGGTATGAAGGATATCTTGGAGACGTTGTATCCCACGGTTTTCAGTAGATCTGAAACGCCCTGCTTGCATTCTTTGTACCGTTCCTCGCTCCAGTTGACTGAGGCGTCGTCCATCTTGTTGATGAGAACAACTATCTGCTTTATTCCGAGCATGAATGCGAGGAACGCGTGCTCTCTTGTTTGGCCCCCGGGGCTGATTCCTGTTTCGTATTCTCCTTTCTTTGCAGAGACAAGCAGGATTGCCGCATCCGCTTGACTGGCACCCGTGATCATGTTCTTAACGAAGTCCCTGTGGCCCGGTGCGTCGATCAACGTGAAGTAGTATTTTGAGGTCTCGAACTTGGTGTACGCTGGAGCTATGGTGAGTCCTCTCTCCCTCTCCTCCTTTACCCTGTCCAAGACCCACGCAAACTTGAACGATGATTTTCCGATTTTCTTGGCCTCTTCCGCGTAGGCCGCCACTGTTCTTTCGTCTATCGCTCCCATCAAATAGAGGTAGTGCCCCATGGTGGTCGACTTTCCATGATCCACATGTCCCACTACCACCAGGCTTAAGTGTGGTTTTTCGGGCATTACCTAACTGTCCTCCCTATTTCACTGTCGGTGTTTTCCTTTGCTCGACGAGGGCTATATAAGTTTTCGAAAGGGCTTTCCTTCGATCAAGCTATCGTGAAGACATGGCCACGCGTTCGAGCTCGTACTTCTTTTTGACAGCGAAGCTGCGGGTGTCACCGCGAGTGGCTAGGATCACTTCGTCAGCCAGGCGTTCTTCGACCGTTGTTCTTTTCTTCCATGCCGACTGTCGGGCTGCCTCGGCTAGGTATCTGAGCGCCAGATCCACCCTTCGCTGGGGGGAGACATCCACTGCTTTGAAGTAGACTATGCCACCGTAGCTGAGGCGGGTGACATCTTCGCGTGGAGCCGCTTGCTCTATCGATCTCACCACGAGCTCCACGGGGTTCTTTCCGGTTCTTAGGTGGATGATCTCTAAGGCGTGCTGAACGATCTTGATGGCTCTAGTCTTCTTTCCCCCGGCTCTACCCGGCCGCATGAACATGTTGGCCAGCCGCTCCACTATGTTGAGCTTCGACTTCCCGAAACGGGCGTGCTCGTGTCTTCCGCCAGTGTGAGGCAGCTGCATAGGTTTGAGGCTGATGTATTTCTTCAGCCCCGGGTCGTTAACCTCTATCTCTCTCAGACTCCACTTGCCGAATAGTTTCATCTCACTCAAGGCCGATACCTTCCATCGATCGATCCCCCATCCACGCGAGCAAGAGCCCTGCGAAGGTTGCTGTGCTTCATCGCTGTGTGGAGCACCAGATTTTCAGACCCCAGCAGGATGCGTGAACGCTTGTTTTTATCTTTTGAGTGCACAGGTCACCGGTACCATCGACCGTCTGCCATTCACCCCACCGGGTGGGGCATGTGGAGAGCAGGGGATCTGGCTCTCTTTGTCGATCAATCGGCTTGTTGTGGATGTCGATCGATATCGGATCGGGCGAACATAGCTCCGGCTGACGCCAGTGGCACGTATGGCTCCTTGACCTACACGTAAGCGACGCAGCCTAACGCCGAGGCTTTTTGGCCTTTCCAATCACCAACAGTGGCAGAGGAACGCCGTTCACAGCGTCGACCTTGTAGCGAACCCCCGGTCTCGACGAAATCCAGTGTCCATGGATTTCTAAGTCGCCGTATGCCTTGCCCATTGGTCCGCCGATCCCGGAGATGAGAACCTCATCATGTTCGTCGACAACGTTCATTGCGCCGTCGCCGGGGAGGAAGGCTGTGACTACTTTGCCGTTCTTAATGAGCTGTAGCCTGACGCATTTTCTCACCGCCGAGTTTGGTTGTCTTGACTCGATTCCTATCTTCTGAAGCACTATTCCTCTGCCCATTGGTGCACCTTCCAGTGGATCTGCCTTCTCTCTCAGGTGGAGCATCCTTATTCTGTACTTTCTTTCTTTCCACCTGAACTTGCTGCGTTTTCTGGCGAGTTTGCGGGCTGCGAATTCTCCTTTTCCCACGTTATTCTCCCTTTGAGGCTTGGCTATCCACTGTTTCTTATAGATTGCGCGACGTCGGTCGGGCCATGCTCGCGTCTTGGTCCTAAAGGCGGTGGATTCTGTTCGACGGGTTCCGGCTGGCTAGTGTACGATCACTTGGTCTATGTCATAGTGCCGCTTGGCCAGGGTTCGGATTAGGCCGACTGTTCTTCCCTCGCGGCCTATGGCTAGGCCCTTGTCCTTTGCCAGGACGGCTACTACGGCGATCTTTCTGCCGTCGGGCTTCTCGGCAACTCTGAGGTCCGTTATCTTCGCCGGTGAGAAAGCGTTCTTGATGAAGTCCGCTGGGTCTTCTGAGTGTTCTACGACCTTGATCTTTCGCTTAGTCATACTGGAGAAGCGCTTCAAGCTGTTTCCGTGGCGCCTCAAGACCTTCCCAATATCTCCTTTCCTTACCACGAACACCATCATCTCCCCGGAGTCGACGCAGTCGATCACCGCTGCCCCGGATGTCGCTTCGAAGAGGGATATGTATTTGATCTGCTTATCTGTGAGCTTGAATCCTTCAGCCAACCTCGCGGGACACCTCTTCTAGTACGGAGGAGCTTCCGGGATCTATTACCGCGACCACGGCCGCAGGGAATGGTCGTCCGCAGGCCATGCCTAGGTCTCGGGCGCTCACGTCGCTTTCTATGACGTTGACGCTAGATATCTTGGATGCGGTCTTGATCTCCACGGACGTACCGGGGGGGCAGTTGCTTGCGAGAATGATGAGCTTGGCTCTTCTGTGGAGAATTGCTTTTAGAGATTCCTTGCTTCCCATGAGGGCTTCCCCTGTGTTCCTGATTACTTGCAGCTCCTTTGTGATATCCGTCCCTGGTATCATCTGTTTAGCCTTCCGGTTCAGCCAGGGTGACCTCGACGGGCGGAGACATCAGCATGGTCACCATCCCTGTACCCACTGGTATTTCCTTGCCGACCAAGATCCTCTCCACGTTGCCTCTCAGCGGGTCGAGTTCTCCCTTTGCGGCGGCGTCGAGGAGCGTCTGAACGCTTATCTCGAACGCAGCCCTCGCTAGTACGCTGCTTTTCAGCTTCACCACTCCGTGGCGCCCGACTTGTTTCATCTTGCCGCTGGCGGTCATCACGTCGGCCAGCAGTAGCAGGTGGCGAATGTCGACGTCCATTCCCTGCTCCCTCAAGACCTGTCTTGCTTCGTTTATTATCGCTCTTCTGCCGGCTTCTATTCCAAAGACTGACGCTATCTCTTGCACATCGTTGGTCTCAGCCCTAGTGACATCGACACCCGGGGTTTGAACAACTTCTTTGAGGTTTGAGCCTTCGGTGTAGATGACGTACTCTCCCGACTCCCTCGTGAGCATGGTCCTCGTAATGCGCTTCATTCCCCTCACGCGCTGCAGTAGAACCTTGTCTCTAAGTTTCTCCAAAGCCCCCAAGCTGATCTCCGGCGGTGTGATGTATACGTTTCTTCCTCGGATCTCTGTTTGGTATTTTTGGAGGCCTTCCTTGACCTTTTCAATGGAGATCCCTCTTTCCTGCATCAGCTCGTCGTTGAGCCTCAGCACAACAGCGTTCTTGTCCAGATCGATCGCGCATTCGGACGCTATCCCTCGCATCGTCACATATGTGAGCTGCTTCGCAAGAGACTCCGCCTTGGCTCTGTTTCTCCTGTGCTCCGAGTCGAGGTGTATCCTCATCTGAGGCGTCGACGGCGTCTTTCTTGCGTCGACAATCTCGATCAGTCTTGGGAGGCCGAGCAGGATGCTCTGCTCCCTCACACCGGCGAAGTGGAACGTCCTCAGAGTCATCTGCGTGCCGGGTTCGCCTATCGATTGTGCTGTGACTATGCCGACCGGGTCGCCCGGCTCCACCGTGGACTTCCTATAGTCTTCGACCGCCTGCTTCAGGACTGCTCTTACAACCGTTGTCGAGGCCTTTGATTTGAGGAGCGATTTTGCGAGGGTTTGAGCCAGGCTCCCTGGCAGCTCGTTCTTGATCTTGTCCACGTGGCTCTCAACATACTGCTCCGACGCGGGTTCAGCTGTCTTGGAAGCTGACTGTGCCTTTTGTATTAGAAGGTCGATGCTCATAGATCTTCCGCGATAGCTCTTGGCGGGATCAACCCCATCCTCACCGTACTTGAACTGGACAATCTTGTCGTCATCCGCGGCTCTGACGGTCCCGTCGTACTCGACGTAGAGCGATTCCAATGCATTTATGAGTCTTCTCTGCATGTAGCCGCTCTGCTGTGTTCTGACAGCGGTGTCAACCAACCCATCTCTCCCACCGACGGCGTGAAAGAAGAACTCTACGGGATCCAGCCCAGTCACAAAGCTGTTGTAGATGAAGCCCCTTGCCCTCGGCGATCGATCGCCGCGTTCGAAGAAGCTGAAAACCCGTTGTCCGAAGCCTCTTTGGATCCTCTCTCTGCGCACTGCTTGCTGACCGACAGTGGCGATCATTTGATCTATGTTGAGGCTCGTGCCTCTGGCACCTGTTCTGGACATCATCACGGAGCTGCTGTCTTCGGGGACAGACTTCCTGACCACCGTGCCTGCGGCGTTCCTTGACTCGGAGAGAAGAGACAGGATGGCTGATTCGAGGGATTCCTGCAGGGTCTCTCCGGGCTGTCTCTGAATCTCGCCTTTCTGATATTTCTCCATGAGGCTCAGGAAGCTTTGGTCCATCCCACTGAACATCTTGGATATGTCCCTGTACGTCTTCTCAGGCACGTTGACGTCGGACAAGGAGAAAGTGAGGCCTCTGATCCCTAGATACGTGGGAGACATGCGGCTGATCTTGTCCAAGAAGCTCTTGGCAGCGCTGAACCCGTACTCGCGAGCTATTCTGTGTAGGATGCTGTCGGTGCGCTCGACGCCTATGGCGTTTCTGTCGATGACGCCTGCCAAGAGCTGGCCGTTCTTGATGGTGACGTATTGATCGTAGGGACAGTCCTCCTCGAGACATGTCTTGCATTTCGCGCAGTAGGATGATCTAAATCGATGGTTGAAGCCCTCGGGCAGTATGAGGCTGAATATCTGTTTCCCACTCCACCTTGGTTCTGGCTCCTTGACAGCGGGTTCAGGCAGATCTCCGTCGTACTCTATTGAAGAAAGCAACAGAGATGTCTCGTTCTTGTCAAGCAACGTGTCCTTTCTTGTCAACAGGAACATGGCGGTTATGAAGTCTCTGATCGCCCCTATGATGGGTCCTCCAAACCTTGGGGAGAGGATGTTGTTCTGAACCATGAGAAGCACACGCGCTTCAACCTGAGCTTCCTCGCTTTGGGGAACGTGAAGGTTCATCTCGTCTCCGTCGAAGTCAGCGTTGTAGGGTGGGCATACGCAGAGGTTGAGTCTGAACGTCTTGTATGGTAGGACCTTTACCACGTGAGCCATGATGGACATTCTGTGCAGGGAAGGCTGTCTGTTGAATAGGACGATGTCTCCATCTCGAAGATGTCTTTCCACAACGAAGCCGGGTTCCAGAGAGGCTGCCAGCTCCTCCAGGTCTGACACGAACCTCAGCCTTATTCTCTTGCCGTCAGGCCGGATCACGTATCTTGACCCGGGGTATTTGTCCGGTCCGTCCCTGACGCATTGACGCATATTCTCTATGTTCCAATTGGTGACTTTGACTGGCACGGTTAGCTGCTGGGCGATGCGTGCTGGGACACCCACCTCGTCTATTCGGAGATTCGGGTCTGGGGATATGACCGTCCTGGAGGAGAAGTCGACGCGTTTTCCCGAAAGGTTGAGGCGAAAACGGCCCTCCTTTCCCTTCAGTCTTTGGGATAGGGTCTTGAGTATTCGTCCAGATCTGTGGGTGGACGGGGAGGTCCCCAGAGCCTCGTTGTTGAAGTAGGTTGTAACGTGGTATTGAAGCAGGTCGGAAAGCTCTGTCACGACGGGTGAAGGTGAGCCTGCGGCTATGTTCTCCTTCAGGCGCTGAGCAACCCTCAGTACGTCGACCAGCTTGTGTGTGAGGTCGTCTTCAGAGCGGAAACCGGACTCGAGGGTGATGGAGGGTCTTACGTAGACAGGGGGCACTGGAAGGACTTGGAGAACCATCCATTCGGGGCGGGATTCGACTGGATCCACGTCGAGGAGGACCAGATCTTCGTCGAGTATTCTCTCCAGCCTAGCTCTGACCACGTTTGGGCTGAGCGCGACAGGGCCGCTGTCTGCGATCTCGATGAGCGTGGTGGGTTTCTCTAGATCTAGCTTCAGCTGCTTCTCTCCGCAGTGGAAACACATTCCTGCTGCCATTGCCTTCTGCTTTATCTGGTAGAAGACTTGAGCCGTTGGCTTGTCCTCTTTCTTCAGGGCCTCGATTTCGGCTTTGTAGATGGATGCTTGGTCGTCTGAAAGGACGATGCGGCCACAGCTTCTGCATGTGCTCCTTAGAAGCTTGAGAATGATCTTGACGAAGCCCACGTGTATCACTGGGACAGGGAGCTCTATGTTTCCGAAGTGCCCCGGGCATCCGAGATAGGTGTTTCCACAGGTTCTGCATCGTTGACCGGGTTCCAGTGTCCCTAGCCTCGGATCCATTACCCCGGTCGGAATGGGTACGCCGTCCTCGTCGTAGGTGTCCGGGGTCTGGATCTGAGCTACAGACATTTTCCTTATTGTGTCCGGGGAGAGGACGCCGAACTTCACTGCTGCGACGCCACCTGTGAACGACATCTCAGTAGGCCTCCTCGAAGAGAAACTTGGTTGAGATACCCATGCTCATCATCTCGTTTAGTAGTAGGTAGAACGCGTAGGACAGTGTGACTGGCCTGACGGAAGCATCCCTGTCGCATATTCTGCAGACGTATCTCTCCTGCTTGAGATCGTAGTAGGCTGGGAAACCACATTTCTCGCAGAAGAAGGTGACGTATTTGTCTGATTGTTCGAGGAGTCGATCCAGCAGGAGCGCGGAGGCGCCGTACGCCACGAGGCAGTCTCTCTCCATCTCCCCGAACTTCAGTCCCCCTCCTCTTGACCTGCCTTCTGTGGGTTGGCGGGTGAGCATCTGAACCTGCCCTCTCGCCCTTGCGTGGATCTTGTCTCTCACGAGGTGGTGAAGCCTGTGGTAGTAGACCGGTCCAATGAATATGTCCGTCTCATACTTCTTTCCCGTCGCACCGTCATAGAGGACTTCCTTTCCGCTATGTGAGAAGCCGAGCCTCCGAAGTTGCTGTTGTATAGACTTCGGGTCCGCTCCGGCGAAGGGAGTTCCATCCACAAACTGCCCCGTTGTGGATGCAAGTTTACTGGAGCTGCTCTCTATGAGTTGTCCTATGGTCATCCTGGATGGAAACGCATGGGGGTTTATGATCAGGTCGGGCACTGTGCCGTTCTCTGTGTATGGCATGTCTTCCTGAGGAACATGCATGCCGATGACTCCTTTCTGACCGTGGCGCGATGAGAACTTGTCACCCATCTCCGGGAAGCAGTGACTGCGAACCTTGATCTTGACTAGTTTGTTCCCTTCATCTGTCCTGGTTATGTAGACCGAATCAACCACGCCGCTCTCCGAGGGCCTGACTGCTGCGGATGTGTCCCTCCAGATTGGTGCTCTAGCCGGGTATCTCTGGTACTCCTCCATGAATCGTGGGGGACTAACCATCCCCACGAGGACGTTGCCTCCAGCGGCCTCGACCTCCACGTAGCTGAATCCGTCTTTGTCTAGGAGCCTGTAGTACTGTTCTCCCCTGTAGCCCCTGATGGTGGGGTCGGGTATCTCGAATCTGTCCTTCTGTCCACCCAGATAGTGTCTCGACTCAACCTCGTACGTTCTGTAGGCTGTGGACAGCGCTAAGCCTCGCTCTATCGCAGACTTATTGATGACTATGGCGTCTTCCATGTTGTATCCTTGATGTGATAGAACGGCGACCACCATGTTCTGACCTGTGGGCCTTGAGTTCATTGCCGCGAGCTCCGTGAGTCTGGTGTTCGTGAGCGGGGCCTGTGGATACTCCAAGACGTGGAACCTTGAATCGGTTCTCAAGGAGTAATTGGTGGAGAATATCCCGAGGGCCTGCTTGGCCATGGCCCCCTCGTAAGAGTTTCTAGGTGACTGGTTGTGTTCTGCGAAGGGAATGTTTGCCACGACTAGGCCGAGCATCATGTATGGAGCTATCTCTAGGTGAGTCGTCTCGCCGTGGATGTCGTCTAATGTGATAGCGGTGTGTGCGTTCTCCTCCTCCTCTGCGTCGAGAAACTCGATCACACCTAGAGAGACAAGGTCGCTGAACTTCATCGCGCCGTTTCTGAGCAGTTGGATGTGATTCTTCTTGAGCTTGGGCTCTCCTTTCTCTACAACTATCAGTGGCCGTCTTACCCTGCACTCGTCCGCACACACCCATGCTTCTCGGCCCGAGGGGAACTGGTAGAGAGCCACATTCACGTCCTTGCTGATCTCCCCGCTTCTCCTCATGGATCTGATTTGGCTGACCAGTTCATTCACCCTGGGGTGATAGCCGATGAGCTGGCCGTCGACGAAGATCTTGCCTTGTACTCCTTTCTGTATCTCGGATGACTCTGAGAACGGTGTGACTCCTAGCGCCATAAGCTTGTCCACTAAGTCTCTCGCATCAGCCTGTGAGGAGAACTCGGCTGACAGAGCCAGGTTCTTCACCAGCCCGCAGTTGGCTCCCTCAGGTGTCTCGTTTGGGCAGAGCCTGCCCCAATGGGTTCCATGCAGATCCCGAGCCTCAAAGTGAGGCTGGCTCCTGCTCAACGGCGACTGGATTCGTCTAAGGTGGCTCAGTGTCGAGAGGTAGTTGGTTCTATTGAGGAGCTGGGTCACGCCCACTCTTCCGCCTGTCCAGTTCCCCGTCGCGAATGATCGTCTCACGACACTAGTTACTATGCCGGGCCTGACAAAGGTTGAAACGGAGATCTGTTGCCTCTGAGTGACAACGCGCTCCAGGTGATATCTTACGTCTCTGATTAGCTTCAGGAAAGCCATCCTGTACAGTTGTTGCATAAGGGGTCCCGCGAGCTTTAGCCTCTTGCTTGCGTAGTGATCCCTGTCACTGGGTTCTCTCAAGCCGGCGCTCGTCTCGAATGCACGACTGATCATTTCGCAGAGGAAGACGGCTTTGGCGTATCTCGTGGCCTTCGAGGACCCTATGTGTGGAAGAAAAACCAGGTCGATCAGCTGCTCCGCCCTTCTAGCTCTGTACTCTTCGGCGTAGCCGAAGGCGATTCTATTTCCTATGAACACGATCGCGTTTTCAACCGTGTCGATGCCTTCTGCCTCCGTAAAGGAGGCCTCCAGCATCTCCTGGATCTCCGTTCTGGACGATATGAGGGACGTGATGTCCTTGTCCGAGGTCATCCCTAGAGCTCGAAGCATGACGATCGCCGGAATGCCCTTGTAAATGCGGGAGAAGAAGACCTTGAGAGGATTGTCGGGTTTGTATCTGACCTCCACCCTTGATTGTCGGCCGTGAGCGGCCGAGAGAACAGCACATGCGTAGTAGATGCCTGAACTGCTGCTCTTCTCCGTCACCATGATTCTGTTCGGTGCGAGATCCTCTATTGCCACTATAGCCCTCTCAGAGCCATTGATAATGAAGTATCCTCCTGGATCAAGGGGATCCTCTCCCACGCGTACCAGCTCCTCGTCAGACATCTTTGACAGGGGACAGAGATCTGAGCGCAACATAGCGGGGATAATGCCTACCTCAACCTTCTCCGTCGAGATCAACCTGCCCTCTAGGTAGAGGCTCATTCTGACGGACAATGGCGCAGCATAGGTCATGTTTCTGAGGCGTGCCTCGGAGGGCATTATTTCTCGGCTTGTTCCGTCTATCTCAACGACGCGCGGAGGATCTATTTCCACAGCTCCGAACTTCAGGACTACCGTTCCGTGCTTGGTATAGATCGTATGGTCGCTTAGTGAGTTCACCAATTCCTGCAATCCAGTGTGGATGAAGCGGTTGTATGATCTGATGTGGTGCTGTACGAGTCCCTGTTCTTTTATGAACCTATTTGCTACCTCCCACAGGTCTTGGTCGGTGAGCTTTGTTTCCTTGATATCCATCATTAATCTCTCACCACAATTCTGTAGTAGACGGCGGTGCCGCTGGTCCTGGAGTCCCTGGTTATCTTGATGAGTTCTCCGGCTTTTGCTCCGAGTTCGATGACAACTGGGTCTGATTCCAGTATAGCCGGAAACTGAGTTGGGGCGGCGCCATACTTCTCGAGGATAGCCTTCGCATCCTCGACCGGAACGATCTCGTGCTTTGGAACGAGTTTATGAGAGAGCGGACTAAACTCAGATACCTTTCTTTTGGAACTCACCCTTCTAGGGAACCCCCAGGACGCACAATAAGGTCACTACAGAAAGCGCTGCTAGCCGCCGTAAACAGCGACTCATAAATCTTTCTACCTTCTTGGCAACACATATTGCTTGCATGAATCCTGTCCGGGTTCGGTAGTCCTTTTGTGGCGGGCCCGGCGGGAATTGAACCCGCGACCCCCGGGTTTCTTGCCGACGGGGTAAAAGCCTCACCGAGAGGAGCTCTCACCGGTGCTCTGTCCTAGCTGAGCTACGGGCCCTCTTCGCAGGACTTGAAGGTGGTTTGGCCTTAAGAGTCTTGAGTTCAACAGCGGAAAGGCTTGGCTGAAGATGCTGGATCAATCGATCATTGAGTGCGTCTCCTGGATTGAACGCCGCTTTCGTTTCATCGATCGATGTTTCCGATTCAAAGCGGGTTTCTCCATTGGTTCCCCGAGGACGACAGTAAGTCCAACTGCACCCGAAACCGTTAAGATCGCGGGCTTTCTTTTCCAGAGGGCCGATCGATCGAACTGGAGCCGTGTGAATGAGAAGGTAAATGGTTGATGCCTCCCACCATCGACTTGTTGAGGAGAGTTATCGAGTCTGTCGATGCGCAGTATTCGGAGGCCAGGTACCATGGTCGACGCAGTATCAGTGTTAAGGTTGTGAAGGGAGAGGTTGAGGAGGCGAAGTCCGAGCGGTATTCAGGGGTCGGCTTCAGGGTTCTTGAAGAAGGGGCGTGGGGATTCACCAGCACATCGAAGACCTCGCGCCAGGGCCTGGAGTGCGCCATAAGAGACGCGGTGTCGATGGCGAGGACGTCTGCCGTGGCCAAGAGAAACAGGGTTGTGGGTCTCGCCGAGGCGAGGCTTGCGGTTGGACGCTTTCAGCCTCCAATAGAAGGTCCTCTGGAAGACCACAGCGTTGAGGAGAAGGTGAAGCTGGTTGTTGATGCCGAGAGACGAGCTCGAGGCAAGTCGAGCCTGATAGTTTCAGCGGGCTGCCAATATGGCGAGATGTTAGACCACAAGCTGATAGTGAGCAGTGATGGTGCGGAGGCCGAGGTTTTCGATTCGAAACCTGAGTTCGTGGTCACCGCGGTTGCTTCTCGCGGGGGGGAGATGGCATCAGCCTACAGATCTCTCGCTGTGACGGGGGGATGGGAGGATCTGTTCAAAGAGAAGACGCCGGACGAGGTTTCCGACGAAGCGGCTGCCCTGGCTGTGAAGCTGGTGGACTCTGGCAGGCCGAAGGGGGAGAGAACCGCCGTCGTGCTCGATCCGGGGATGGTGGGTTTGATATCCCATGAAGCTGTAGGCCACACCATCGAGGCGGATTTCGTCCTGTCGGGGTCCGTCGCCAAGGACAGGATCGGGTCAAGGGTGGCGAGCAGCATGGTGACCTTGGTGGACAGCGGGCCGTCGCACATCGCACCTTGTGGAGCTGGCACGGTGCTTGTCGACGACGAAGGAGTCTTAGCTCAAACGACTACTGTGATAGAGAGAGGCGTCCTCGTCTCCTATCTCCACAATCGTGAGACATCGGAGGTGTTCGGTGTCTCACCGACAGGGAACGCCAGAGCCTTCGAATACTCCGACGACCCGATCATTAGGATGCGGAACACGTCGATCGAGCCGGGGGATCTTGGCTTCGAGGAGATTGTCGAGGACGTTGGACACGGCTATCTTTTGAAGGGACCCTCGGGGGGACAGGCAGATGCCAATGGCGAGTTCATGTTTGGGGCCCAAGAAGCATATCTTATCGAAAGGGGCGAGGTCGGAGACCTTTTCAGAGAGGTCACCATAAGCGGAGAGGCCTTCGAGGTCTTGAGAAGCGTAGACGCGTTGAGCAAGGACTTTCGATACGACATGGGGGCGGGCTACTGCGGCAAGATCCAGGCAGCGAAGGTAGACGCCGGCGGACCTTTCCTTCGATGCCAAGCTATCGTCGGCGGACTGCACGGGTGATGGCGACTTGCTGCTGGATCTATGCTTTCGAGCCGTGAAAAGAGCTCTGAAACTGGGCGTGAATGATGCGGAGGCTTTTGCCTCAGAGTCGGTTGAAACCGAGGCCGTGATAGAGAACAACGACGTGAAGGTAGGCAGGAGCCATAGGAGGGCGGGGATAGGGGTAAGGGTGCTGAAGGCCTCCAGGATGGGTTTCTCGAGCACAAACGATCTGACGCGCGGGGGTCTCTTCAGAGCTGTCGACGAAGCGATATCGATCTCGAACTTCAGCCCGCCCAGCCCATACAACATGTTGCCCGAAGGAGTGACGCCCGCAGGACTTCAAGGGCTTTATCAGCCGGAGGTTCTCGAGTTCACGTTGAGAGAAGTGGCTTCGAAGGCTTCTGAGATGCTGGATTCGGCTAGGGGGTACAGCCCGAAGGTGACGGTTGACACGGGATATTTCGCGGCTACAGTCGATCATCACGCAGTCGTGAACTCGAATGGGGTTAGATGCGAGGAGAAGTCGGGCATGTTCCTTTGGTACATCTTGGGCATGGCCAGGGAGGGTCAGGAGGTGTCCAGCTTCGACTACCAGCTGGGTTCAAGCCGGACCGTGAGAGGGATTGACGTTGAGTCCACTGCCATCGAGTTTGCGCAGAACGTAACGTGTTCACTTGGCGGAAAGCGATGCGGGAGCTTCAGGGGATCGGTCGTGCTAGCCCCCTATGCCGTAGAACAGCTTCTATCTCGGCCCTTGGCGTGGGCGATCAGCTCCAACAACGTGCAGAAGGGAAGAAGCAGGTTTCAAGGCAGACTGAATCAAAGGGTCTCCTCAGAAGCCTTGACCCTCACTGATGATGCATCATTTGTGGAGGGCGCTGCGGCCGGTAGCTTCGATAGAGAAGGCGTCCCTCGCAGACCTCTCACCGTGATAGAGAAGGGCGTTCTGAGGGCTTACCTCTACAACAGCTACACGGCCTTGAAGAACAGTCGGATGAGCACGGGGCATGCATCAGGGGAATGGCGGTCAACCCCATCAGTGAACCCAACGAACATCCTCGTGGACGAAGGCTCTGTCCCGAAGGATGAGCTGATTTCGGGTGTTAGGAGGGGAGTCCTGGTCACGCGCTTCTCGGGTTTTCCCAACCCTGTGACCGGCGACTTCTCGGGAGTCGTGAAGGGTGGGTACATGATCGAAGGGGGAAAGGTGGTTCGGCCTCTCAAGGAGACGCTGATAACCGGAAATGTATTCGATCTCCTGCTGAGGCTTTCAAGCATCTCCAAGGAAAGGAAGACGATAATTAGTCACGTGCTCCCGTACATGGGTTTCGAGGACGTCTCCATAACAAGTGGGTAGCGGGAAAGAACGGCGTCTCAAGACCTTCTCCAGGCAGCTGTTCAGGGCGTCGCTGCTCAGCTTGGTTACAGTTCTGTCGAACGATTCTCTTATAACGGGACTTCCGATCGATCGATCGGTTACGGCTGTGATGAAAAGAATATTATTCTCTCGGGTCTTCTGCCTCTTCATCGTCCTCGCGGTTCTGCTCTGCCCCGCAACCCGTGCTGGAGAGTATGTGCCCTATCTGTACTATGCCTACACAGACAAGCCGGCGTACGTCGTCGGGGACACGGTCATCATTACGGTTGCGCGCGGGAATATAACCTCCAGCATCCCTGGTCAGAAGGTCGAGGTGACTGTCTCCAACTCGAGGAACGTCAAGTTCTTGGATGTTACCTTTCCGTTGGATCAATATCAACTCCCACAGTACGTGCTCTTCGGCCCTAACCAAGAAGATGTGTATCGCATCGATGTATATTGGATCCTCGACGGTCGACCTGTTCAGCCTAACTATGTAACTTCCTTTGTCGTGTATGAACCTGTCTTGGTCGCGGTTACTACGACTACCCAGCCCACTGTCACGCTCACGGTGACATCGGCAACCACCTCGACAACGACATCTATCACTCAAACTAGTGTAACGGTGAGCCTGACGAAGACAAGAACGGTCGAGCAGACCACTCGGGAGACGCTGACCCGGTTCACGACGCAGATCCAGACGAAGACTTTCACTCAATCGATGACCTTGACAGCTGTCTCAACGCATACCAAGACCACCACCATTGAGGGAGCTTTGCTGGGAACTTTCATAGTCGGGGTTTCGATAATAATTGCAGGTGCTTTGATCGCTCTTGCACTTGCTAGAGCTTCCCGGTCAGGCCCTCACGCGGGGAGCAGCGGGAAATCCCAGGGGACAAAGGGAAACCGCGGCGGCGACAAAGCAAAGTCAAGCGGCCGGCCCCGGTTCTAACCCCTTGTTATCGGGCTTTCGACCCACGAGAACCTGCGTTGAAGCGATCTGGGGTAATATAGCTTCCAGCCGAAGTCCAACCGTCTACCCCATTCGCAATAGATTCGGGGATCTATGTAGCTCTTGAGCGACGTACCTAGGTTGTAGTCGCGTGTCGCCCTCTGGGCTTCAACCTGGAGTTGCAGCTTCTCGATATACGCTTGGTCACTTTGCTTTCGCTTCTTCATCTGCTTTTTCAGCTTCTTCATCCGCTCGATATGCCGCTTCTTCAGCTTTCTGATGCGCTCTCTCTGTGCATTGATGGCCCTCCTCTTGGAGGCAATCGTTTTCTTTAAGCCCGTCGTAGCCCTGCCCTGCTCCGTCCTCTCCTTCAGCTGCTCGATGTAGCCTCCTAGCTTCTTTTTCTGCTCCTCAAGCTTTTTCTCATACGCGGTGAGGCGCTTTCTATACCTCTTCTCCTGATCCATCATTCTTCGTCTGTATTTTTCTGCGTTCTCCCTTGCGTTGTTTTTCCTCTTCTCAAGCCGCTCCCTCTTCCTGTGTAGGGCGCCCTCCCAGCTTTTTGGGATGGTGCGTTTATGGTTACAGACCTTCGCTGCCTCCAGATTCGCCATGGTTGCAACATGCTTCTTCAAATACTCAGGGTCCTCCGGATCGACCTTCGTTCTCCCAAGCTTGGTATCGACAGCGGTGGAAGCATAGTGGGTGCGGAATACCTTGGCTGAGAGGCCTGTCATGACCTCATCGAGGAAGGCGCTAACCCGCTTGGAGTCGACGCCACCGAATAGCGCCGACTCGGCATTGACGCTGAGCTCTCTAAGGTTCTCAACGACCTGCTCCGGCAACTCGGCTCTAATGACTTGGCGGACGGAGTCCTTGCCGATGAAGTCGAAGGTGACTTTGCCATCGCCGTTGAAGCTTATATGCTCGGGCCTGAGGGTCGAGGCGCCGACTGTGTCCGCCTCCTCCTCATCCTTCTCGTCGCCAACCCTGAACTTGAACTTGTCTATGAGGCAGCAGACCGTCGCCGTCTTCCTCCGCCTTAGATCCTTGGCATCAAGGTTCTCGAGGATGTGTCGTTGGACCCTTTTCAAATTCCGACCTAGTTCCCTCGCCTTCTCGAACTTCTCGATGTCTTTCTTCTGTTTTATGATCGAGGAGTCTGAGAGCCAGACGTACTTTATCTTACCACTGAGCTTGTCCCGCCAGCGGGCTACCCACATGGCATCCGGCTCAAAGACCACGGCCTTCCAGTTGCCTGGCGGCTTCGGCGCATCCGGTGAGAGGTTGAGCTCGATGTCCCCCTCACCAGGACCCTCCTTCCAGCGGCCACGCATCGGATGGCTGCCTCGCCCCATGTAGATGCATGAAGGTTCAGCGACGTAATTTGCGTTTTCCATTTTAACACCGTCCACCCTGGCATAGCCGTACTTCTCTTTGTTTGCCATGCGTATCGCTTTCCTCTCTTGGGCTATACGCTTCCTCTCTTCCTTGCTCAGAGTCGCCTTGGCTATTCTATCTTCGTCGACGTATCTCTGAATCTCTGAGAAGTCGAAGGACTCGGGGGGAATTCTTTCTCGAACACCCAGTGCGTAGCGGAAATCCTTGAAGAAGTTGCTTACGAACCTTTGGTCCTTGACGTAGTCTGTGCCAAGCTTCTTGACCCAGGCGACAGCCATCTCCTCCTGCTTTGGCGTCAGAGGAAGCTCGTTGCCTGCGATTCTGATGTGGAAACCGTGTGGCTCGTAGTTGGGCGGAATCATGACGCCTCGGTGGATCAGCTGCTTCATGCTCGGGTCCCCCCACTTCCATCATCAGATAAATCATTTTCTCGATTCAGATGCTGCTGAGGGGGTGCTCTCGATCGCCACGCGTGAGGGATGGAGGGATGCCAAGCGAGGGGGCCATCCTCGTTCGTTCGATCACTCCCATGAGCAAAAACCAAATATCCCACCGATCGTCCACAATACCCGCGCCTTGGAACTAGCCCTGGTAGTATAGACGCACGAAAGTGCGGTGGAGTCCGGTCTAGTATAAGCGGCTGTCGACAAAGGCAGATCCCGCTGGATCGCGGGTTCAAATCCCGGCGGCTGTGTAGCCCCGGCTGAAAGTCCCGCCCAGGGCGCCACTCCTAGGAGCGACACAGAAAGCCAGGTTCATCCTCGCCGATCGATCATCAATCTTGAATCATCGAAGAAGAGCCACAGCATCGGTTAACGGCTCGGTGCTTGTCTTGCCGCTACTCAACCTCTTATATTCGGCTCTCCACCGGAGAAGTAGAGGAAGGAGTGTCGTGCCGCCATTCAAGACGGAGGAGCGGGTTAGCTGGGTGGACACCGACTCCGCCAGTGTCATGCATTTCTCCAACTATTTCCGCTTCTTCGAGCGCGCTGAGGAAGCTCTCTACAGGTCGCTCGGAATCGACTTCGACCAAGTGCACCGACGCTACAAGATCTGGCTGCCGCGCGTGGAAGCTTTCTGCAGGTACAAGTCGCCTTCTCAGTTCAACGACCTTCTCGAAGTTGCGCTAACCCTCGAAGAGATGGACCGTCGAACCATCCGCTACGGCTTCACCGTGACAAACACCACAACCCAACGCCTCTCCGCCCAAGGATATGTGAAAATCATCGCGGCCAATATCAGCACCCGTAGGGCGGCGAGACTGCCTGACGACCTGGCGAAGAGAATCAGGGCTGCCCTTGGCGATCCCGCGAGTAGCTACGGAAAATAACACGGTACACCTTGAACTCCGATAGCGTCGAAGATTGATAATCGAGGAAGCAGGGCGATCGATCGGATCATCGCTCCCTCTTCGCCTTCCCTTTTCTGCAAATACTTATATCAGCGACACCGTAGCTGACTCGTTCCCGGGGTAGCTCAGCCTGGTAGACGTTGAAGCCAATAGCTTCCGGCTGTAGATGTGCACCGGTGGTGCGCGTCGTCCAGCCCGCCGGGCGAACAGGGACCGGAGTGTCGCAGGTTCAAATGGATCGACGGATCCTGAGACTCCTGCCCCCGGGACCAGTTCTTTGACGAACCCCGCTGTTTCAGGGCTCGATCGATCGCGAGCGACGTACGAACGATAGGCATCCGAAGCGAGAAACTCCTCACAAACCATCGAGGAAACATCTGGCGGGCCCGGCGGGACTTGAACCCGCGATCTCAGGCTCACCCCAGGTCCGATCCTCAGATCACCGGGGACCCCCCGGGACATCTCTTCCGAAGGCCTGCGCCTTAATCCATGCTAGGCTACGAGCCCGCTGCTCCGGACCAGTGGCTTCCTCTCTGAGATCTTTAAGTCTTCATTCTTCCTCCGTCTTGGTTATCACAGGTTAAACCTCCTCGCCCCGCGTATCTAGGCCGAAGGATTCGGTTCAAGAACTGTTGAACCCACATCTTTTAAGGTGGACTTGTGGTTCGTTCATTCGTTCGATCGGATCCGTATGCTGCTGAAGGTGGAAGAGGTATTGGAGAGCTTGGTTAGTCATAACCCGGAGTGGGCGGCGCTCTCGCTGCTCAAGCTTCTCAAGTCAAAGTACGACTACAAATCTCTGTCGAAGCTCACAGGCCTACCCGTCTCGACGTTGAGTCGCTACTGTACAAACAGAACCCTTCCCCGAGGGGTGAGGGCGAGAAAACTGCTCCAAACACTAATGCCTCTGGCCAGAGCTGAGGACGTGGTCAAAGAAAGGATAACGCTGGAGCCAAACGGGGAGATTGACGCAACGCAGGTTCTCTTCAATCCCTGGGTGCTGAGGCTCATTTCCTCGTATGTCTCGAGCGCTTTCGCCGGTAGAAAGGTGACATGCATTCTGGCTGCTGATGAGGAGAGCCTATCCATGGCAACCGCCATAGGAATGACCTTAGACAAGAAGTTCACCCTCGTTAGTAGAAAGCCCCTTTGGAGGGAGGAAGACTCGGTCTCAACCGTATCGTACCTGTCCAAGCCCGGGGTTAGGGAGGTTCTCTGGATGCCGAAGATGGTAATGAATCAGCGAGAAAGCGTGCTGTTGCTCTTCTCCAAGGTGATCGATGAAGAGGCTGCCAATGTCGTAATCTCCGCTGTGGAGAAGGGAAGGGCTCATGTTTCCGGGATTTTTGCCTTGATAACCACCAAGGAGAGCTGGGAGAAGCTGTCTTTACCACCTGCAACGATGAAGGAAGCCTTGATACTACTGTAGATCTATCCATATTCTCTCCAAGTGTGGCCACACTTGGTGCATCGAAAGAACTGGGTCGACCCCTCATCTGCACTCCTAGTCTGGACGGTCCACCACAACGCCTCTGAGTTCCCGCAGGCTGGGCATTCAACTCCGGTTGTTTTTGGGAGAAGTTTGCTCTCCTGCTTGCTGTCCACAACTATGACGTCTTCCTTTGGCCGGTGGACAAGCTTTCGGACCAACCTGATGGGGCCTTCAGCGGACTTCTCGTAGCCACATCTTCTGCAAACGATGAATGCGCCGCTTTCTCTCTTCTGTGGCACGAGACGTTTGCCGCAGCGGGGACAAAAATCCAATTTTCACCCACCTCCTTTCTCCAGCTCATCTCCAACGGCCTGGAGCTCCCCTGCCAGGAGCCCTAGGTCTTTCAGGGACCTCCTCAACATGCTTCTTGGGTTGGCTGATTTGTCCTTGGTTTTCAGAATCAAATGCATGATCTCTTTGAGAGGATGATCCACACGGTAGCCGGCGTACTCCACGTCTTCATGTTTGCGTAGAGCTTCGCTCAGGGCGCCCAGAAGCGCGGGATCCTCTCCCCTTACCTCGACATCGAGATAGCGTGGCTCTTCTTTCACCACGCGAAGCCTCATCTTTCCATGGAGGATAGAAGCGGGCTGGGCCGTTTCCCCTTCGATCCTATCCTCTTCGATCTCAGCCATTAAATTCCGGTGCTGGACGCCGGGCACTTCTACATAAGTAATACGCTTAGTGTCTCTGGGTTGACTGTTCAGAGGTGGGTGATCTCTTTGAAGCGGCTAGTCCTAGCCACTGAGCCGCCCTAGCTGTGTTTCCGTAGTTCTTCACGGTTTTCCTCCTCTGGATTTCTCCACAGCGAGTGCACCTTAGCGCATTCCCGGCTCTTTTGAGAAGTGCACCGCAGAATTCACAGAAGGCCAGCACCGCTCCACAGTTGGGAGGCCTGGTCGAGAGATCTATCTTTCCTTCTGACACCGATATGACTCTGGCGAAAACTAGATCCCCGATGCCGAGGGACGAGGAGAAGCCGTATCCTCTTGTGGAAGACATGATTATCACGGCAGAACGTGGGTTTCTAAGAGGCGAGCCTTTGGCGGACAGGATGCGGACGACGGCAAGCTTGTTTTGAACGTTCTCTACCTCACAGAGCACCTCGTCCCCGGGCTCAATGGAGTCTAGGGGTTTCGCTGGTTCAACCCTGGCTTCCTTTGTCTTGTGGTCAATTGAAAGCCTACCCAGGGTGCGAGAGCCTATCTCGCCGTTCTCGTACTCGACTGTGCCGGAGCTAGCGATGTACTCCTCGATAACCCCGATCTTCTCTCCAGGAACAACGAAGCGTGGCGTTTCCCTTTCTGTCACTCTAAAGCCATCTCTCTCAGGCTCATATCCAGCAGAAGCCCCTTGTTTATCAATTCTTCCCATGGCAGAAATCCGAGAGATATGAGGAGTTCTGACGGCAGGAGTAGTGGGGCTGTGAAAAGAGGGCCGTCCTCGATACTGACCCGGGGGCAAGCGGTGTTGACGTATCCGTCGAAGCTCAGTTCAGCCAGCGCCGACTCTGTCACTTCGTCCGCGGTCACTTGGAACGCGGCTCTGCCTTGGCGCCTCAGCAGAGAGGTTGCGTGGGTGGCTAGCCTTGGTCTTCTCTGACCTGGTTTCGTGCTCACGATAACCCCTACGCGATGGGCTTCTTGGAACCGAGTTATGGAGGCGTACCTCTGCCTTAGAACCGTTTCCCTTAGCTGCCTCATTTCCTCGACCCTCTGGCTGTGGGGCTCAACTGCTATCGTCCTTAGGTTTGTGGATAGTGCTGCTCCCAAGCCGTGAAAAACGCTCCCAATTATCAGAAGACAATCGACCTTCTCCTTGATTCGTTCTAGGGCCGAGTATTCGCAGCCAAGCACCTGGCATCGATTGTCTGCCCTTCTGCGAGACGAGCCGAGGGTGATTGTGAGACCTCGTTCACGGAAGAAGTCTTGAACAATGTCTGTGAAGTCTAGCCACTGAGCGGTGACGCCCAAACCTATGCATTTGCAAGTCTTCAGGAGGGGCAACGCTTCCTCTAGGGCAACGAGCAAGGGGGATGGGTCAGAGTAGCGGCACTCGAGATATACTGTAGGAATGGGGTGCTCACGCACCATACGCGAATGCCCCATGTGTACTATGGCGTCCGCCTCAACGGTCTTTGCCTCTTCGAAAGCGACGTCGCATCCACCGTGGCATCTCCCTGCGGAGAGCACGACTTCTCTTCCCGTTGAAGAGAGCTTATCGGCCAGATCGAGCATTGTTCGCTTCAGTCCGTCTGGGGCCTCGAGTAGCACCCTACTTGCTCGTAGCCGCTCGAGCCTCTTCTCCAAACTAGCAAGGTCGAAGTGATACACTTCTAGTTCTGGGAAGCCGAGAAAACCCCCGGGATTAATCTCTTCCCTGCTTTATCTTGGCAGGACGTGATGATCAGTAGAGATGGTCCTGATTCTTGTAGTATCACAGAGGGCTGAGATGCTGTACCAAGAACAGGGGGATCTCGTATTCGGTCGCTTGACGAACCTAGTCTTGGCGATGTCCCTGGGTCAAACGCTTCAGTAGCATCTTTCTTTCAACGCTGGCAATGGAGCGCCGGGTGGCGGCAACTGTATCAGGGTTCACGGACAGGCTGTCTATGCCGCATTCAACTAGGAATGCTGCGAACTCCTCGTAGACAGATGGTCCCTGGCCGCAGATGCTGCAGGTTACTCCCTCCCTGTGCGCTATCTCGATCAATCTTCTCACCGCTGATTTCACAGCGGGATCTCTCTCGTCGAAGTATCTTGCGTCGATGTTAGGCAAGATTGCGGAGTCCCTGTCGGTGCCCAAGATCAGTTGAGTAAGGTCGTTCGAGCCAATGCTGAAACCATCGCATTTTTTGCTGAACTCCTCTGCCATGAAGATGATGCTCGGGACTTCTGCCATTAGCCAAACCTTGAAGTCCCGCCCCCTCTCTAGTCCTTCCTCCTCCATTATTCGAAGGCATTTGTCAACCTCCCATGTGGTCCTTACGAAGGGGAGCATGGCCCAGGCGTTCTTGAGCCCCCACTCTTCTCGAACCTTCTTCATCGCTCTGCACTCGAGGCGGAACGCTTTCTCGTACTCCTTGCTTATGTACCGAGACACCCCGCGCCAACCCATCATCGGGTTTCCTTCCTGGGGCTCATACTTCTCGCCCCCCTTGAGTTCTCGGTATTCGTTTGTCTTGAAGTCGCTGAACCTGACGACGACGGGTCTGGGTTGAATGGCTCTTGCCACAGTCGCCATGCCCTCAGCCATCTTGTCGATGAACTTCTGCTCCTGACCTATCTCTATGAGGTAGTTCGGGTGCTCCCCTATGTAGCTGGCCATGATAAACTCGACGCGCATAAGCCCTATCCCGTCGAAAGGAAGATCAGCGTAGTCGTGTATCTTCTCTGGGATCCCAAGGTTCATGTAGATCTTTGTCCCAGTGGTGGGCGCGGCGAATGGCTGAATGATCCTCACCGCTTCCGCGGCCTTCTCCGGCGTTGTGGGCACGAGGTCCGCGACTATGCCCTCGTATACTGTTCCGGTGGTCGCGTCGACTGTGTAGCTGTTACCGTCCTTGATTGAGGTGGTGGCGTTCCCTGTTCCCACGATGCAGGGTACCCCGAGCTCCCTAGACACTATGGCGGCGTGACAAGTCATTCCTCCTTCGTCGGTGACTATGGCCGACGCTTTTCTCATGGCTGGAACCCAGTCTGGGGCGGTCATTTTCGTTACGAGTATGTCCTTCTCCTTCACTCTGCCTATTTGGGAAGCATCCGGGATGACCTTGGCTGTTCCGGCGGCTGCCCCCGGGCTGGCTGGTAGACCCTTAACCGCAACTTTCTTCTCTGTTGTCACTGGAGTAGGCTGTGCAGGCGCCTGGACAGCCTCTTCAGCCCGTTCCTCCTTTACACTCCAAACGGTTTCAGGCCTGGACTGGACGATAAGGACGTTCTGCGGGAACGGAAGGTCTCTGTCGATGCTCCATTCTATGTCCTGAGCTGATCCGTAGTGCTCTTCGATCCGCATTGCAAGTTCAGTCAGCCTTGCGATCTCTTCGTCCGTAAGGCAGGCGACGCCCTGCCTGGCGTCGGGGACTTGGCGGTGAATGGTTTTTCCGGTGTTCGGGTCACGCACATACTCAACAACCTTCTTGGCTATCTTGCGCTCTAGAACGTTCTTGCTCTGCTTGTCGATCACGAAGGTGTCCGGTGTGACTGAGCCACTCACCACAGATTCGCCAAGGCCCCAGTTTCCTTCGATCACTATCTTGGATCTGTCGCCCGTGGTGGGGTGGAGGGTGAATATGACTCCAGCGCATTTCGCGTTCACCATCTTCTGGACAGCCACGCTAAGGGCGACCTGCATGTGGTCGAACCCCTTCTCGTGGCGATAGAAGGTAGCCCTAGGGGTGAACAGGGAGCCCCAACAATTCTTGACACTCTCCAGAAAGGTCTGGCGACCCCTGACGTTAAGGTACGTCTCTTGTTGACCCGCGAAACTGGCACCGGGTAGGTCCTCCGCGGTGGCGCTGGATCTTACGGCGACGTTAGCGTCGACGGTCCTCAACCTCTCCGAGAGATCGTTGTAGGCGTTGTAGGTAACGTTCTGAAGATCTCTCGGTGTCTCAGCGCTCTTGAAGAGCTGCCTGATTTCCCCTGCCTTCTCGGTCAGCTGAACCTGATCGTTGTAGTCTACGCCTTCGAGTACCTGTCTGATCTTCTCTTCAATCCCCGTTTTCTGGATGAAGTACCTGTAGGCGGTAGCTGTGATCGTGAAACCCGGTGGAACCGGTATCCCGGCGCTGATCATCTCGCCCAGGTTCGCCGCTTTGCCTCCCACTATCGAGGTGTCGTTCTTTGAGGTCTCCTCGAACCAGAGAACGAAACGCTTGTTTCTGTCGGTCGACAATCTGCATCCACCAACTTCGCAGGTCTGCGCCAAAAACACACTTATATTCTTTCGGCGGGCGGGTGACAGTCAAAGGAAGGTGTCCTTCAGCCGGCGTGGGCCTAGGCAGCGATTGAAGTGATCCTAACCGAATAGGACTTGGGAAGCTTCTTGGAGGCCAGGGTGAGCGCCTCCTTGGCCACGTCGACTCCGTCCTCGTACACTTGTACCGAGAGCACCGGTTGTTCGGCTTGGACTCGGGCCGCCCTGCCCACGGCTTTCCCGAAGGCTCTTCTCATGCCTTCCTGCATCCTGTCGGCGTGAGCTCCAAAGAGCATCTTGTTCTCCCGGAGCACGTTGTGGGGATGGGATTTCAGCTCCAGGAAGTACCTGTCCTCAAGTTTTGCGGTCAAGGTCTTTCCCGCCGTTATGCGCGCCGATTCCAACGCCATGTCTCGGATCTGGAGGGTCATTTTCGAGAGGAGGTTAACTATGTGTGTGTAGTCATCTCTGTACGTTCCCATCGTGTACTTTTTGACGTGTGAGTCCGGGACGCTGCGAATGTACTCATCCCTTGTATAGACCTGGCCCGTTGTTCTTCGATAGTTCTTGGCTTTCATGCGCGTCGCCCCGTGAATCTCTTTTCGTCGCGGCGACGAAGGAGGCCGTTATAAACATTTAGACGATGATCGAGCGGGCACCTACTTCCAAGTCGCTGGACGTCGTTCCTCTGGGCTGTAGGGCTCCCGGGCGAAGAGATAGTATTTCTCTTCTGGTGAGGATAGCTCCGTCAGAATTCTCTTGACAAGCGCCCTGACGGGATCTGGGATTCCAATCCTCTGCTTAACATCGTTGAGGTCTTTGAATGGGTTGACCTCCCTTTCCTCCAAGATCTTGTAGAGATACTTCTTGCCTATCCCGGGGATGAGCTCTATTGCATGGAGCCTTGGGGTGACAGGGGTCGCCGTGTTGAAGAACTCGGTGAAACGTTTCTCGTTGGACTCCACGATAGTCCTGATAGCGGGCTCAAGCTCAGCCTTCGCGGAACCGGTGAGGGATCCGTACCCCACCCTCCTTATGATCCTCAAGACTTGTCGGGGCCCGTCCTTCCCTACGTATATTCTCGACCTCACCTTGGGCCTACTCTCATGTGGGACCGCCACCTCGAGGAGTGTGAAGAAGTCTTCCCCGACTATTTGAGCCATATCCTCTCCTCTGGCTATGGATCCCCTTCCTCGCCGCCGATCTTCGAGGAAGATGTCTAGCACCATGCCAAACTCTTCATACCTCTTTGGTCTTCCATACATGAACATCTCGCTCCTTGCACTGGGTACATGTCACAAGGCAAGCTTGCTCGATCATTCTGTCTGTGCGGACTCTTGAGCTTTTTGGACTAGACTCACTATCCCCGCCATCTTGTCTTCGGAGAAGAGAAGGAATGATACCATCCTCCTGTACCCGCTGAGGACTGTCCTGAGCTCGTCCACTGTGCGCGGGCAGATGTCAACTACCTGAATAGCCTCCTCTTCCAAGAGCTCATATTTCTCCATCAAATCATTGATCAACTTCTTCGCGCTTTCGGGAGGTAGCTTTGCGAACTTGCGCGTGTACTCCAGTGTGCGTAGCTGGAGCGTGTCTAAATGGCTTTCTCTGTCACCGAGAGTTTTCTTGGCCTCGGAAAGACCTACCTGCCTGGTTGAGAGTACCTTTCTCGGCAAGCGACCCTCTCCACTACAGCAACTTGAGGTGTTGGGGCCTGGCTATTATCTTCTTTATCGTCGAGCCGACTTTTATCTCCACCACGTAGGATCTGCCCCGCTTTTCCGCGATCGTACCCACCTTCCCTTGATATCTTCTATGGGGCATTCCCTTATGCGTTCCAGGCTCGACGACAACCACTACCCTCTCTCCTAGCGAGTATTTTCGAAGCCTTATGTCAGGTCTCGGCGCGCTTCTCGACCCTGACTTTTTGGTAAGGAGCTTCCTGGAGTGTCGGCGGTAACCCTTCGAGCTAGTCATCTAGGAACCTTCCTCCGAGTCTCGTCAAGTTGATCCGAGTCGATCGACGGCTCGTGCTCTCATAAGTTTTTCGGAAGCACCCTGGACAAATTCGGCTTTCTCTGGTTCTCCCTGAAGGTAGCCTGCATCGTGATCTACTAGCTTCCCCTTTCTGACTAGGTCTCTCACCGATCCACCTCCAGAACAGTCAGGTCGATCTTCAATGCTATGGAGTCAAGTGCCTGACAGATGCTGGGGGTTGTCCTTCCGTTGTCTCCCGTTATCAGCTCCTTTATGTAGAGGCCTCCCTGAGCCTTCATCGTCAACTCAGCTATTTTTTCATCGATCTTTTTTGCTGAGAGTTCGTAGAGCCTTTTTCTCCTAGTTCTATCGCTTCTCCTCCCGAGTACACGAGAAGGAGTTTTCTGTTCGACGACAACGTTGCTGAACGAGGCCTCCAGCTCATCCAATTTCGATTGATCTAAGTTGGAGTCGAAGGCAACTCTAGCTAGGTAGGTCTTCGTCGATGCTGGTGACCGAGCCTTCAGGGCTCTTGCTTCTCTTCTGGATGAGTAGCACAGGTCGAGAACCTCTACTCGATCAACTGCTTCTGTGTTGATTTCCTTCTCAAGCTCACCGAAGTCTCCACGTCTCTTCAGAGGGCTCTTCAGTTCTAGAACAAATGGTCTCCCGGAGCCGAGCATAGCGACATCCACATCCTCTCTTCCTGCAGCATGGAATTTGAAGTCTGAGGCTTTGAAGTGGGCCACCGACGGGAGCCCGATCATCTCGCTGATGGATTCGGGGTACTTCCGTCCGGTGCCGCTACAGTCGTCGCATCCTCTCCCGCGGCAGCGGGGGCAGATCCAGACGGATTGAGGTAGATTCCGTGAGAGCTTTCTGTAGCGGCCCCCGATGAAAAGGGGGTTGCTCTCAACCATGTGCTTCTGGGCGAACAAGTCAACGGTGACGGTTACGTCAGGGTTATGAAAAGCTGCCTCGACACCTGCAATGTCGGAGATCCTCTTCCCGACTTCTCTGTTGATGTCTCTCTTGATGTCTTCTCCTGTTGTCACGCCGAACTCAGCTCGAATCTTGTCCTCCTTCTCCCTGACGGGGAGGGGAACCTTGCTCCCCACGAGAAAGGAGCTGAATTCGTAGGTCTTCAGCTCACCTGCAGAGGCTCTAGCTATCTGATCCAGGTTTTCGTCGGTGAGTGTGCCTCCGCATATGTAGCATGTCGACGGTTCATCAACCTCGACTCCGAGCTGGCTCAGCAGGGCCTTCGTCGTGCTGGACCCTCCGTGAGCAGCCAGGTCCCTCAGAAGCGATAGGGCTGTGTCTTGATCTTTGGAGAGTAGGCGGTGGGCTTCCATCCCGAGGACGTTTTTGACCGCCCTTCCCCGCTCCTCGTTCCCGGTGCCGGAGAGCAGGGCCGCAAACTGTCGGCCGAGGCAACGGTCGCAGAAGGGTTGCTTTGACAGCATTGCCCGGGCGGTCTGCATTACCGTGAAGTCCACGTCTACCCATTCCCTCGTCTCGGAGGAAGATTGGTCAGCCTCTCTGGCTTGCCTCAACCCCGCACCCTCTTGGGCAGAATCCCCGGCTTTCTTCTCCAGGCCTTCATCAGTCTCCGAGCCATGTTGTACTGCTTGAGCAGGTTCTTGATGTCCTTCTCCGTGACCCCTGACCCTCGCGCTATCCTTCTTGCCCTCGAGGAGTTTATGGTTCTAGGCTTCCTCTTCTCCTCGGGCGTCATGGACTGGACTATAACCACCCATTTTCCGAGCTGTTCCTCAGCCTTGTCCATCTGGTTGGACGGTATGTTTGGGAGGCCGGGAATGGGAAGCTTGCTGACTATCTTTCTGAGGGGCCCCAGCTTTCGCATCTCCTTGAACTGAGATACCATGTCCTCTAGCGTGAAGTCGCCCGTCATGATTGCTTGAGCGGTCTCCTTGGAGAGCTCCAGCTCTGCTAACCTGACCCTCTCCAAGAGGCCCTCAAGGTCCCCCATTCCCAGCAGGCGGCCTACAAACCTCGAAGGGACGAAGGTCTCGAGATCATCGATCCTTTCGCCGACTCCCATGAAGCGGATCTTGGCTCCTGTGGAGGCAACCGCGGAGATAGCTCCCCCGCCTCGCGCTGAGGTGTCGAGCTTGGTGACTATGATCGAGCCGACTCGTGTTGCCTTGTGAAACGCTGCTGCCTGCGGACCTGCCTGTTGACCTATTCCGCCGTCGAGCACCAAGATGACCTCGTTTGGCTTCAGTTCTCTCTCCAGCTGCTTCATCTCCTTCATCAATGATTCTTGGTCCTTGTGCCTGCCGGCGGTGTCGACAACGATGACATCTCGGCCCTGCTTGCGCATAGCCTTGAGGCCGTTCCGAGCGATCTTCACCGCGTCGTTGGAGTCGGGTTCACCGTGAGCAGTTATGCTCGTCCCAGCCAGTAGCTGCTTTAGCTGAGTGTAGGCGGCGGGTCGAAACGTGTCGGTGCAGACCACGCCTGTCTTGTGACCATTTTTCTGAAGATAGTTGCCGAGCTTTGCGACCGTTGTTGTGTTGTGGACCACGGCGACCTCTGTGACGAAGTTGTGATTCTTGGGCACGGTCAAGTCATAGACAAAAGGTTCTGGTGAGGTGATCAGCTGCACCCCCGCCACCCTTTCCCACGATATGTCTGATCGACCCGCAAGCTCCAGGGGTTTCTCTACCGCCCGATGGGTGAAGTGAGCTGCCGTGAGCAGAACTTGGGATGTAGATGCTGTAGAGGCTTGAACAGCGATGGTTGTTCCTGTCTTCCTGCGCAAGACTGGCTTGGACAGGACGATGGACCGACCTATCGGTCGACGAGGGACCATGACGTACATCCCTGTCCTAAGATAGGCGGCAGGGACCTGAACTATCTCATCTTGGCTTATGCTATAGAAGGGGTGCTCCGGTGTGGTGACTATGCTTCTGGACTTGCCAAAACCCATGTGAGCTTTCACCAAGAGGGGAGGAGATTCTAGCCTCCAGATTCTTGATACCTCTCTTTCTTCAATCTTGAGCGTCTCGGTGTCGATGGAGTATACCTTGAGGTTGAGGCCCTTAGCGTCAATGAAGTATCCGTCATCAGTCTTCTGCTCGCTCCTTAGAGCACGAGCCTCTTCGTACAGGTGTCGGGCCGAGGAGATCGTTCCGTCAGTCAACGGTATTGCTGTGTCTCCGGCGACGCACTTGCCGGATCCCTGGATACCTACCACCATGATCAAGTACGGTTTCTTGGGGATCTTCAGCTCTTCCTGCTTCTCACCCAGCAGTCTCACGAGTTCTTCGTAGACTATCTTGACGACCTGATCCTTCTTCGATATGCCTGGAGGGGTCTTGGTCCTTAACGCCTTCTCCCTAATGTTCTCGGAGATCTTCAGCACGAGCTCAGCATTTACGTCGGCTATGAGCAGCGCCCTCTGAAGGCCCTTAACCAGCTCCTCAACTGCTTTCCTGTCCACCACGGGCGCGCCGATCAGTTTGTTTATGGCGTTCCTTATCGCGTTGCTCAGTGACTCAAGGCTGCTCACGGGGCTTCATCTAATCTCGAGAAGCCTTGCTGAAAAACTTTCAAAGATTTTGTCGATGACTAGAATGTGTTCGAGTGCTTAAATAGCTGTCAGAGGAATCGGTTTAAGTCCTCGAGGAAATTTTGTGTGAAGGCGGGATGGACGTAGCTGTTCTCTACTCAGGTGGAAAGGACAGCAACCTGGCCGCATACCGTGCAATGCAGGGAGGTCATGTTGTTCGCTGCTTGGTGACCGTGATCCCTCAGAGCGCCGAGAGCTACATGTTTCACTACCCCAACGCCGGGCACACGGCCCTACAGGCTGGAGCCATGGGTCTACCGCTACTGACGAAGAGGACCGCCGGCTCAAAAGAAGAGGAGTTAGAAGACCTCAAGGAGGCACTTGTCGAAGCCAAGATCCAGCATGGAATCGAAGGCGTGTTCATAGGGGCAATTGCAAGCAACTATCAGAGATCCAGGGTGGAGAAGATATGCTGTGCCACTGATCTGGAGTGTTTTTCTCCCCTCTGGAAAGAGGATCCGGAGTCGCTTCTCAGAGAGACCGTTCGCCTTGGTTTTGCAACGATCATAACGGGTGTATCGGCGGAGGGACTGGATGAAAGCTGGCTGGGGCGTCAGATAGACCTCAAAGCGGTTGAGGAGTTGAAAGAGCTGAACTTGAAGTACAGAGTCAACATTGTCTTTGAGGGAGGCGAAGCCGAGACCTTCGTGTTGGATGGGCCCCTCTTCAGCAAGAGGATAGAGATAGTCGAGTCGCAAAAAACATGGAAACACGGCCGTGGAAGCCTTGAGATATTGAAGGCTCGTCTCGTCGAGAAGTAGATCGCGAAAACTCCTATGCCGCGAGGAAGTCCACTAGCGTTTCACGTTCACTATCATGAACCTATTCATGATTTTCCAGTATTCAACGGTCACGCCAGGCTCGATCTTTCGCCTAATCTCCTCGTCGGATGGAAGGGGAACCTCCAACATCTCGTAGTTCTCACTGTCCATTATGCTCATGGCATCGCCTGTAGAGATCACTTGGCCGCTCCTCTTGTCGATCATTGGTACGTCAACTCTTGCGTCGACGGGCGATATCATGCTTCTCTTCTGGTTGTCGAAGATTCCCATCGCTACGAGCCGAGCCTTGGCCGAGCCGTGTTTTCCTGGCTTCGATTTCTCGAGCTCGACAATCTTGCATGGCTCACCGTCGATGATGATGTTTTGCCCGACCCTCAAGGATCCAACGGAGGCCGGCTTGCTCATGGCTGTTCGAGAATCGTGTGTGGATCGCTCGTATTTAAGATCGATTGAAGCTGATTTTTGAAATTCTTATAGCTCATTGATTGGGCTGAGATAATCCTGGGGCAAAAGATGCCTGGGTCGACTGCTTCTTGTACTCCCGCTACAGACGCAGCGGAAAGTTGGGTGAGAGAATTCGAGGTCATCTGAGGTCGAAAGGGAATTGTGGCGCGAGGATCGATCGATCGGGTCCGAGAAGAGCTACGTGCTTGACTCGTCGGCGTTCATCCAGGGGTTCACCGAATTTGCCGGCGCGAGGTGTGTGACTAGCCAGACGGTCCTGGATGAAGTGTTGGGTCGAGGTGTGTTGCACGCTAGGGTGAGAAACATGGTGGAGCAGCAGGTGATCAAGGTTCTCAGACCCGACGGGGCAAGCCTGAGGAAGTCGATGGAAGCTGCGAGGGTGACAGGTGACCTGAAGAAGTTATCGGGGGCTGATCTTGACGTGATAGCTCTGGCGCTGGATGAACGGAGGAAGGGCTTCCGGCCTGTTGTCGTGTCGGATGACTACTCTATGCAGAATGTGGCGACCAAACTCCGTCTTTCTTCGACGGGAGCCGCGCTTCCTGGAATAAGAAGACAGCTCTCTTGGATCTGGTACTGTCCTGGGTGCTTCAGAACTTACGAAAATGTTGAAAGCGACGTGTGCCTGGCTTGCGGCACTCGTCTAAAGAGGAAACCGCGTCCAGGTCATAGTGATTCCGATATTCATGCATAACGGCTTGGCCACGTTCCAAGCTTGATCGATCGATTCTGAATGGGATTGAACCGGTTGGGAAGCTGCGGTCCTCTAGCTGCTTTCTGCAGCCGGAATCCCTTGGTCGGTTGTCCAAGCGTCTTTGAGCTTGTCGAGATAGGTCGGTGACATCTTGTTCATGTATAAACCAAGCTCTTCAGGTGGGAAACCCTGTGCCAGACCCAGAAGCTGGGTGTAGTAGACGACTGGTATTTCGAACTTCTTGCCAAGTTTTGACTCTATCTCGACCTGCCCTTGGTCAAACTGCAGATGACAGAATGGGCAGACGTTGACTATGGCGTCAACGCCCACACGCTGGATGTTCTCCAGCTTCTCAACTGTGAAGTCGAGGGCGACATCTGGAAACCCTGAACGCAAGGCACCACCGGCACCGCAGCACATCATCTTGTCCTTGTACTCCACGCTTGTCGCGCCTAGGGCCTCAACGAGCTCTTCTAAGAACGTGGGCCTTTGGACAACGCCCCACCTCCTTGTTTGAGACGGCTTCATCAGATGGCAGCCGTAGTGTAGGGCCAGCCTCAGAGGCAGCTCCTTCTCGATCGATTCCTTGATTTTCTCGAGGCCGATCTCTTTGTAGAGAACCTCGGCTATATGGTAGACCTCAATCTCCCCCTTGTAGCTTCGACCCACCTCAGCGAGATTGTCGCTCACCCTTTCGGCTGCCTTCGGATCGTTCTTGAGAATGTTGTTGGCTTCTGCCAGGGTGGCGAAGCAGCCGTTGCAGAGAGTCAGGACGTCGGCTCCTAGGCCCTCGGCTATGGAGAGGTTCCTGGCGGCGAGGGCAAGCCAGGCATCCATGTTGAAGGCCCTGATCACTCCCGGAGCGGGGCAGCAGGAGGCGCCGTTCATGTCCATCAGCTCGACGCCGAGGTTGCCGAGAGCCTTTCGAGTGGACGCCTCGATCCCTGGATACCTGTTGGGGATGACGCAGCCAAGGTAGAGTGAGTACTTCATTTCTTCTCGGCCACCAGCTTGTCGAAGCCTGTTAAGGTTAGAAGCTTCTTCACCTCTTCAAGTGAGTCGGGATGAGAGTGAACGGTTGGGGGCAGCTCGGGGAGCATCAGCTGCGCGCGTTTCTTACTATTTTCTTCGTTTATTGGAACCGCATGCCCTGTTTTCGAGAGGATCTCAGTCACCCTCTTATGTGCTGGAAGCATGTGACCTCGCTGGGCAGCCAGGTTTCTCAGGAGTATTATGGCGTCCGTCACCTTGATGTCCCTGGGGCATCTCTCCAAGCAGTTGTAGCACGTGGTGCACAGCCATATGTCGTCGCCCTCCAAGACTCCTTCATCTCCCAGAAGACTTCGTCTGATCAGCAGCCTCGTCCTCATGGCGGTTCTTCTGCCGGATGGGCAGGAGGAGGTGCAGGTTCCACACTGCATGCAGGTTGAGATGTTCTCGAACCCAGCCTCCCTCAATCGTTTCACGAAGTCTGGGGAGAGTGACTTCCATGTCAACGCCTGCTTGCTCGCTATTGTCATGAAGAACACCCGGCTTTCCGTGGCCTGAGAGAGGGCTCCTAAAAGCCTTTTTCCCATCTAGACGAAGTAGGAGAAATGCTTCCGATCGTTTTTGCGTCGGTTGATCGATCGTCGTGGGTAGGAGAACATCGATCTGTGGCTCTTCCTATCTGTTCACTCCAGCTTTCTTTGCCTGCCGGCTTGATGACGTTACCAGCCTCTTTTTCTCGCTGCGGCTCAGCCTCTTGATCTCCCTTTCTCTTCTTATCGCCTCTCCGCGACTGCTGAACCTCTCCGCATAGACCAGTTTCTGAGGTTTATGTATCTTGGTATACCTGGCTCCGGTTCCCCGCAGGTGTTCGTTGAAGCGAGACCAGACGTCCCGAGCGTGTCCTGTGTAGTAGCTGTCATCTTCACAGAGAATCATGTAGACGTAGTAGTCCATCAAGTGTCAGACTCCCAGCGACTCTCGATTGAGTGAATGCCGCCAGCATACTTAAGCTCTAGCTCAATCAAGCAAGTTTCTCGGCGTATCGCTTCGTCAAACTAATTTTGATAAGATCTTTTCCCTTCCAAATAGCTTGACTCCAACCCTGAATACCAGGAGGTCGATGACAGCGAAAACTCCTATTAACGCAGCGGCCACGGTGGGTCCAAGGATAATGGCTCCAAAGGCTTGTCCAAATACTAGTACTAGAATAGGGACCAACAGAACAACACTGATCTGTTGAGCCTCCCTGAAACCCTTGACTTTGGCTGAGATCATAACCGTTAGGCCGATGCTTGCGAGCGCTACTGTTGGAGCAAGCCCGAAGATCAGCATAATCCAAACTAGGTTCGGAAGCAGTAGTCTACCGTTGAGTATCATGAACGAAGAGACATTCACAACCAATGAATAGAGTAGGAAGGAGACCAGTGTAATTGCCATGGATGGAATGAAGGATACCAGGATTTTTCCAAGGAATAGCTCGCTGTCAGATATGGGCGTTGCCAGGAGGGCTTCGATTGTTTTCCGTTCCTTCTCCCCAGCGAAGCTGTCTGACGCTATTACACTCGACGCCATGAGAGGAATTATTAGAAAGAACGGGGCGAAGAAATACAACGACATTACATAGAGTAAGACCTGCTGATCAGTCATTCCTATGATTTCGTCTCTCATGTGGCTGGGTAGGTTCCTTATCATCGACTCAAGGCCTCCCAATGCCGTCCCAGGCATGGCTGCTAGACTTGGGATTGCCACAACAAGTATCGGGAGTATCGTGGAAATCATGAGCGGTACAACGACTATCGGCAGGATGACATGCCAGTTTCTCCCGACTTCACGCCAATCCTTCCTGAAGACCAGCATGACTTTTTGGGTTCTCACGCCTGTTCCTCCTTTACCAGCTTCAGGTAGGCTTCTTCTAGGGACGGCCGAAGAACCTTCACGGAGAGAATCAAGCCACCAGCATGAACGATTCTTTTAACTATTTCAGGAGTTGCTGATGTCGGGTCATTCACACTCACAAGGAGTCTTGACGACTTATGATCCATACTGATTTCCTTAACCTGTTTGACCCCTTCCAGCGCTCCAATTATGTTTTGATCCAATCTCCTTAAAGCAACTTCGAGAGTGGGCTGACCTGCTATTCTGTCCCTAAGCTCTTCTGGGGACCCTACAACAATGCTCTTGCCCTTGTTTATGATCATCACTCTGTTGCACAGTTTCTCTGCGTCTTCAAGGCGGTGTGTACAGAGTAGAACGGTATGCTTCTCATGTTGGCTAAGCCCTTCGATGAGGTCTCTGATCCCCTTTGACGACTCGGGATCAAGGCCGGCGGTTGGCTCGTCCAAGAACAAGATGGGAGGTTTGTGGACGAGCGCACGCGCAATTGCAAGCTTCTGCTTCATACCTTTTGAAAACGTTGCTACTTTGTCGGTTCTTCGCTCCCAGAGCTCGAAGAAATCAAGCAGCTCTCTAATCCTGCTTTGTTTTTCATGAGCATCCGAGAGTCCATAGGCTTCCGCGAAGAAATCCATGTTCTCGTAGGCTGTCAGTCTTTCATAGAGGCTTGGATTCTCGGTGAGTATGCCAACTATCTCCCTGACTCTAAGTGATTCTTTGACGACATCGTACCCGCCCACCTTGGCTGACCCATCTGAAGGTGAAATGAGGCACGCTAACATGCGAACCGTCGTCGTTTTCCCCGCGCCGTTTGGACCTAAGAGACCAAAGACTTCGCCTTCCTCAACTTCGAGGCTTAGGTGGTCTACAGCCATCAGTGTTCCAAACCGCTTTGTCAATCCCTGCAGTTCAACGCTTGACATAGGGAGCACTTTGCTGTATTGAGATTTGGTCTGCGTGTCATTTAAGTCGATCGATGGAGAGCGCTCTAGGCTCTCTTGAACCTGGTTATTCTCATTTCGGTTACGAAGGCTTCACCCCATATGTGGTTCAGTGGCTTCACCTTCTCTACGTCGACAACGTCGTCGAAAGCCTCGTCCTTTACCTCGGCCTCCAAAACTTCGCCTATTATCCAGACATTTCTTTCGGAGAGAGACACGTATTGGGTCATTCTGCATTCCAGCCAGCCGAAGGCTTCTTGGATACGCGGTGGCTTAACATGGTTGGACTTAATTTCCGTCAATCCACATTTCTTAATCTCGCTGACCTCGTAGGGGAAGTCACTTTCCATTACCTCCATGAGTGGGCCGAAGTCCTCTCCAACCAGGTTGACGACGAATTCTCCGTTTTCTTTTATATTTCGCCATGTGTCATGGTTCACGTTTGAGGAGAAGCCGAAGAGGGGAACTGGTTTTATGGCAATGGGTGAGTTCCAGCTGAAGGGTGCTGCATTGGAGACTCCATTCGGTGAGCTTGTGGATATGACCGCTGTCGGTCGAACCAGTAACTTGTAGTAGCCTTTTAAGTCAAGCTTCATTTACGCCACCATTCTGCTCGTTCGTTCGATGTTTATCGTATTGATGGATTTAAAATTTTGTTAGCTGTTCGTTCGATCGAAGAAATATGCAGCGGTCAGTGCTGCTATCACCACGACCACGGATACCAGAAAAACACGTCTCAAGGTGTTGCCTTCTCTCCACATCTGATACAAAAATCTTACACCTGCGCGCGAGAGAAATACAGCCTTATAGGACTGCAGGAGGCTTCCAAAAATCGATAGATATCAGAAATACAACCAATGACTCATTCGCCCGCAGAGTGCCGAACCAGGGGTAATCGCCATGGGTTGATCGATCCAGTGAAGGCATAGGCTTAAAAGCAAGCATTTTCCCCCTAAGGTAGGTATGCCGGGATACCCTCACGGGCATTCTGAGCATATCCAAGAGAAGAGAGGTGAGAAGATGAGCTACAGAGGAACGCGCAGTTACGACCGTGGTCCCAGAGAGATGCACAAGGCCGTCTGCTCTGAATGTGGGAAAGAATGTGAAGTACCATTCAAACCAACAGAAGACCGCCCCGTTTACTGCCAAGACTGCTTTGCGAAACGTAGATCGAGAAGATATTAGCGAGCACAGCAGGATCATTTGTGAGGGCTCGTGAGCGCTGTATTTATCTGCCATTGAAGGTGGCTTTCATCGATTGACCTAGAAACAGTCTTCGATGAAAACCACCATTCATTTTTTATGTGTTCGTGAAGACTGAATTCGCTTCTGCTCTGATTGTCGGTTCACTGAGATTTCATTCAGCCTGGCTCATTTTTCTTTTTTGAAATACCATAGCACGCTATTCAGCTTTCAGCGCGGTTTTTGAGGCGACATGGCCGATTATGGTTAGGATTGCGGCAAAAACAAATAGATAGGTTAGGTCCATTGTCATTGCTGAAAGGTTGGCGGCTCCTTGTACCGTGAGGGTTCTCACGGCGTCGGCTGCTTTTGATATCGGGTTTACTCTGGCTACTGCTTGAAGCCAGTCTGGCATTGATGTGATTGGAAGGAGTGCGCTGCTCGAGAACAGTAGTGGAAGGTTGAGTAGATTCACGACGGCCACCAGAGTCTCCCATTTTGTCATTCTTATGGCGATGGCTGTGAAGAGACTTGAGAATCCCAGTGACAGTAAGAAGAGCGTGAGGAATACGAGCAGAAAGCCTGCTACGCCGAAATTCGAAGCGAGCCTCAGGCCGTCTGGGATGAATAGCGCTATAAAAAATATTACCATTGATTGGATCAAGCCTTTCACTATGCTGGCAAAGACCCTTGACAGGAAAATCGATGACCTCGATATCGGAGATGCCAAAAGCTTGTTCAGGAAGCCGAAGCGGCGATCGAGCACTAGGGAGCCGCCGCTGAATGCGGAGTTGAAGAGTAGTTGAAGGCAGAGTATTCCCGCCGTGAGGTATGTTATGTAGTTTGGTACGTTTCCGAACGTGTCTTTCAGAATGGATTGTCGAATCTGTTCCAACATGTCGGGGGTTAGATTTATCGGACCTAGTGATGTAGGGATGAGGCTTGTCGGGTTGAAGGCGCTTCCGAATAACGCAAGCCAAACTAACGGTTGAAAGAGAGCGATAAAAACTGATGCGGGTGTCCTCAACCATTTCTTTAGTTCCCGAACCGTGAGTGCTACAGCCTCGGACAACAACGCTAGCCCCTCCTCTGGAGAATATCCGCCCGTCTCATTGCGGCTTGAGCGGTCTCTTCCTCTCCGAGTTCTTTGCCGGTTACCTCCAGGAAGACCTGATCGAGGCTAGGCTTTGAGCACGATATGGTTTTGATCTTGGCGCCCTTGGCGTATATGCCCTCAATTATTGTTGGTATAACATCCGGTGCTTCGACCAGTCTTATTGCATAGTTGACCCCGGTCCTCTCGACATTCTTGACCCCATCTACAGAGCTGAAGAAATCTGTCAAGTCTTTTTCAACGCTTAATTCGATCGCGAGTATCTCTCCTCCGATAATTTCTTTGAGTTCTTGAGGAGAGCCTTGAGCCCTTATCTTTCCGCGATCTATGATTACAGTCATGTCGCAGAGGGCATCTGCCTCCTCGAGGTAGTGCGTGGTGAGAAATATTGTCACATCCTTCTCCTTGTTCAGCGTCCTAATGTAATCCCAGATGACTTTCCTTGTGTTTACGTCGAGCCCAAGAGTCGGCTCATCCATGAAGAGCAATTTGGGCTCGTGTATGAGGCCGACGATCAGCTCGAGTCTCTTCCTCATCCCGCCAGAATATGTCGAGACAAGCCTCTGTGCGGAGTCTTGAATTTCGACCAACTCGAGTAGTTCTTTGGCGCGTTCTTTGGCGACGCTGTTTGGGACGTGGTAGAGTTTGGCTGCAAGCATTAAGTTCTCTATGCCCTTCAGTTCATTGTCGATTGTGAGGTCTTGGGGGACAATTCCGATCGACTCCCTGACCATTTGAGGGTTTTTGCTGACGTCATACCCCAGAACAGAGGCCCTGCCGCTTGTTATCGACGCAAGGGTAGTGAGGATCTTTATTGTAGTCGTCTTGCCTGCGCCGTTTGGGCCAAGGAAACCGAAAAGCGTTCCTTCGTCTACGTCAAACGTTATGCCGTCGACGGCTCTGATTTTTCTGTTGTATATTTTGGTGAGGGCCTCTGCCTCAATGACTTTTGTCATCGTCTCACCAGACTTGATGTGTATAGGTCTGGTTGATGGTTAATAAATCGATCGATGAGCTGATTGAGGTTTTGGCGACAAGTGCGGGGGGTGGGATTTGAACCCACGAACCTTTCTGTGAACTCCTCTACAGGATAGGGTCCTAAGCCCTACGCCGTTGACCAGGCTTGGCAACCCCCGCCTGTAATCAGAGCGGGGTTCCGTGCGTATTTAGTCTTTGTCCGAGAATCGCGGATGAATCGATGCTTGAGCTGAGCCGCTGGTGGCTTCGCTACTCTCTGGTCTTTCTGCACTGGATCTTGCGAGATAGATCGCCGCCCCGACTGCTATTGCCAACGCAACCAGAAAGACGGCGGCAATGGATCGATCGACGATAGCTGGTTCTACTTCTGGAGGAGACAACGTGAGGACTATGACGCCG
>JBGVSY010000033.1:0-2620 GCA_041862235.1 Nitrososphaeria archaeon | reverse complement strand
ACGGTGCACTACGGACCGGAGTGGGTCAAGATCTACAACGAGACGTGCACAATGCTCGGTCAGTTAATGGGCTCCAAAGAACAAGCCATCCTACACACAGGCCCAGGGAGCTTTGCGATGGAGATGGCCGTTGCCAATGTCGTCGAGAAGGATTTGCCGGTGTTGTGCTGCATCAACGGTTTCTTCGGCCAGCGCTTTTCAACCATGCTAGAAGCATACGGCGCCCGCCCAGTCGAGGTGAACGCCCCTCTGGGTCAAGCCATCGACCCTCACGCAGTTGACAGGGAATTGCGAAGGAACCCTGAGGCCAAGGCCGTCTTCCTAGTTCACAGTGAAACCTCGACCGGTGTGCTCAACCCGCTGAAGGAGATAGCGGCCGTCGCTCAAAGCCACGATGCGTTGATGGTAGCGGATACCATCTCCTCCCTCGGCACATCGGAAGTGGATGTGGACCGTTGGGGCGTCGATCTCTGCGCGTCCGCCTCACAGAAGGGCTTGGGTGCGCCCCCCGGCCTATGCATGCTCACTGTCTCACGTAAGGCGTGGGATTACGTTGAGCACCGTTCCTCAAAGCCACACGGTTGGGCAGTAAGCCTGCTGACCTGGAAGCACTTCCAAGAGAAATGGGGCGCCTGGCACCCTCACCCCACCACGGAGTCAACACCACTGGTTCTGGCGCTCCGGGAGTCTGTGAGAAGTATTCTGAGTGAGGGGCTGCGACAAGTCTACGAGCGCCACCGCCGAGCAGCAACGGCTATGCGTGAAGGCGCGTTGTGCCTCGATCTGAAGACCTTCGTAAAGAATGACGAAGAAGCGTCCAAAGCCGTTTCAGCAATAGCCGTTCCTCCTGGCGTAGACGCCGAGAGAGTCAGGATTTTCATGAAGGATCGATTCCACATTCTTGTGGGAGGGGGCATAGAGGAGTTGAAGGGAAAGATCCTTCGAGTAGGTCACATGGCCAACACGGCGAACGAGGAGTTCATCACACTCGCACTTACAGCTCTAGGAGCGGCGCTCAGAGACCAGGGGAAGAGGAGCGACATTCAGGCAGCGCTTCGTCGCGTCGACGAGATCTTCACGATCGACCGATCAGCTCGCTCTAGCGGCGTCTTGGGATGAGGCAAAGAAATCTGAGAATAGTCTTTCCATTGTTTTTGAGCTGATGCATTTCGTCAGGTTGAAGGTAGATGACATCTCCTTTCTTGAGTGGCCTTTCGATCTTGCCATCCGTTGCCACACCCTCTCCCTCCAAGATGAAGACTTCGTGCTCCCACGGATGTTGGTGTAGGGGGCTCCATCCACCGGGCTGCATCTCGAAGAGACGCATCAAGAAATTCTGGGCACCTGTCTGCTCGTCGATTAGCCACCTGACCGTTAGGCCTTTGGCCCCCTTTTCTGGTTGTTCTTCAGGAACCTCCGTATAGTTGAACACCTTCATAGCATTCGGTTCAATATGCCTCGAGGCAGATATGTGTTTGGCGCCCATGATCGTCGCTCTGAATCGATCGAAAGAACACAGATTGCTGACGACTCTGAGCGTTGCAGTGACGCGCTCAGCCACGATTGAAAGTAGACGCCGAGAGGTTGATAGATTGTGAGCCTAAAGATCTTCCAGATACTTGAGGTGGGGATTGGCCTCCTCGCCGATGTAGAGCTTGCCGGAGCCACCTTGCGCTATGTCGCCTGTGAAGGCATAGAACTTTTTCTCAAGCTTGACGCCCCCAATCTTAGGTCTGCTCTTCTTGTCGTAGCTGAAACTGGGGAGAACAGAACCAGACAAGTGTCCGGACACAGCTATCTTGCCCCCGATCATCTCTGCCCCCGGCATTCCCCCGCATCCACCTCCAACGTAGATCTCACCCGCTGACATGTGCATACCAGGCAACAGACCAGCATCTCCTTCGATCCATATGAGTCCCCCTCGAGCACGAAAACCTGCCCAATAACCGCACGATCCATGAATCTTGATGGTCCCTCTTTTCATTCCTTTGACGCTTCCTCGGTAGGCCGCTCCGACGAAGTCTCCCGCGTTGCCACTGACCTCTATGGTGCCGCCGAGCATTCTTGCTCCCAGCCATGAGTCTGCATCTCCTCTGACAACTATCTCCCCGCCTTTCATCGAGTCTCCAAGGTACGGTCCAGCCCTCCCCTCCACCAAGATGCTTCCCTCCGTCATCCTGCTTCCGACGAACCTCACATGGGAGAGATCCCCAGTAAGAACGAGTTTCTCCTCTGAATCCGATTCCTCTACGGAGAAGACTTGTTCAAGCTTGTATGTCTTATTTCCTATTTGTATGTCCAACTCCTTGACTTCAGATACGCTCATTCCTGCCAGCTTAGTAGGCGAGATCATTTCTCCGAATATTGGCGCTTCTACCGTTTTCGTTATTTGCATTCGTAGGCCCATTCTAGAAGCCTCCAGTTCTAATCTCCAAGGGTTTCTTGAGGTAGTCCTCTTCCACCACGTAGTTGCTGGGTCTTATCGAGTAGTGCTTCTCGAACTCTGAATCCACTATCTGTTCCGCCGCTTCTTTCCTCTGAGGTGTCAGGCTGTTGACCCACACGGTCTTTCCGTACCCCTCCTTCACAACCTCCCCATTTACAACAACAATGTCTCCGC
>JBGVSY010000032.1:0-3374 GCA_041862235.1 Nitrososphaeria archaeon | reverse complement strand
GGTCACCCCATGCGTCTTCATGCCCATACCCGTTGGTAACGTGAGGGAGGAGAAGTTCATCGACATCTGGCGAAAGTCACGGGTGATTCAGAAGCTGAGGAGCAGAGATAAACTGTGGGGGCACTGTGGGATCTGTAGCTACAAGCGGTTGTGTGGCGGGTGCAGAGCCAGAGCGTGGGCGTACTTCGGAGACCTAAACGCACCGGACGTGGGATGCATTTTGAACAAGAAACACTGGGACGAGTGTCGTGAGGCTCCAAGACGGATCGCTGCGCAGACAAAGCCTAAGGTTGAGCTGAAGCAACTGCTGTAACAGCCCTCGCCCCTACCTCGGTGTTGGCAGACGGAGCGAATCCCATTGTCGCGGTTGATGTGCTCAACGTTGGATCCATCCTTGGGTCGAGACGCCCGCGGCTTCTAGAATTCAAGGTCGCAGCTTTACAGAATTTGACGAAAAACGCGAAAGGACAGCTCAGATCACCGGACGGATACCCAAAAGCTGGAAATGCCACCTCAGCCGGCTCTGTATATTGCTGTAGAAAACGCAATGAAACCAAGAGCCATTTGCAATTGTGTCCAGAAATCGCAGTGACAACTGTCGAGAAATCTTAAGAAAACCCGCTAGAATGTGTTGCTGGAAAGCCGGTGAGCGCGTAGGTCGGCGTCTATGCAGTCGGGTACACGAAGAAACAGGACGAGAATGGAGATAGTCGCGGACATACTAAAGGTCGCCCTGCCCGGTACCCGTAAAACCCACATAATGTACGGAGCCAACCTGAGCTTCGAGCAACTGGAGAAATACCTCAACTTTCTTCTGAAGAGAGGCTTGCTTGAGAACGAAACAAGAAGAGGCGAATACAAGACGACTAAGACCGGGATGTCCTACCTGAGAGAATTCAAAGAGTATCACAGGTACCAGGAGACGTTCGAGGAGAAGAAGCAGCTGCTTGAGGAGATTCTGGAGGGCTACCAGGCGGGGTAGCGGCGGCGCTGCCTCGGACGATCAAGCGAGCCAACGGACAAAAGAACCTGATTGATGGAAAAAGGGCCCCACCAGAAAAACTTCGCTCAAGTATCCCGTGCGAGCGCAAGCCTGACCAAAGCCGCAGGTAGCCCAAGGGCAGCGCGCAGCTTCTGAATTCTCGAACTTGGGTGAAAAACCTCAGATGTTCTCCCATTCTCGATAGACCTCAGCACAGCCTGCTGGGACCGTTCCTCTACCTCCAACAACGTGTAGGTCTGCCCAACGGTGCCACTATAGTGGGAGTCGCTGCCGGCTATAACGGGGAGGCCCAGCTCACTGGACAGCCTTCTGTTCTTTTCCATGTAGCGTCGAGGAAAGGGCGTGAGAGCAGAGACGACCTCAATTGCGTCCACACCCGCCCTGGTCAGTTCACTTAATGACCTGATTCCCAGGACAGGGAGCGTGGGATGGGGAACGGCTGCAACTCCGCCCTGACTGTGGATCTTCGAGACAGCTTCCCTGAGATCAAGCTTGTCAGGAACCGGGTCCCTCAGGCCGTAGCCCAGAATCTCTCCTCTGGTTGTCTTAATCTCTTGGCCCACGATCACGAGGAGGTTTTGCCCAGCAAGACTTGAGGCCGCTAGCGCGCCCTGAATCGTCTTGTGATCTGTTATCGCCAGGCCATCGAGCCCAGCGGCCGTGGCCTCACGGAGCACTTCCTGAACGGAGTTCTTCGAGTCAGAGTAGTCGGTGTGGACGTGCAGATCCATCCTCAGCATGAGCAGGGCCCAGCAACTCCAACCGCTAAAGAGCGAATTAGGGATTGGCAAAACTCCTCCACTAAATATCTTGCCGCGCCCATTCCTCTCACCGATCGATCTGGGGGGCACGGATCGATCGGTCGATGACCGAGATGGCTTGACAGACATAGAAGAAAGGGAACGAATCTCTAGATCCTGATGAAACCACTTACACAAAGTTTATAATGGTGGCTCGAAACCGACCATCGATAGGTCCAAGTGAAAAGGAAGCTGTTGATAGACGAAGAGAACAAAGGCAAGGAGATAGGAATCTTCGAAGACCCAACCCGTTTCAGAAGGGTGCTCAATGAACAAAGCTGGCGCGTACTGAAACTGCTCTCTGAAGAACCTCTCTACCCGGCCGAGATAGCCAAGAGGCTGAGAACACACGAGCAGAAGATATACTACCACATCAGAAACCTGAAGCAAGCCGGACTCATCACCGTCGTCAAAGAGGAGGAGATAAGCGGAGCCACCGCAAAGTACTACAGCCCCACGGTCCAAGCTTTCGGCTTCGAGATATCCAAATCCAGCATCTCCGTGCCAGCCCGAAAGCACATGAACGGGAAGATTAGAGCCTTCTTCACCCCACACATCCGAGACAGCAAGCTGGACACTACAATCGTAGTGGGCTCACCAGACCCACACGGACCCTTCAAGGCCACAGGAAGAGACGGACACTACGCAATACAGCTCGGCCTCTTTCTCGGGCAGTATGTCGACCTCCCGGACCATTTCGTCCCAAGACTGGACGTGGACGTCAAGGCGGAGAAGGACGAAGCCAAGAACCTCATTCTCATAGGAGGGCCCGGGACAAACATACTCACAGCCGAGATCAACAAGCAGCTCCCCCTGCGCTTCAACGAGAAGAACTACTGGGCAGGCATCATAGGCCTCAAGAACATCTACACCTCTGACAGCAGCGGCCTCATAGCCAAGATCCCTAACCCCTACGACAACGAGAAGAGCATAGTAGCCCTGGCTGGCCTCAGATCAGTAGGCACCAAAGCAACTGTAATCGCCCTCACCCAGTTCACAGACACGGTCTTCAAGAGCTACAGCGGACAGGAAGAATGGGCAAGAGTTGTCCAAGGCTTCGACCTGGACGGCGACGGAAAGGTGGACTCCGTCGAGATACTGGAAACCACATAGACGATTCAAGCGGACTAATGTCTGCCGGCTATGGCGTCATCCATCCACTCGACCTGCTGAATAACATTCGCAATCGATCGAATCTACCAGGCTAAAGGAAACCGGTAATGTGACGAAACAAAGAATGAAAGAAGGAACCCAAAAGCAGAGCGACGAATGCCGTGCCAAGACCGATGAAGCTCAGAGGCATGAAGCATGAAGAGTGTAGAAGCGGCGTGAAAGAGACCAGAACGGATCCTGCCGGCAGCAAATACCCAACGTTTATCGAATCTCCATTGAACATTCCCACCAGATCTCCAGTTCGGTAGCTCGCTCCCAGAAAGAGGGCCAAGCCAAAGCCTTCCGCGAATAGGTTCATTGCCGAGGTCAGCCCGAAGCCCAGTCCAAAGCGATCAGCCGTCAAAGGCCAGAGGAAGGGCACTGAACCAATAAAGACGTCTCCAAGAAGAAAGTGCTGC
>JBGVSY010000031.1:0-30821 GCA_041862235.1 Nitrososphaeria archaeon | reverse complement strand
TAGATCTCTTTGGGAGACAGATGATGTGCGTGGCCGCCTAGCTGTGTCATCCCGGCCTCGAAGCTGTTCCGTGTTCGAAGCGAGAGGTTGTAGAAGAGCATGAACAAGGTCTTGTTCTTCAGCAGTTCATGGGGCTCTCCCTTCGCCCGTTTCCCCTTCAGATCTAGAGCCATATCGAGGAGTGTCTCAAGCTGATCTCGATCCCACTCCTGTGTGGTGATGAAATCCCTGCCCTTGAACCCTGTGGTCTGCATGTGCAACGCCTGCAGCGGATGACCGAGAACCCGGTTATTATACTATTTCTCTCCCCTGGCGTAGGGGACTCCGAGAGCGGCGGGTGCGCCGAGCCTCTTTCTTATCGTCTCTCGGGTTCCAACGAGCAGGACGACTATGGCGAATATGTAGGGAAGCATGCCGAGGATTTGAGGTGAGAAGCCCAGAGGCTGCAGTGTGTACTGCAGAGCCTCAACGCCTCCAAAGAGGTAGGCACCCAAGAGGGCTCGGCTGGGTCTCCACATGGCGAAGATCGTCAGACCTACGACTATCCAGCCTCGGCCAGCAGTCATGCCTTCAGTCCACGCCGGGGCGAACGCTACGGAGAGATGAGCTCCAGCCAATCCTGCTAGAGCGCCACCCAGCAGCACGCAGAGGTACTGTGTGAGGTAGACGTCCACTCCGAGGGCATCGCAGGTTACTGGGTCCTCGCCAACAGATCTAACGCTGATTCCTATCCTTGTCTTGAATAGAACGAACCAAAGCACAAGGACCAACGCAATTGAAAGATAGACTAACAGGTCCTGCTGGAAGAGGAAGCGACCTAGGATCGGGATGTCTCTCAGAAGAGGTATGAAGACTGGCCGAATGACCAGCGAGGACGGTAGGGGCTTGCCGATGTACTGTTTTCCCAGTAGCCCGCTTAGGCCTAAGCCAAACATGGTGAGAGCGAGCCCTGAAACCACCTGATTTGCGCGCAACGTTATGCTTAGGAAGGCGTGTACCAAGGCTACAAGCCCTCCTACTGTAGCGGCCGCCAGCACTCCCAACAAGACGTTCTCTGTGGCCAGCGTCACTCCAAAAGCCGTCACCGCGCCTACAGCCATCATTCCCTCGATTCCGAGGTTTAGAACTCCGGAGCGTTCTGCATAGATTTCTCCCAGAGTGCCGAAGAGGAGCGGTGTCCCGGCCGCCACCGCGTTGCCCAGCAGGGAAGCGACTACAGTTTCAGGGCTACTCACGCCTCTCTCCTCCTCTCCGTGGCATTCTCCAGACGACCTTGTAGTGCATGAGGAGCTCGCCGCCGAGCATGAAGAACAGGATTATCCCGTTGAAGATGCTGATGGTAGCGACGGGGAGGCCGAAGGTCACCTGGATCTTGTCACCTCCGACCAGCAGGCCTCCAAACAACAGTGAGGAAAGTATCACTCCCAGGGGGTTCAGTCTTCCAAGCCAGGCCACGATGATGGCGGTGTAACCGTAGCCTGGGGAGACGCCCATGGCGATCCTGAGCCGATGGTGAATGCCTGCCACTTCCCCAACGCCAGCCAGCCCGGCGATCCCTCCACTGATCAGCATAACCAACATGACGGTCTTGAAGTAACTCATGCCGGCGTATCTGGCCGCCTCCGGATTCTCACCGATAACTCGTATCTCGTAGCCTAGCTTCGTCCTTCTGACGAGCACGTACATGAAGACGGCTAACGCCAGGCCGAGGACCAGGGTTGGATAGTGGATGGATGTGCCGGGGATATTGGGGAGCCAAGCCGAGGGTGTGAAGATTGAGCTGTAGGGGAAGCTGTATTCACCAGGCCCGTTCCATGGGCCCGGCCAGATGACTAGGTAATTGACGAAGTAACTCGCTATGTAGTTCATCATCAGTGTTGTGATAACCTCGTTGGCCTTCAGCTTCGCCTTCAGGATCGCAGGGATGAGCCCCCAGGCGGCGCCGCAGAGGAACCCTGCTGCGAACATGGTGGGGACAAGTGCGATGGGAGGTGCGTCTGGAAGCACGTACAAAGCGATCCCGCTTGCTCCGACGGCCCCCATGAGAAGCTGGCCCTCGGCGCCTATGTTCCAGAAGAGTGCCTTGAAAGCGACAGCCAGCCCCACTCCGCACAGTAAGAGAGGAATGGCTTTGACTATAGTCCAAGACCATCCGAAGACACTTCCGAAGGACCCAATGAATATCGCGCTGTACACGTCTAGTGGGTTGGCGCCGTAGCCCCAGAAGACGAAGGCAACGGTGAACAGTGCCAGTACCAAGGAGGAGGCGAGGACCGCTAGGCTTAGCCATCTCCTGGGTTCCGGCCTCTTTTCTATCGTTATTGGGAGAATCGGCATCTTCGTAGGTGTTCACCTCCTGTGTGTTTGGCTGCTCTCCGGGGGGACGGCGCTTCTCTTGGCTCCGGTCATCATCAGCCCGATGTCATCCAGCCTCGCGGTCGCCGCGTCCATGGTTCCCATGATCTCGCCTTCAAACATGACCGCTATGCGATCGCTGAGTGTCATGATCTCTTCCAGGTCCTCCGACACCAAGAGAATAGCTGCACCCCTTTCTCTCTGCTTCAGCAGCAGCTTTCTTATGTGCTCGGTCGCCCCGACGTCGAGCCCGTAGGTCGGGTGGGCTGCCAGGATCAATTTGGGCTGCTCAGAGGTCTCCCGGGCTAGTATGAGTCTCTGGATGTTGCCGCCTGACAGGAGCTTGGCCGGAGTCTCGTTGCTCGGCGTGACGATGTCGTATTCCGATATCAGTTCGTCAGCGTTAATAGATATTGAGGTTGTGTTAAGGAATAGTCTGCGGGAGAAAGGTGGCCTGTTGTAGCGTTTCAAGATCAGGTTCTCTGCGACCGTCATGTTCGGGACGAGGCCCATCCGAATTCGTTCCTCTGGGACATGAGATACTCCCATCCTTTCGATTTCTCTGGTCGAGAGGTTGGTCGCATCCTTTCCGAGGATGAGCAACTCTCCCTCCGCGGCATTGCGCAGACCAGCAATGACCTCTATGAGCTCCTTCTGCCCATTGCCAGCCACCCCCGCTATGCCCAAGATCTCGCCTTCGCTCACAGTAAGTGAGACATTCCTTAGGGCTGGCAAGCCTTTATCGCTCACAGCGCATAGGTTCCTGACCTCCAGCACGACTTGACCCTTGTCGATGGGTTTTCTCTCCAAGCGGAAGATCACCTCGCGGCCCACCATCATTCTCGCCAGCTCCAACTTGTCTGTGCTAGAGGTTGCAACAGTCTTCACCACCTTGCCCCGCCTGAGTACAGTTACGCGGTCGCTGACAGCCATCACCTCGTCCAGTTTGTGTGTGATGAAGATGATCGCCCTCTTCTCGTCTGCCATGCGTCTAAGAATCGTGAACAGTTCGTCAATCTCGCTGGGAGTTAGCACAGATGTTGGCTCATCGAGGATGAGGGCCTGGGCACCCCTGTAGAGCGCCTTGATTATCTCAACGCGCTGTTGCTCGCCAACCGAGAGCTGCCATATTCTCGCTTTGGGGTCTACCTGTAGACCGTATCTCTTCGAGAACTCAGCTACCTTCTTCTCGACATCACGGAGAGGAAAGAAGAGACTTGAAGATGAGAGACCCAAAGCAATGTTCTCTGCGACAGTGTGTGGATAGACCAGCATGAAATGTTGGTGAACCATACCCATTCCTAGCTCGATGGCGTCTTTGGGGGAGCTTATCGTGACCCTTCTTCCTCTGACGTAGATCTCTCCCTCGTCAGGTCGGTATATGCCGTACAAGATGTTCATCAGTGTCGTCTTTCCGGCGCCGTTCTCCCCCAACAGCGCATGAATCTCTCCGCCTCTGATGTCAAGATCCACGTGATCGTTGGCAACTACGCCTGGAAATCGCTTGACAATTCCCTTCATCTTGACTATATGTTCATCCTCTTCCATGGTTTCAGCCGGCGTGGTTCTTGCGTTCTGTCTGGAGGATCTGCGAAACTTGGGGAACCTCACAGTCACACACCGATATGTAGGGTGCAGACACTAGTCCGCCAATGCGTTCTTAAGGCTTACCGGATAGCATGACAATCGATCGATTCTGCGTTATCGAAAAAAAGAGGGGTTACGCGGGTGCACTGACACCCGCGACGAACCAGTCCATCGTCCAGAGATCGTCGTGTGATCCTCTGACCCCCGCCGGGATTCTGAGTGTGCCATCGGTGTCGTAGATGGGGCCAGTGAACGGGTCGAAGAGCACGGTGTCCTCACTCATCTGCTGCACTCGACGCATGACCAAGTCGTATGCGCTGATGGTTTCGCCGGTCATCTTGTCCTTCACCATCTTGGCTTGGAGTTCCGAGATGAAATTGGGGTTGACGGGGACGCCAAACTCTCCTCCGAGCTGCGCCGCCTTCTCGCGGAGCATCCACCAGTAGTCAACGTTTTCAAGATTCGTCTTGGTGTAGACGTCTGTGTAGATCTTCATCAGTATGTCCTCGTACAGTATTCCCCAATCAACCAGCTGGCCGCTAACACATGCGTCCTCACCGAATCTCTGCATGGGGCTGTAGTGGCTGAAAGTGTAGATGGGGTGGTCAAACGTGCCGGCTGCGTATTGCTCGGTGTAACTCTGACCAACCTCTACGACGGTTGGGGAGTCCTCTGTGAAGGCGATGGCATCACATCCGGCGGCTACAAGATCTTCGGCTGCAAGCCTCGCCTTGGTCGGGTCGTACCAGGCAGAGATCACGCGCACATCGACCGTTGCATCTGGGTTGGCCTCTTTGACACCCAGCGCAAAGGCGTTGATGTGTCTCGTCACCTCTGGTATCAGGAACGCGGCAACATAACCAGTCTTGCCTGTCTCGGTGAGCGCCCCCGCCATGAGGCCGTTCAGGTAGTAGAGCTGATGGAACTCGGCGAAGTAGGTACCCATGTTAGGTGCCCTCTCATACCCGGAGCAGTGGAAGAAGATGCTGTTTGGATACTTGTTTGCGGCAGCCAGTGTGCCGTCCATGAATCCGAAGCTCGTCGTGAACACTACGTCACATTTTTCGTCAACGATGAATCTGTCTATGTAGCGCTCCACGTCTGCCTCCGGCACAGCCTCTGCGTAGTGTTCTGCGTCGAGCCAGGGGAACTCGGCTGCAACTCGAAGCCGGCCCTCGTTGTGTGCGTGGGACCAGCCGTAGTCTCCGATGGGGCCGACGTAGATCCATGCAGCCTTGATCTTCCTCTCCACTCCAACGGTCTGTGTGATGGTTTCCCTAACCGTCTGAGTAGCGGTCTGCGTGACGGTGGGTCCCTCCACCAGTTCGGTCGGCTTGATTAGGTACCCCGCGACGGCTCCGATCACCAAACCGATGATCAAGGCAGCGATCAAGAGAGAGGTTCCGTAACCTTTTTCTGACATCAGTTTTCCACGTCCTTTTCTTTACATCATACTGTTCATATCCCTAGGTATATAACGATGACTTTAACACATTCGTGTCATATAGACACGTTGATGGCGGGCAGACAGTATGCTATGATGGGGCTTCTATCATCGAGAGGATTTGGCAGGTGGCTCCCAAATGTTTTCTCAGCCTTCTTCTAGCTTCCTGGAACAACACGAAGGCAAAAACACCGACAGGCTTCGCCCTGGCCTGCTCGGTCAGCCTTATGAGGCCGGTTAGGGTGACGCTTGTCCTGATTATGTCGTCGACAATCAGCACTCTCTCATCTGCCCTAATCGACTTCTTGGGTATGTAGAAGTACTTGTTGACGCTAGGAGAGATTACGCACTTCTCCTCAAGGAACTCGTCAACCCCGATCTCCTTCTCCTTCCTGGCTATGATCACATCCACCCCAAGCTCGCTAGCCACCTGAACGGCCATCGGTACGCCATTCGTTTCGATTGTGAGCACCTTGTCTACTCGCAACAATTCGAATTCCAGCGACATCGTCTTCGCTATGACTCTCTGAAGCACGGCGTCGCGAACCACGTCGGAGAGGTGGAATATTCCCGACTCATCAACTCTGACTCTTGACCGAACCGCGTCCAATAGAAAACGTTCGCTGAAGAGCCTCGTTATTCGCTTAGACCTTCTTAGGCTCGGAAGGACATGCCCATTCACATATCGACTGATAACAGTGATGGGAAGAGCGAGGAGTTTCGACATCTGCGCATAAGAATGGGTTGCCTTTAATATTCGGAGAAGTTCAACAGCATTAATCCTATCCCTAGACTCGTCTAGCTTGGTCATCGTGTTTGGGGGACCGGCTCCAAGTTTCGGATAAAAGGTTTTTCACGTTTATTCATTCAATATTCCGTGCGCCAAACTTCAGGCGTTCAAGGAGAAGTCTTGTCTGTGAAACCATCACGATCCTCCTAGGACTTCTGGGAACGGTTGAAGATCTATCGATTAACCAAGTCGCTAGGTCGTTTTCCAAGTTGACCTGAGCCTAACCCCCGACCGCTCTAAGAGGTCCCTCCCCCGACGCTCCGCCTCCTTTAGAACTCTGTCTTCGTCCAAAGTAAGCAATCGCTTTCTCTCCATAACGATGTGGCCGTCAACAACCGTTGTGTCCACATCGCCGCCGTTCGCCGCATACACAAGGTTTGAGGCGACACTGAAGATGGGTGTGAGGTGAGGCTTCCTAAGCCTGATGAGTATGATGTCTGCTTTCTTGCCTTCTTCCAAGCTGCCGATTTCGTGTTCTAGCCCAACTGCCTTGGCTCCATTTATTGTGGCCATCTCCAGCACGGTTTCTGCCTGCAGTCTGGTTGGATCGTGCATCCTCACTTTTTGGAGCAGGGCAGCTATCTTCATCTCCCTCAGCATGTCGTAGGTGTTGTTGCTGGGTCCACCGTCACAGCCGAGCGAGACGTTCACGCCCGCCTCGATCATCTCGGGTATCTTGGCGATCCCGGATCCAAGTTTCATGTTGGAGGAGGGGCAATGGACGGTGTTGGTGTTGCTCCGACCAAGTATCTCGATCTCAGGCTGTGTCAGCCAAACCGTGTGTGCAAGCAAGACGTTTCTGCCAACCAAGCCAAGGTCTTCTGCAAACTCCGCTGGAAGCTTGCCGAACTCTCTCTTGGTGTAGTGTACGTCGTCCTTCACCTCTGCCAGATGCATGGTTATCCCTGTCCGATGCTGTCTCGCCAACTCGACGATCTCTCTGTACAAATCGGGTGTACAGGCGCCGGGCGTTCTTGGGCCGAACCAAACCTGGATGCGTCCATCGTGTCCATGCCATTTTTGGAGCATGTCGAGGGTTTCGCGTATGGTTTCGTCCTTGTCCTCGATCATGCCCTTGTACATGATCCCCTCCTCAAGCCCGTAACCAGGCATATCCATGACGATCTTGCTGAGAACCGCCCGCATACCAGCTCGGTCTACCGCCTCGGCTATCCCGTCAAAGCCGTACCGGCGGTGTATCATGCACTCCACGAATGTTGTTGTGCCACTCCTGATGAACTCAGCCATCGCCAGCTCCGCGCTCGCCCTTCCGTCGTCCGGATTGAAGTTGCCTTGAAGCACCCAGACGTAGTCCCGGAGCCAAGGGATAAGCGGCACGTCGTCAGCGCACCCCCTTATCAGAGCCTGGGCAAGGTGGACGTGGCAATCCACGAGTCCAGGCAATACAGCCATTCCGTCAGCGTCTATCACCTTGTCTGCCTGATACTCTCGTGTGATCTTGTCCGATTTCCCTATCGCCACAATCCTGTTCCCCTCCACGGCCACCGCTCCCTTCTCGATTATCCTTCGCTGGTTGTCCAGCGTGACAACCAGGCCGTTGATTATGAGAAGATCAGCCATCACTGAACCGCTCCTGAGCTCCATGCTGATGGGTACACAGTATAAAAAACTGAATCAATCTGAAGACGCTGTGAAGACGGTCACGGAAAGAATTGATGGATCGTCCTCAATATGTGTCGCTAAATTCCTTTGATTCTCTCCCAAAGGCTGTGCGCCGCCTCTCTCGCAACTGTGTTTGCTGTCTGTCTGTCAACAGTCTTCATAACGCGGTGCTCCATGACAACTCTGCCAGCTACCACAACCATTTCCACGTCAGTACCTCTCACAGAGTTCACTATGTGACCCGCCACGGTCTCGGGGGTTAACGGCGTCGGGACAGAGTCGGACGAGACAACGATGATATCAGCTTGCTTGCCTTTCTCGATTGAACCTGTCTCTTCATCGAGCCCGTAAAGCTTCGCTCCATTGATAGTCGCCATCTCAAGAATCTCTAGAGGTGTCATCACCCTTGGGTCCCTGCGCTGAAGCTTGTGCACAAGGAACGCGCTGCGCATGTTCTCGAAGCCGTCGAAGATGTAACCGTCGTTCCCAATCCCCACCGTTATTCCGCGCTTCAACATATCCGGTACCGGGGCAACACCCACAGCATTGAGCATGTTGCTCATCGGGTTGTGAGCCACCCCACATCCTTCTTCGGCGACAATGTTCAGTTCCTCCTCGTTAAGATGGACACAGTGGGCCAGCACCACGTCGCGGCCCAGGACACCGAGGTCTTTCAACCTCTCCACAGTGCGCTTGCCGTACCTCTCTAGGTTATGGTAGAGGTCAACCAGCCCTTCAGACGTGTGGATAGTCATGTAAGCCCCGTCCCTCGTCGCCAGCTTCCGAGCCTCAACTATGATATCGTCTGACAAGGTGAAGCTGGCGTGGAGGCTATACATTCCCCGGATTAGCTTCGATCCCTTCTCCTTGACCTCCTTTGTGAAACGCTGGTTCTCGTCTAGGCCTCGCGCACCCTCCTCCCTGCTATTCCTTTCAGTTGCTTCGAAGGCAAGAATCCCACGCATCCCGATCTCCTCGATCGCCCGAGCTATGGCTGAAAGGCTTCCATGGATGTAGTTGGGCCCTGAGAAGGTGTCTGCGAAGCACGTGGTTCCCGTGGTGACCATGTCCGCGCCCGCCGCCAGAGCGCTGGCGTAAGCATCTTTTTCGGTCAGGGCTTCGTCGCATGGCCACCACACTCTGTGAAGGGCCTGTATGAAGTCGCCCGGCGGCTTGATCTTCAGCGGAGCTCCCCGCAGCAGCACGGCGTACAGGTGGGTGTGCGCACACACGAGCCCGGGAAGGACGATTTTGCCCTTGGCTTCGACCACCAAGTCGGCGCTGTGCTTGGCCTCAACATCCCTTGTCGGGCCGAGGTCAACTATTCGTTCACCATCCACAGCCACAGCGCCATCCTCGATGACACGACGCTGAGGGTTCATCGTAACCAGCAATCCTCCCTTGATTAGGATGCGGGTCAACCACTTCACCCTAGGTCCACTGCCAGGAGCTACGCTTATCTGTGTTTTTGGATTCGGTCTCCTCTAGGGAACCGCTCTCGGGGGTGGTCCGAGGCGTGGGTTCACCGATAATATCCATCTCTAGGGGGACGCTTGTTTGCGTGTGGATCTCAAGATAGTTGGAGGCACTCTAGTCACTGGGGAGGGCCTGATCAGAGCTGGTTTGGCTGTGGATGACGGAAGGATAGCGGAGATTAGACATGAATCATCCCTGCCGCCAGCGGATGAAACGATCGATGCCCGCCGTCAGTTTGTTCTCCCTGGCGTGATCGATGCCCACGCCCACATCGACGACCCCAAGTATGTAGACCACGAGGACTTTCAAAGCGGGACCGAGTCCGCAGCGGCAGGCGGTGTGACCACGGTCATAGATATGCCCCTTGAGACCCCGTTCGCAACGCCAAGGGCCATCGAGGAGAAGATCGAGGCCTGCAACCGGCTAGCAGTGGTGGACTTTGCTCTGACCGCGGGGATGATGACGGTCGATCGACTGAGGTATGTTGACGAGGTGGTTCGGCGAGGCGTTGCATCGTTCAAAGCGTTCACTTGCTCTCCTTACCGCCTCACCTATCCTGACTTGCGAGCCGTGGCGAAGAAGGTCGGTTCCCTGGGCGCTGTTCTGCACGTTCACGCCGAGGATGAAGCTAAGGTGGCGATGGCCACCAAACGAGCCCGAGCAAAAGGGTCAAAGCCAAAGGTTTACCCTGGTTCCCGGCCTCCAGAGGCCGAAGTGAAAGCAGTTAGAAGAGTTCTAGCGACCGCGGCGTCGGCCGGAGCCCACATACATTTCGCACATCTATCGACCGGCCGTTCGTCGAGAGCTGTGTCGGAAGCCAAATCACGCGGACTGCCCGTTTCATGTGAGACCTGCCCACACTATCTCGCCTTTTCCAAGAAGGACATGGTTCGTCACGGGCCATACCTGAAGATGAACCCCCCCCTGCGCTCCGCCTCTGAACGCGAAGCCCTCTGGAAAGCCCTGCGCCTAGGAGCCGTGGACATAGTCACCTCAGAGCACGCACCCGGAACATCGACTGAGAAGGAAGTGGGCTGGAAGGACATATGGAAGGCATGGAGCGGTGTTCCAGGAATAGAGACCATGCTCCCCTTCCTGCTCTCAGAAGGCGTCAACCGAGGCAGGATTTCCCTTCAGAGGCTCGCGACGATCACGTCGCGGGCACCCGCCACGATCTTCGGGCTCGGCCACCGCAAAGGAGCAATTAGGGTGGGCTTTGACGCCGATCTAGTCCTTGTAAACCTAAAGAAAACGAAGACGGTCTCTGCGGATGACCTGCATTCAAAAATCAAGAGGTCACCCCTTGAGGGATCAAGGCTGAAAGGCTGGCCAACCACAACGCTGGTTCGAGGTAGGATTGTCTGCTGTGAGGGCGAGATCATGGAGCGCCCCGGCTGGGGCACCTTCGTGGCAGCCAGAACACGGTAGAGCCTATCGATCGATCGGTTCTTTAGCTGCCTGGGCGCACGGATGTGCGAGCTGCACGTTTATAAGACTCGCTAGGACTCTCGCCAGGCAAAGGCCCATAGGAGTCTTTGTCTTGAACCTCGAAGATATCATCAAGGTTGCGGATGGTAGGGAGAAGGCGGATCTACTGCTGAAGAACGCCAAGATCGTGAACGTCTTCGCAGGTGAGATAATCGAAGATGACGTGGCCATATCGAAAGAAATGATAGTTGGGTTTGGGAAATACTCAGCCCACAAGACAATCGATCTTGAAGGTAAGTATGTCTGTCCTGGCCTGATCGATGGCCATGTCCACATCGAAAGCTCACTGCTCAGTGTTCCCGAGTACGCAAGAGCAGTTGTCCCATTGGGCACGACAGCCGTGATCGCGGATCCTCATGAGATAGCGAACGTCTTGGGGCTGGATGGAATTCGATACATGCTTGACTCCAGCAGGAATCTTCCCCTGGATGTCTACATCATGCTTCCTTCATGCGTTCCCGCCAGCCATCTCGAGACTACGGGAGCAAGGCTGACTGCGTCGGACCTCTCTCTTCTAATCAATGAAGAGAGGATACTGGGTGTGGGCGAAGTGATGAACTTCCCCTCCGTTCTGAAGGGAGACGCAGGGACGCTGGAGAAGATAGCGGTCGCCGGACGCCGTGTGGTCGAGGGACATGCACCCGGTCTGACGGGGAAACATCTCTCAGCCTACATTGCGGCGGGGATAAGGTCAGATCATGAGTGCACATCCGTTGAGGAAGCTGAGGAAAAACTGCGAAAGGGAATGCACATCATGATTCGGGAGGCAAGCCCGGCGAGAAACCTCAAGACGTTGCTTCCACTCGTGAACTCCAGGAACTCTAGAAGATTCAGCTTCGTCAGCGATGACAGGCACCCCATAGACCTGGTTGAGGAAGGCCACATAGACTTCATGATCAGGACGGCCGTGAAGATGGGTGTCGACCCAGTCATGGCGATTCAGATGGCCACAATAAACACAACCGAGTACTTCGGACTCGGAAACACTGGCGCTGTGGCTCCTGGGTATCAGGCCGACCTAGTTGTCTTTGACACACCAGGCGACTTCAAGGTTCTCAAGGTGATCAAGAGAGGTGAGGTCGTCGCAGAAAACGGCTGTCTCGTCCTTCCCCTGAAAGCCCCAGAGGTTCATCTCAGAAGTTCAATAAACGTAGCTTGGTTGGACACCAAGGACCTCAGCATAAAGGCAGAGGGGAATGAGATCCGAGTGATCGAGGCCATACCCGACCAACTCGTCACCAAGGAGAGAATAGAGAATGCAACTGTGAAAAACGGGCTGGCCGTCGCTGACCCAGACAGAGACTTGTTGAAGATAGCCGTGCTCGAGCGACACCTTGCATCCGGAAACATAGGGCTCGGCTTCGTGAAGGGCTTCGGTCTCAAGAGAGGGGCGATCGGCTCGTCAGTTGCTCATGATTCCCACAACATAGTCGTTGTGGGCACAAACGACCAAGACATGATGTGCGCCATAGAGGAGATAATCAAGATGAGGGGCGGCCTAGTGGCGGTCGTCGACGGCAAGGTCCTATCGGCTCTCACACTGGAGATAGCTGGCCTTATGTCGTCTGAACCGTTCGAGAGGCTCAAGCACAGGATGAGAGAACTCGCCTCCGCTGCCAGGGAAATGGGCTGTGAACTTGAGCGCCCGTTCATGACGCTGTCGTTCATGGCCCTATCCGTCATACCTGAACTCAAGCTCACCGACAAGGGACTAGTTGACGTCGACCAGTTCTCCATAGTCCCCCTATTCGCAAAATAATCCCTCCAACAATCGATCTCTGTATCGTCCAGGGTCAGGGAAGAAAGCAAGAGAACCTAAACGCTTAAGAAACGGTAAGCAGACTCACTTCGCGCTCCGGTAGTATAGCCCGGTCAAGAGCATCTCACCGAAAGTATCCCGGCCTTTCGAGGGCGTACGCCCAGAGTCAGCCGGTGGTCGCGGGTTCAAATCCCGCCCGGAGCACCAACTTACCACAATCAGATAGGCTCAAGCTTGAGTGCTCCCTGTCGTCGAGAATCTTTTGATTGAGATAAGAGCCGGGTATGAGATTTCAGCTTTAGATGAAGTCGGGCGACACAGAGGGTGAACTTGCAGATGAGTTGGTGACAGACCTAGGTTCTACACGCCTAGGAGTGCTTTGACACTCCAGCCTATCACGAAGGATAGCCCAGCGACTCCCAAACTTATGAAGATCATCACGGTGAACATCTTTCTGAGGGAAGTTTCCTTTACAACCGAAACAAAGAATGTAAAAAACACTATGATCAGTAGTGTGTTTAACAGGGTAACAGAGAGAGCTATGGAGTAGCTAGTTGATATGAAATACGGGATAACCAAGAACAAGACAGTGAACACATACACTACTCCAGCAAAGAACGATGTTTGGAGAGCCTCTTTGTTCTCTTGAGTTCTTTGTGTGAGAAAAATTTCTATCTCTGAAGCGAACATGGAGAGAAACTGGGCGATCCCTGATATCAAGCCGACTATGCCTATCACCCACGTAGTTGTGAGCGCAAAGGTCAGTCCGGCCATCTCTGCAGAGAGCCCAATCAAGGCATCGTTCAGCCCTTGAACCATTGAACCGACATAGTCAAGTCTCCTTTCATCGATCGTGTCTATCAGAAGGTGTTCGTGTTTGTATTCATCTGAATGTATCTCTCTGGCCTTGGGTACCTGATCAGATATCTTATCGTATGCTTCTTGTGCTCTCTCTTCCCCTGCCTCCATTATCTTCATCATGAAGGTCAACCCGAAGATCTTCGAAAAGACCAGATACTTCAGAACGGCCAGCCTATTTGGCTGAACGTCTGTCCGGGTGTACTTCTTCCATTCGTTGTAGTGGCGAAGCTCATCATCCGAGATCCTTCTTAGAACCTCTGCGTTTTTTCCCTTTGATTTTTCGGCCAATCTTTTGTAGACTGTGTGTTCCGTTATTTCCTTCCTCTGAAATTCTAGGACGATGCTCTTCAAGTTCTGATCAAGCATCGTGGGTCTCGCCGGGCCTATGCTGATGGGATTAATCGATAGTTAAGGCTACCGCTTTCGTAGATATCGGTTTTGGATACAGCTGTACCTTCTTCCCTGTCGATCGATCAATCAATCGACCGCCGCCAAGTTCCTCCCTTCTTCCAACGCCCTCAGGTTAAGTTCAGCCTGCTTCGGAAACCTATCTTCAACCGACTGCCTTATAGCCTCTTTACTTACGACACCTGTCAACGCCACTAGTGTTCCAAGCATGACTATGTTGGCTACTATCTTATTTCCCAGCCGTTCCGCAACCGCTGTTGAGGGAATCTCGTGGTACCTAACGTCCTTCCTCCTGTTTTCCACAGAAACCAAGTCCTTGTCCAAGATTATGATCCCGCCATCCTTGACATCTTGGTAGTACTGTGAGTAGGCTTCCTGAGACATGGCCACAAGAACATCCGGCTTGATGACTTTTGGGTAGTCTATCAAGTCCTCCGATATAACGACCTCGGACGTGCACGCTCCACCCCTTGCCTCAGGGCCATAGGACTGTGTTTGCGTGGCATTCTTCTTGTCAAACAGGCAGGCAGCTCGGCCGAGAATGTATCCCGCCGTAACCACTCCCTGACCTCCGAACCCGGCTATCCTTGTCTCGTATCTCATGTGCCTATTTCTCCTGGCACTTTTCCACGAGAGCTCTAAGCCTATCAGAGTATTCGGGCTTCTCTATGTCTACGAAGTCTCCGATCACTATCCTTCGGTCGGGATCTATCTCCGCTTCGTGGGGATGGATGCCGTGTCTAATGACGCTGCGGGCTTTCATGTCTTTCATCATCTTCAATGCGTCACCTAACTTGTTGTATCTGCCGTAGACTACTGGGCAGGGCGCTATTACCTCTATGAATGAGAAGCCCTTCTTCTGCAGACCTTTCTTGATCGACTCAGTAAGCCTTGTGACATGAAGCGTGGTCCACCTGGAGACGAATACTGCTCCTGAGGCTGCGGCGAGAGCGACGAGGTTGAACGGATGCTCTATATTCCCGTAGGGCGTCGTCATCGTCAAGGCATGGCTTGGAGTGGTTGGGCCAACTTGACCGCCAGTCATTCCATAGTTGAAGTTGTTTGAGCAAATGACTAGCATGTCTACGTTTCTTCTGGCCGCATGTATGAAGTGGTTTCCGCCTATAGCGAATAGGTCGCCATCACCGCTGAGGACGACGATCTTCAAGTCGGGGTTTGCTACCTTCACTCCTGTTGCGAAGGCTATCGCTCGGCCGTGGGTGGTGTGAAAAGCATCCGCGTTGACATAGCCAGATGCCCTACCCGCGCACCCTATCCCTGAAACTATAGCAAGCCTATCCAAGTCAAAATCAAGTTCCTTCAAGGCCCCGGCGAAGCAGTTGAGTGTTGTTCCCAGGCCGCATCCCTCACACCAGATGTGGGGTATTCTATCCATCCTGAGAATGTCGTCGAGGGGGTGCTTCAACGAAGCCTGCGTCAACTCTCGCACCTCCTTATGGCTGCCAAGACCTCATCAGGCTTGTGAGGCTCCTCTCCAAGCTTGGGTAGAAAAGAGACCGGTGTAGGTTTCACCGCCCTCTCGACCTCTCTGACCAGCTGACCGTAATTCATCTCCAGTACGATGACTGATCTCAGTTGTTTCGAAAGCTCCTCCAACTCCTTTGTTGGGAAAGGCCAAATCGTGACAAGCCTGAGCAATCCCGCCTTGATTCCCTCCGACCTGGCGGCGGCTACGGCTCTCGCGGCTGATCTTGCCGGTGAGCCGAAGGCGACAACCACTATCTCTGCGTCGTCAAGGAAAAGCTTCTCCATTTTGATGATCTTATGCGCGTTTCTCCTGATCTTGTCGCACAGCCTCCGTACAAGCCTATCTTGAGTTTCGACAGACATATCGGGATAGCCTTTTTCATCATGTGTGAGCCCTGTGGCATAGAAGTGGTACCCCTCGCCGAAGCAGGCCATAGGGGGGACCAGGTCTTCCCCAGGTTGAAACGGGACATACTCTCCAGATGATTTATCGGGTTTCTTCCTATCGACCACCCTTATTTCATCCGGCTCTGGTATCACCAGTCTCTCGCGCACGTGACCGATGATCTCATCCGCCATTATCAGGACTGGAACGCGGTATTGCTCGGACAAGTTGAACGCTTCGATAGTCAGGTCAAACATCTCCTGAACCGAAGAGGGGGTCAGAGCTATGATCTCATAGTCGCCGTGGCTCCCCCACCTGCATTGCATAACATCTCCCTGTGCAGCTTTCGTCGGCTGACCGGTGCTGGGAGAACCTCTCATCACGTCCACTATGACACACGGAGCCTCCGTCATCACGGCCAACCCGATGTTTTCTTGCATTAGACTCAGGCCCGGACCCGAGGTAGCGGTCATCGCCTTCACTCCAGCGTATGAAGCACCTATCACTGCGGTCATAGATCCAAGCTCATCCTCGAACTGTAGGCAGGCTCCGCCTACCTGGGGCAGCCTCAGCGACATTCTCTCAGCGATCTCGGTTGCTGGTGTTATCGGATATCCGGCGAAGAACCTGCATCCCGCTGCTATCGCGCCCTCAGCGCACGCCCAATCTCCCTGAACGAAGTAGGTCCCGCTGAGCACTGTACGATTCAATGGTTTTCCTTCCCTGTTCTTAGTTGCTTCGAAACACGTCTCACGCGGCAAAATAAGCTTTCATCATTCCTGCAGCAACTAGACTGCTCAAGACACAACTGATTGTCGATTGTCACGGACATTTTTCTTGCTCTTCCGCGTCGCCACTGCACATACCATAAGAGCGATAATCGATGGAAGAATTATGCGCCAATGAATTGACCATCTCATTGATTTGGCAGGCCCAAACTTATTATAGAAGGCGGTCTGCAATCTCCGCTCAGAAATGTACTTGCAAACCGCCCATGAAGGCTGGAGAACCACCTTGCGACTCAGAGAGCCGCTGTTTCCCCCGGAGAAGAAGAAAATCAGAGCTGTCAAAATCCACATAATTGAAGACCGATGCAAGGGCTGTGAGTTTTGTATCGACCTCTGTCCGCGAGATGTGTTGGAGCAATCCGACCAGTTCAATGTGAAGGGTTATCATCCTCCCCAGGTCAAGGATGAAGATGCCTGTGTCGGATGTGGTCTCTGTGAGCGCCTCTGCCCTGAGTTCGCCATATTCCTTGTCGAGAGGACCGGCGCCGAGTGAACATCAATTTTGCCAATACGCCTCTCCTAGACCTGGATCCACGTAGGCCACAATGTATAGGTTGGATACCGAACGATTTTACTGATTCAAACCAGTAATTACTTCACATATTCATGGCGTCGGTCTTTTGATTGGCGCCTCACAGCTACGTGTTTAGGGTATCTTCGAACCGTGACTGAAGGTCGAGCTGCAATGACTCTACTAGCCCTGCCATAGATCGATACCAATTCTACGCTTATTAGCAAGGCGGAAAATGAGAGGAGTCGAGCGCGCACGCGATGGAAAAGACAGTTGCGTCCCCGGCTCTGACGGCTTTACGTGGAAAAGCTCTGGCGTGTTTTCAATGTGGTGAGTGCACCGGAAGCTGCCCTCTCTTCATGGTCGCACCTCAGAAGTACAACCCTAGAAGAATACTGTGGAAGCTGGCCTTTAGCGGGGAGAAACCATTTGACGTGCCTTGGTTGTGTCTGACCTGCTATGAATGTCATGAAAGGTGCCCGGCAAACGTGAGCATAACCGAATTGATGGTTGAACTAAAGAACGAAGCATCGAGGAAAGGGGAGATCCCTGTCACAGCGACAGAGGTGGCAGAGAGGTTGCTCCACACTGGCAGGGCAGTCCTCGTGACGAAGTCGATTACAAGAACGAGGGAGGAACTGGGGTTGAAGCCCATTCCCGATGGCTCAAACCAAGAAGTGATCGAGTTGCTTGAGGCCGTCGGATTCAAGAAGATGGTGGATGGGTGGAAGCATGAACGTAGAAAATGAGAGGGCACAATCAGCGGGCACTGCTTATGCTCTCTTTCTGGGTTGCTACATTCCGACGAGAGTCCCCAGCATGGAGAAATCCGCTCGGGTGATACTCAGCCGGCTCGGAACTGAACTCATCGACATCGAAAATGCCTCATGCTGCCCTGACCCAATCATTGTTAGAGGTGTCGACCACGGAGCATGGCTCGCACTAGCCGCTAGGAACTTGTCTTTGGCCGAAGAGATGGATCTGGACATTCTGACACTATGTAGTGGTTGTTTTGAGACGTTGAAGACGGCGAACGTAATCCTCAGTGAGAGCCCTGGGATCAAGAAAGAAGTCAATGCACTCTTGGCCAGAATCGGGAGAGAATTCAAGGGAAAGGTGCAAGTCAAGAGCCTCCTTGACGTTTTGGTGGGAGAGAAGAATGGGAAGCTCAAGAAGATGATCGAGCACCCTCTGGGAGGCCTGAGGGTCGCAGTCCACTATGGATGTCATCTCCTGAGGCCCAGTGAAGTCCTCAACACTGACGATCCCTTCAACCCAACCGTACTTGATGAGATAGTTGAGGGGGTGGTTGGGGCGAAGAGCTTACGGTATAGAAGGAAGATGTGGTGCTGCGGAGCGGGCGCAAGGGTTGGGGACCCGGACTTGTCATTGGAAGTGGCGAGGGAGAAGCTCAAGCACATATCGTCCGCCGGAGCACAATGCATCGCGCTCTTGTGCCCGTTTTGCCAAGTGCAGTTCGACCTGGGCCAACTCATGATAAAAAGGAAGTTTCGAGAAGACTACGGGATACCCGTCCTGAGTATTCCTCAGCTCATCGGCCTGGCAATGCAGATCGATCCCGATCAACTCGGCCTGAACCTACACAGGACGAGCACCAAGCCGTTTCTGGATGCAATGGGTTTGGAGGTGCAATAGGATGCCTGAGACAAATCCACCGAGGGTAGGAGTCTACGTATGCCACTGTGGGAAAAACATAGCTGGCGTCGTTGACTGCGAGGAGGTAGCGCAATTTGCGTCGAAGCTAACCGACGTAGTCGTCTCCAAGGACTACGATTACGTTTGCTCAGAGCTCGGGCAACAGCTCATCAAGAATGACATAGCAGAGAACAATCTGAATAGGATAGTGGTTGCCTCTTGCTCCCCGAAGCTTCACGAGCCCACCTTCAGGAATGTGTTGGAGGAAGCTCGGCTGAACCCCTACCTATTCGAGATGGCGAACATTAGGGAGCACTGCAGCTGGGTTCACCTCAGAGATCACGACAAAGCCACAGAGAAGGCGAAAGACCTCGTGGACATGGCTGTGTCTAAGGCGAAGCTTCTGGAGCCTCAACAGAAGATAGTTGTTCCCGTCAAGAGAAGCGTCCTTGTAATGGGGGGAGGAGTAGCTGGGATTCAGGCATCCCTGGACCTCGCTGATCAGGGGTACAAGGTGTACCTAGTCGAGAGAAAGCCTACGATAGGGGGACATATGGCGATGATAGACAAGACCTTCCCCACTATGGACTGTTCGATATGTATTCTTGCTCCCAAGATGGCTGATGCAGCAAGACATCCCAACATAGAGTTGCTGACGTACAGCGAGGTCTTGGAAGTAGGCGGGTACATAGGAAACTACAAAGTCAAGATCCTCAAGAAGCCAACTTACGTCAAGAAGGAAGATTGCGATGAATGCGGGGACTGCGCAGATGTGTGTCCGGTGGAAGTGCCGGATGAATTCAACCAACGCCTAAGCTGGAGGAAGGGCATATACCTACCCTTCCCTCAGGCCGTGCCAGCGTCCTACGTCTTGGACGAAGCCGTCTGTCTTGGGTTGGCCCCGCTAGCTTGTTCCAAGTGCAGAGAAGCATGTGAGAGAGGAGCCATAGACTTCGATATGCAGCCCGAGACTCTGGAGGTAGAGGTTGGGGCGATAGTGGCTGCGACGGGATACAAAGCAGTGCCTGCGTCCAAGCTAGGGAAATACGGCTACGGGATATATGAGGACGTGATAACGACGCTGGAGTTCGAGAGGCTCATAAACGCTGCAGGGCCGACGGGCGGTGAACTCATTAGGCCCTCAGATCATCAAAGGCCGAAGAATGTTGCGTTCATACAGTGTGTCGGGTCTAGAGATCAAAAGGCTGGAAACACCTACTGTTCAAACGTCTGCTGTATGGAGACGATAAAGGATTGTTTGCTGATAAAGGAACATTGGCCTGAGACTGAGATAGCGGTTTTCTACACGGATCTCAGGGCCTTCGGGAAGCGATTTGAGGAGCTGCTTCAGAGGGCAAGGGAGGAGGGGGTTCTTTTTGTCAGAGGAAAGACCTCCAATATCTTCGAGGATCCCCAAACAAAGAAGGTCATCATTGAGGGTGAGAACACGCTCCTCAACAGTCCGGTCACGTATGAAGCGGATCTGCTCATTCTCTCGATTGGTTTGGAGGCGACGGAAGACGCAGATCGAGTTCAGAGGCTGCTGACGGTTCCAGCGACCGTCGACGGCTTCTTGTTGGAGTCTCATCCGAAGCTCAAGCCGGTCGACAGCCCGATGGACGGCATCTTCATGTGTGGCTGCGTCGAGAGCCCCAAGGACATAAAGGAATCGGTGACCCAGGCCAGCGCTGCGGCGGGAAGAGCAAGCAGGCTGCTGAGCCGAGGGCTGGTGGAGGTCGAACCGATAATCCCCTACATAGACACGGAGAAATGCACGAAGTGCGGTCGCTGCGCGAGGGCGTGCCCATACGGCGCGATGGTTGTGAAGGAAATCGGCAAGACACCTGCTAGCCTGGCCGAAGCTGCGTGCAAGGGATGTGGAACCTGTGTTGCTGAGTGCTACGTTAATGCGTTGGATCAAAGACACTTCACGAATGGACAGATAGTGGCTCAGATAGAGGCTGCTTTGAGGAAGGATGCAGAGAACAAGATCTTGGCTTTCTGCTGTAACTGGTGCAGCTATGGCGGCGCGGATCTGGCGGGAGTAAGCAGGATGCAGTACCCAACCAACATCAGGATCATACGGGTGATGTGTTCGGGGAGGGTAAGACAGGACTTCGTCCTCAAGGCTTTCGAGCTTGGGGCTGGAATGGTCCTCGTCTCAGGATGTCACCCACAAGACTGTCACTACATCTCCGGGAATCAGTGGTGTGAAAAGAGGATCGATAGGCTGCGGAAGAAACTACAGAACATGGGTGTCGACCCAAGTAGGCTTCGGCTTGAATGGATAAGCGCTGACGAAGGACGCAAATTCGCGAATGTAGTCAAGGAAATGGCCGACAAGTTTGCAGCACGTGTCGTTGCCTGAATCGACCGGGATCGATGAGGGGAACGATCGATCGACTGAAAGACTGACAAGAAAAACTATAACTACAGTAAGCATACCCCCCCTGAACGCACCAAACCCAAGGGCCGGTAGCTCAGCTTGGTAGAGCGACAGACACTGAAGTCGACGCTCATAAACCAAGCCCGGAGAAACCTGTTGGTCAGGGGTCCGAATCCCCTCCGGCCCATACCATAGCAACAATGGGGCGATGGAAATCTCTTGAGCCACGCTTAGCGAGTTATATCTGGATTTGACGAGACCTGTTTCACACAACAATGAACAGGTTTGGCGCAAGCTTGATTCTCGCTTCAGGCTTTCGCCAAAGGAACGGTTACGCCCGCATCTAGGAGCACCAGCACAGTGGCATCGCGACCGCTCTTGGCTAGGGCTTCGTTGAGAGCCTCTTGCACATTCCTGAAGGGTTTCATAAAGGCCGCCTTCAACTGGTCGTCTTGCAGGTTTGTGACCGCGTATATGTCGTGACTGATGAGCATGTCTGCGATCTTCGCGGCTTTGTGGTAGCCCAGCTTATAGCCCTCGCGAATCCTACTGAAAACTTCTGTTGGCGAACCGGCGCTCGTCAAGAGCTGATGGAAGTTGGGTGGGCCTATGCCATCAGAGCATCTGGCCACGAGAATCATTGTTCCGTTCTTCCTGACAACGCCCTTCGCGTTCTCCAAGGCCTTCTGAGCTTGGTAAAGGTCAATGTCAAGCGGCGAGTGGGCGACGGCGATGACTACATCAGCTTTCTCTGGAACCTCTTTCACAAAGACCTCGCGCGAATACTCGGCAGCTGTATAGAGAGAATCGAGGATATGCCCTGACGCAGTCTTGTATACTCTGTAGCTAGCATCCAAGACCATGTTAACGGCGAAGATGTCATGTTCCCTTAGGATAGCTCGGATGTACTGTTCGAGGTCTTCGTGAACCGGGTTCCCCCTTAGCCTGAGGGCGGCCGCCTCCGGCTTCAGGGCGAGTTTGTGGTTCGCCTCTATTGAGGAGTAGGCTGCCAAGCCGGGGCTGATTCCTTTTCTGCCCCCAGTGAAGCCTGCGAAGTAGTGGGGCTCCACAGAACCTATGACGATCAGGGCGTCAAAATCCTCGAGGGCTTCGTTCACCGTGATCTCGGTTCCAAAACTCGTTCTTCCCAGGTTCGTCGTTGTACTTCTCACTGCGTCGTGAGCGCTGGCCTGTTCTCGCAGAACCCCGTAGTGTCTTCCCAGGATCGACTTATACTCCTGTTCGGTGGGTTGTCGATGTGAGCCTGTCCCAACCATCACGCCGCACCTCCTTTCACGCAACATAGGATACAGAGTTTCGAAGACAGTCGCTGTGGGCGTAGGGCGTGTACCATCGTTCACCACGAGGAGGAATGAGTGATGCGACTCTATGAACTCCTCGATCGGGGAAGCCTTCAGAGGTTGTCTAACAGATTCTCTTAGGACCCTGTTTTCGTCCTCGACAACAACGCTTTTGGGACGTACGACTGCCAGAAGGTTTCGGTCTGGAACGTCAATCGACTTCGTCTTTTTATCACAAGGAAAAGTGATCTTCAACCTGGTTGAACTCCGCTCCTCGATGTTGCCCATAGAACTCCGACAAGTTCATCCAATTTCTTTCTGAGATTCCTCTTCGTCTGGGAAGAGAGGCATCATGGGTGGTGGTGGCGGTGGTAGTGGGGGATGAATCACGTCGTTCACGTGTTTCTCGACCTTCTTTATCTCTGTGAGAAGGAGATACCTGTGTGTTTTCGAGAAGATCGCCAGGTATCCCCTCACATCGTAGTCGCAGACAACGGAGACGTTGGGTCCCTCATGAGTGAGGACGAGCGTGAGGGTGGTGTCGTAGTTCTCGAGCTTCAGGCTGACAAGGGACCCCAGTGTGCTTCCCCTCTTCACCACGAGGAGACCGGGTCTTTCAGCCTTTTCCAAGCGATACTTCAACGTGTTGACGAGGAAATCCCTAGCCGCGTCGAATACCTGTTCCCTCTCCGCTTCGACCGAGAACCCTCCGGAAACTCTCATAGCGCCACGATCCAGGGCCTAAACGATCTTTGCTGAATTGTTTTGCTGGCCGAATAAGTCTTTCTCATCCGTCGCCGTCGTTCCATTCTGGTGAGAATAGAGGAAGGATTTGTTTGGATCCGATGACTTACGAAACCTTCAAATTCACGAAGCTGTGGGGGGTGTGCCGGTGGCGCGGTAGCTCAGCCTGGTAGAGCTACGGGCTGTTAACCCGTGGGTCACCGGTTCGAATCCGATGCATGTCGAGCGTCGGCGGATTTCCGGTCCGCGCCGCCACGATGTCACTGCGTCTAGGACTCCATTGTGATGGATCCCTTGGGTCATACGTTTCTGCACTCGAGGCACTTAGTGCAGTCTGCGAGTTGTGCTGTTCCGGCCGTTACGGGGTCGATGTTCACGTGGCAGGCCTGTGCACAATCTCCGCATTTCACGCAGCTGGAGGCATCGACCCTTGGTTTGAAGAGGCTCCAAACGCTTACGAGTGAGAGTGTCTTGCCAACGGGACATAGTCTTCCGCACCTAGACTTAGAGGCATAGATCTCGATTACCACGAGCACCGGCATGGCCACGATCGATCGACGCTATGCCGAAACTATAAATGCGGCCTTTCCGAACTGGATCCAGAAGGAGGTGTTTAAAGAGCTTGCCCTCGCATGGGTCAGTGACCAAACAGGCAGACCGGTCGATCGATCTCGGCTCTAGGCTGTCTGGGTTTCAGCTGGGAAGGTGCGTTCGCAGACGCCCAAGTTGGATGCCAAGGTGAGACGTTCGCCGATTCCTCGTGTTCGCAATCGTAACAACTACGTCAGTTTGTTGCGTGAGGACCAGCGGCGATCCGAGCGCCGAGGTCGGCGCCGGCGTTAACCCATGGTTTTCTTCTGTTATTTGTCCACCCGTATTTAGGGTGGATTATATTGACCTTCGATCGTTCTCCGCATCTCTAGTCATTTTTCTTGGTCTTCAGGTGTGTGTGCGTCTTGTCCATCACAATTTGCCAGATCGTTCGCAACGGCCTGTTTGTTCTTTCTGCCAAGCGCTTTACATCCTGAAACTCGGGTTTGACCTGAATCACTTCTCCTGCGCTGTCCGTCGAGACCTTGACGTTTATGGTTTCTTTGGCTCCGTCAACTTCAACCTCAAGGGGAGTGATGGTTCTGTTGAGGATGAGTCTTTCACATGGATGTATGCGAACTCCAAGCGTCCCCGTTTCCCTCATCATGGTGAGTGACAATTTCTCGATGTTGTCTCTCTCGGTGATAACCTTGATGATATGGCCCGGACGGCTGTTCTTGGTCGACATGGGGACTACGCTAACGTCTCGGGCTCCCTCTTGGAACAGCTTGTCAACGACGTATCCTATGACTTCTCCTGTGACGTCGTCAAGGTTTGTTTCGAGGACGAACGCTTCGTCTCTCAACAAGTTGTAGGTGAGAGGCTGTCCGACGATTAGTCTTAGAACGTTGGGCATCTCTTTTAGGTCCTTTGTCCCTGCTCCATATCCCACGGACTCCGGCTTGATGGGTGGGTAGAAGTGAACTGGGGCGTCAGCTATGTTCGTGAGGATGGCGGCTCCTGTGGGGGTTGTCAGCTCAAATCCTACGGGGCCACCGATCATCGGGAAGGTCTTTGATTTGAGGATCTCGATTGTTGCTGGCGCTGGGCTCGAAACCGTTCCGTGTGAGAACTTGAACAATCCGCCTCCCACAGCCACAGGTGTGGAGTAGATCTTGGTGTGTGAGAAGAGTCCCAACTCGTCCAAGCTGAACGCGGCGCCGACTATGTCTACAATCGTGTCTGCTGATGCCGTTTCATGTAGATGAACTTGGTCGACGGTTTCGCCGTGAATCTTGGCTTCCGCCTGGATGAGTGTGTCTAAGGTTTTCTGAGCGAAGGCTTTTGCTCTTTCTGATAGGTGAAGTTCATCAGCGGCGTTGGCGACGGCGGTCTTTAGCTCGGCCACCGTCATCTGGCTTCGTTCTTCCCGAGATCGTACTTCAACCTTCTTCGCTCGGAAGCCTTTCCGCTGAACATCCTTCACGATCACTTCTAGGTTCCTGTATCCCTGGATGTATTTCTTCACAGAGTTCATGGCCTCGATGAACCTGTCTTCGTCTATGCCCAGGTCCACTAGCGCGCCGAGCATCATATCTCCAGAAATACCGGCGGTCTGACAGTCTATCACGAGGATTTGTCTTGACTCAGACATCCAAACCCCTGCAGACGGTGTTGATAACAAGCTTATTAGACATTGCTACTTGAAGCAGCTGTCAATGGTTCACGACGGGGATAGATAAGATGCTAAGAGAGATTTTGAAGAAGTTCAAGGCAGGCGAGATCACAATCGATGAGGCCGAGAGATCACTGAGGGCAACGGCGATCGAGGAGGTCGGTCGCTTCGCCAACATCGACGTGAACCGTGAATCGAGGAAAGGTATGCCTGAAGTGATCTTGGGAGAGGGCAAAGAACCTTCCGACATCGCGGAGATCGCCTTGAAGATGTTGAAGAGCAGGGGGAGGGCGATCTTGAGTCGTCTAAACAGGGAGCAGGTGGACGCGTTGAGGAAAGCTGTTCCAGAGGAAGGCCTCTTTGAGTTGAACGAGAGAGCAAGGGCGGTGGTTCTCAAGAAGAGGGGGTTCAAAGCAAGCCGTACAGGCGGCAAGATAGGCATAATGACCGCCGGGACATCTGATATTCCGGTGGCGGAGGAGGCTAAGGTCGTGGCGGAGGAGATGGGTTGTGAGGTTCTAACTGCATACGACGTGGGCGTCGCCGGTCTTCACAGACTCTTTCCTCCGATGAAGGAGATGATTACGAAGGGCGTTGACGTTATGGTGGTTGTTGCGGGGCGGGAAGCCGCTCTCACATCGGTGGTCGCGGGGCTTGTCGAGGTCCCGGTCATAGGGGTTCCCACCTCTGTAGGATACGGTTTCGGTGGTGGGGGGACCAGCGCGTTGATGTCAATGCTTCAAGCATGTCCACTTGGAATTGCTGTGGTAAACATCGACGGCGGCGTGGCTGCAGGCGCTGTAGCGGCGTTGATCGCCAGCCGCGTCGCCGGAACGAGGAGAAGTTAAGGTCAGGCTTTGGTCTTCAACCGATTCTTAGCATGTTACTTGATGCGGGAGATGGCCAATTCTGGCTTGGTAGCCTGTCACTAGTAGAGAATGGCGAACACTCCAAGGATTATCATCAGTATGAGGAAGAAAGCCATGACTGGTTGAAACACCGGGAGTGTTGGAAAAGAAGTTGTGAGAGTCGAGTAGAGGAGCGCGATTCCGAGTATAACTAGACCTGCCCCGGCGGCCTTGATTAGTATCCTGAAGAGGCTGAGCATCTTTCTGGAGAAGGTAGCGCTCATTTTCTACTCATCTTCTCGGGAAAGTTTGACCTGTGATATAAGCATGGTGTTCTTTAGCCTGTGTCTTCATGTGTAGTCTGTCAGCGTCGATGGGGTTGACCTCCGGATCTCCGGGAGCTCCAGGACGACAACTTCTCTTCGGGCTGGAAGGGAGGCGCTGACCACAAGTGTCTTCCCCACGTAAATAGATGAGACTACTCCTCTGTGGAGATGTCCGTGGATCCAGAGGCTGGGTTCTCTCAGCCGAATTACATCCTCGAACTTCTTGCTGCCCATCTCGGGCCAGCTTGATTTCCTCTCGCCGACCATGTTTCCCTCTGTCGGTGCGTAGTGAGTGACCACGAGCACGTTGTCTGTCTTCGCGTCTGCCAAGAGAGAATCAATAGCCTTGACTCTCTCTGCATAGAGCCGCCAAATTCCCTTGACGTACGTTCTCTGCCAGTAGGTTGGTCTGTCAAGCGATCCTCGAGAACCCATTATTGTCAAATTCTCGCCCGTGAGCTTCATTTTCACGGAGCTCTCGTCAACCCAGGTGATTTCCCCGTACCCCAAGTACTTCGACTTGTCTTGATCATACTCCTCGTTTCCGAGGCAGGCAACTATCCGACCCTCGTAGACCTCCCTTATGGATGAGACCACCTTCGAAATCTCGTTGAAGTCGTTCTTGAGAACGAGATCCCCGGCTAGCACGAAGAGGTCAGGCTCCTCCATTCGGCGAAGTGACTCTCGGAAGAGATCGAGGAATTTTGGGCTGTGGATATCGGCGGAAGCAGCGATCTTCAATGAATCACACCTCAAGATCGATCGAGCGTAAGGGTGTTAGGCTGCGAAGAACTGGGCTTGTATAAGTCTTTGATGAGGTTTATGGTTGAACTAGATTGGTTGGCTCCATTGTGGTATCTTGATGCTCAAGCCGACCTGAAATTAACGGCTCCAGAGAATGCATTCAGCTCCGGCAGATCGACGCACGATGCTTGGAGTATGCGTCGACCTTGTCGCTCGGGGAGTCTAGTCGGGTTTGAACGTGAAGACGATCCTGGGCGGTTCGAAAACTGGAACCGCAACGTAGGAGCTGCAGACCTCAACGATCTCGATGGAGGGTGGAACTAGCTCCGTCTTGATTTCCTTGAGAGCGAAGTTCTTCTTGGCAGCAAGCCTATGAACGACGGAGACGAAGTCGAACATCTTTCCCTGTATGCCCAGTGCGAATTGGTAGATTCTGTCTCTCAGGATGTGAAAGGCGTCTTCCACGCCATCGGGCTCGCTGGATAGCGATGATTCGAAGCTCTCAACGGCTCTCATAACCGTACCGGCCGAACCCGGCAATGAGGCTCTCAGTGCCCTACCAATATTCTGCAACTTCTCCATGATGTCTTCCATTGTGGGCTGGATCCTCTCCTTCGACTCGCCTGGAACGATTTGCTTCGACAAGGTCTTGCCGGTCTCAACCACCTCGGCGCAGATCATCTTAAGATCACAGAGGGCAGCGTAGTATTCCCATATCCTGTTGATTGCCTCTCTCTCATCGATCATCGCACCGACAGATTCAACAGCCTGTAATCCAATGAAAGAGAGCTCCTTGTCCAGCACTGATTCTCCGAGGGCCGTGGCTGTACACGCGAAGTCCAGGAGCTCGGCTGCTGTGGGGCAGACGTTGATGTCCTTCCACTGCTCTAGGAGGGAGCGCATGGTATGCAGCTCCTTTTGGTTGTTCCCGTTGGAGATCCTCACTCCTTTAAGGATCTCCGTCATCCTTCCGTTCACTGGTTCCATTGTGTTCAATGCGTTGCGATACCGGGGTGGCAAGCTGTTCCTATTGCTCATTCTAAATCCTCCAAGGCTGGGATTAGGAGAATAAAATCCGGGAGAGGGGGAACAGGTGCGACTTGTATTCTAGAAAGGGGACTAGGCATCTGTGCGTTGTGCTCCTCCGGCGTCACGCACCAGGCCGGCTATAAAAACAGGAGGCTCAATATTTTCTGAGAGAAAATGATGGAATAAAATCTTCTCTAAGCATCAGTCTAACTCATGAACAAATTAATCTATAATGCGGTGGCGAAGCCTCTCAGGCAATCGCTCACCGACTGCCAGAAAGTGTGCTTCACCTCGACCGGTTCTCGGAGTTCTTGAAGCCTCTGCACCCTGAAGTACATGGGGGGATGCGGGTCGAAAGAGATCCACTCTTGTATTCTGTAGGCGGAGGCCTCGGGGCCTCTTGTGTAGATCATTCTTCTGAATCCGATCTTGCTTAGCGCCTCTGCGAGAAGCTTGGGTTTTCCGAGGAACTTGGCTGAATCGAGGTCAGCCCTGGCTTCCAGGAACTTGCCGAAGAAGTAGATGAGGAAATAGACGATTAGGAAGTAGAGGATGAATGGCACGTAAGTGAAGAAAGGTGTGGTGAAAGCGATGTAGAATCGGGCGATGAACTCAGCGGAAGTCAAGGAAAAGAGGACGAAGGGGTCTCTCGCCTTGAGGTGACTGATCTCGTGTCCCAGCACCCCGGCAAGCTCGTCTTCCTCCAGCTGAGTCATTATCCCTGTAGTGACGATCACAGTTCCCTGTGAAGGGCCAGGCCCGGTCGCCGCGGCGTTTGGTACCGTTGTGTTAGCCACCACCACAGAGTGAGGCATTGGAAGACGAAACTTCTCAGTCACCTTCTTCAAAAGCTCGTAGAGGTTGATCCTCTTGGTCGAGAAGTTCTCCGGCACGCAGTCTATGCCCACGGACTGAAAGGCTTTGTGCGCAGAGCTGCAGTCGATGGGTTTCCCGACTTCAACCGAGCTCTCGTATATCTCCTTTCTCAGCTTGGGTATCTCTTTCGCATGTTTGTCGCGGAATTGCTTGTACTCTTCTACAGGAAGGGTGTACTGAAGCAGCTCTATCTCGGGGGTGGACTCGGTGATTTTCCAGTCTCCCTGTCGGCCTGCGATCCTTCCGGCCAAGAGAACGAAGACGAATTGCATCGCAACCAGGATGATTGGGGTCCAAAGCTGGAAGATGGCGAAGATGATGTAGAAGAAGGCGAAGCTGATTAGCATGAAGACCATGAACAAGCCTAGCATGCTGTCCCCCAGCATGCGTTGGATGATTCCGCCGCCCTTGGTCTTCTCTTCCGAGATCTTCTCGCCCGGCTGGAAGGCTAGGTACACGGTGCTTCGTCGAAGTTTCTCCTCGTAGGCTTGAACGGCCAGAAAGAGGTCTTGATAGAGAGCATCCAGGAATCCCGGTGATATCTGTGGGTCGCTCAAGGACATGGTGACCTTGACGGGGATGTCCGGCTCAACCAGGACGTCGACGTATTGAGTGGTGCCGGGCACACTTACCCTGTATTCCACGCAGTTCCTTTCGTCAACCGTTCTGTGGCGAACATCTGCTATGAGATCGCTGTGCTTGAAGCGGAAGACGTGGTACTTTCCAAGAAACGGGGGAAGATACTTCATGTAGCCAGGAGGGACCTCGGTGTCTATGGTGGCTCTGTACTGGGTTTCGTCTACTTTTACCAAGTTTTCGTACAGGGGCGACAACCCCTTGGATGTGCACCGGTTGAACACCTTGACCTGGTGGCTCTATATATAGCTGGCCTCTTTGGTCGATCTGGAGCCTACTTCCGAAGTTGGGGGTCTTGAATCGTGAAGCCCGATAGGTATGGGTGCGAGGTGACGTGGAGAGGAGGCCTTCTTGGCGAGGCGGTGACGGACAACGGAGTTCGAGTTGAATACTCTACTCCCCCTGAGTACGGAGGGGAAACTAGGATGCTTACGCCTGAGGAGACCTTCCTCGCGTCAATAGATATGTGTCTCCATATGGCGTTTCAAACAGCCGCTAAAGCGCTTGGAGCTGATGTTACCTCGTACCGTTGCAGGGCGGAAGGATTTGTGGAACCAACCGAAGATGGGAGAAGGTACTTCTCCAGGATTGTGCTGAGACCCAGAGTCACCGTCGCGGGGGAGAGTATCCAGAAGGCCGCGAGGGCGCTGAAGTTGGCCGAGAAGATGTGTCTTGTATCCAACTCCTTGAGGTCTGAGGTTTCGCTGGAGCCCGATATCGTTGCCGCGCGTCCAGAGACGTAAATAGGGCGGGAAAATCGCCCACAATAGATTGAGCTGCTTACTTATGTCGACACTTCTGTCAGCTTGATTGCAGATTGTCAGCTGGTTCTCGGCTGTCTGCGCCCGTGGTTTCGGTTGGTGCGACTTTCTTTCACGCAGTTTTCGATATGTGTGACGCCAACAGAAGGGTTAACGCGGCGTATCCTTGGGTTGACAGCGAGAGGCTTTGAAGCGACACTCGTTCGTCTGGCCTGTGCGCCTGCCCCTCCTCGCCGGGTCCAAAGCCCATGGTTAGGATTTTTGCCTGCGCCGCTGTGTATACGCCATCTGTGCTGAACATCCATGTAGTGAAGTTCATGGGCCGATTCATCGCCGCTTCGAGGA
>JBGVSY010000030.1:0-8402 GCA_041862235.1 Nitrososphaeria archaeon | reverse complement strand
ATCGCTCCCTCCGTTCCCACGAGGACGGTCTTCGTTCCGAGAGTGCCAACATCTGTTCCGATTAGAAAGCGTTCACCGCTCAAACCCGATCATCGCTGCAGAGTGCGCCTGCAATTTATAACGTCTTCGAACGCCGTGGATCGATCGAGATGGAAAGTCAAGTCCCCCGGATAACAGTGGCTTCTTCCCGGGTGATGAAACAGGTCTGGAAAGAGATTTAATGGTGTCGAAAAGAGACGAGCTGAGGTTGGGCGCAGCGAGAGTGAGCGATGATACTCAAGATCAGATCGAGAGAATCGCAAGACGGGTTGGAAGGACGGCGAGCATTGATCTATCTCTATGGCTTCCCCTCGTCAAGAAGGTTGACGATGAAATTGGTGTGAACACCATGGAAGCCTTCAGGCAAGAAGATGGGACTTTCGGAATAAGGGTCAAACCGGAGCGTGCTCAAAGGAAGCTTGAGGAGCTGTTAAAGCTCAAGAGGCAAGCGCCCGATCGATCGATCGACTGACCTTGGGCATGTATCGAGACTCATCCCAAGGGCTCTATCGATAGACAACCTTGTTTCTTGGAAAAGGACTAATACGTACTCCGAGACTATTGGCAGTCGTCTCCTAAGAGTGGGAGCCCAGGTGATCCTTCCTGAGTCTCAAGAAAGAGCTCACCTTCTCGAAACTTCGCCGCCGAATATGTAGAGCTCTCGAGAAGAAGCAGGGCGAGACGATCAGGGCTGGACGGCGCAGAGCCGCAGTCCTGTTGATGGTGTACGAGAAGCGCAGTAGGCCCCATATCCTGCTGACCGTCAGAAGCAGATCGGTCCTCCTGCACAGCGGACAGATCTCCTTTCCCGGGGGTGCTAGTGAGAGCAGGGACAAAGACCTGGTGGAAACAGCCTTGCGGGAGTGCCGCGAGGAGGTTGGAGTCAAGGTCGAGAGACAGAAAGTTATCGGTCAGCTCGATCCGGTCTACACATTGACAAGTAGATACACTGTCACACCCTTCGTCGCCTTTCTCGAAGAGCAACCCGCGACTAAGCTGAACCCCGCCGAGATCGAGAGTGTGTTGGAGATTCCAGTCGCAGAGCTACTCAAACCGGAAGGGTTCAGAGAGGAAATCGTCGAGCTGGATGGTATACCCACAAGGCAGTACTTCTACAGCTGGAGGAACCACACCATCTGGGGCGCTACAGCCAGAATCCTCAGGCGATTCCTGAAAATCGCATACGGCTCAGAGAGCGGATGAGCGGACGATTTCTGGGCTCCCAAAGTTGCAGGCCAAAATAGTCGAATGATCGTCAAGGTCCTCGACGACCTTTCGGTGACGGAGGGGGTTTCCGAGGGATTCGACGTGATATTCAGATAAAGCTGAACATAATGTAAAAAAATACGGGGAAGAACATTGGTCGCTGGAGAAACATGGCTGAACGAATCCCGTTTAGGGCTGAGCTTGTAATAGGTCAGCTTGTACTAATTACGGAGACGGATCTGACAGTGCTTTTCGAGAAGGAGAAAGCAACTTATCTTCATAGCTTGGACTACGAGAGCTTGGAGAAGTTGGCGGACCAAGCGCTCGGAGAAACCGTCATCCTTCACATCATAAACGGAAGAGCCACAAAGGTCAGGGTGGCGTAGCCAGTCCGCTCTGCTATTGGGAAGCCCTGAGGCCTCGTGTGACGCCTTGTCTGACTGAAACGTAGGCATTGTCCTCAATGTGGAAGCGCCAGGGTTTTTCACGTCCGAGGCGTATTCCAATCCTTGTGCTCGTGACTATTCGAGGCGTCGGGTTTGGAGCGGCCGACACAAACAGCTCACCTGGCACAGTCATGTCCATTCCATTGTGTTTTCGAGTGATCGCCATAGCCTGGGTGAGCCTGGCGGGTCCATTGGCCAGTGTCACCAACTCTGAGGTTCTTCTTCTTTTCCTCATCGACTCTATCCCTCTCAGCGGCTCCAGGGCTCTTATCAGAACCGCACCTGGAACGCCTTCCGTCTCGGTCACTGCGTTGAGGCAGTAGTGCATCCCGTAGGTGAAGTAGACGTAGGCTAGCCCCGGCTTCCCAAACATCACCTGGTTTCGGGCAGTCCTTCCCCGAAAGGCGTGGCTGGCAGGATCATCCGATCCGCCATACGCCTCGACCTCGACTATCTTGCCTTCGAGACAAAGCCCCCTCAGCCTCCTCACGAGGTCTCTGCCCAAGAGATCCTTGGCGACCAAATGGGTGGACCTTGAGTAGAACTCTCTAGACAAAGCGCGAAGCCTGTCGCTCCCTCTAGGGCGGCTCGGGTTCGGATGGCGGGGCATAGCCGGTCAAACGAACGGTCTGCAGCCTGACCGAATAATAATGCTTCTGCATGATTGCTAGGACGCAGGTGAAACCCGGCCTGTCAATCGATCAATCCAGGGAAATGACTCGCGTCGCCGACTTGTCACTGGGGTGGGGGTCTGACACCTAAGGTCAGATCTATTGTTTGTGTTTTTCCATCCCTCATGATGGTGAACACTATCGTATCTCCCGGCGACTTGTTGCCTTCGATATAGCTCAAGGCGTCGTACAAACCTCTGATCTCCTCTCCGTCCACAGCAAGGATCACGTCTCCGTCGAGGATCATTGGTACTCCATCAACCACTTCCTCCCTCGTCCCACCTCTGATGCCAGCTTGGTCAGCTGGGCCATCGGGGACGACTTCTGTCACAAGGAAGCCCCTCGGCTCCATCAGGTCCATGGCCTGGGCGATCCCCGGCGTCACATCTGTTCCCCTTATTCCAACGTAGGGATGATCAAACTTGCCTGTTGCGATGATCGAGTTCGCAACTTTCCTCACCATGTTGATCGGTATTGCGAAACCAACACCGGAGAACTCGCCCGTGGTCGTTCTGATTGCCGTGTTGACTCCGACTACTTCCGCGTTGGCGTCCAAGAGTGGACCACCTGAGTTTCCAGGGTTGACAGCGGCGTCAACCTGGATCACCCCTATGATCAGATACCCTAATTCGGTCTGTAGCTCGCGATCGATCTGACTCACGATCCCCTCGGTCATGGAGGCCCTTAATCCAAAAGGGTTCCCTAGAGCGAAAATCCGTTGACCGACCGCGATCTTCGAAGAGTCTCCAAACAGTATGGGTTTGATTAGGGAGGGAGACGCATTCACCTTGAGCACGGCGACGTCGCTATATGGATCGGTTCCAACGACCTGAGCCGGTAGAACGGTTCCGTCCGGAAATGTAACATCCACTGCGTCAGCTCCCTCCACGACGTGGTTGTTCGTTATTACGTGCCCCTGAGAGTCGTAGGTGAACCCCGAGCCCGAAGCCACGGGGGCCAACCCTTGAAGACCCTGCTGCTTGTTGCTGATGAACACTAGAGAAGCCTCAGCAGATTGGAAGACTCTGACGCCCACCTGGACCTCGCTGACGTTCACCGAAGGAGGAATTGTCTGAAGTTTCTCCAACTGTAGCTGGAGCTGATTTTGGTCATTGCGCAGAGCTGTGGCCTGGGCTGCTAGACTCTCGTACTCCGACTTCAGGCTCTGATATTCCGATTTCAGGCTCTGGTACTCAGACTGTGCGGCGAGATAGGAGTAGCCCAAGAAGCCCGCCAAGAGAGTCACCACAGCGAGCGAGACAGCGAGTACCGCCACAACCTGCTTTCTACCTGTTGAACTGTTCATGTGAATCTCGGGGACCTGGACAGATGGCTTGGATTAATCGTTTACTGGTATTCGATCGATCGAGGACGAGCCTCGGGTATCGAACGCTCACGTGAAGCCAAGTCGATCTATCGACTAGGCCAAACGGCTGAGAGTTTCTTCGTTAGCCTCGGTCCTCAAGAGCTTGCTATCTGAGCCTCCTGAGCGACTTTCAGCGCCTGCCTGAGGGAAAAGATGCCCTCGTACAGCGCCTTCCCCACTACGACACCTTGAACTCCTAGATCCCTTAGATCCCTTATCTGGCTGAGGCTGGCGACTCCGCCGCTGGCGTAGACGGCTACGTCCCGTACCTTGCAGGCCTTTCCGAGGGTCCTGAGGTCAGGGCCTTTTAGGGTACTGTCTCTGTCAATTGCGGTGAGGGAAAACATTCGAATGCCTAAGCTTGCGAACCTCTCCAACGCAGATACGATGGTTATGGGCACGGGGGCGCTCCAACCTCTGATCATCACTTTTCCCTGGGTATAGTCCAGTGCAACCATAATCCGTTCAGGTCCATAGGTTTCCACAAGGTCAACCAAGGCCACTGGATCCTTGAATGGAAGAGTGCCCATTACGACCCTATGGACCCCGGCCTCCAGCGACTCCTTGGCAAGCTCCTTCCGTCTTATCCCACCCATCACCTGTATGGGCACCCGAGCAACCCTCAGCATCTCCCGTATTGTCGTCATGTTGCTCCCCTTCTCCAAGGCTGAATCTAGATCTGTCACATGAATCAGAGGTGCACCGTTGTCCTGCCACTTGCGTAGAACCCCTAGCACGTCATCGCTGTAGGGTGTCGGGTGAGCGGGATCGCTCCGCACCAGCCGAACGACCTTTCCACTCATTAGGTCTATGGGGGGTGCCACTATCATCTGTTCCACTAGGCAACATGCGATTCAACTAAAAAAGGCTGTTGCGTCCAAGTTGAATCGAGCCACGCGCAATCGATCAATCATCTCTTTGTCCCGATCGATCAATCATTGGCACATGTGTGTTTGGGCGGCAGAATCTCACGTGGATGAAATCAGCACGTCGCCATTCGCTTGAAGAGACCAAAAAACAAGGGAGCTCTTCCTTCACCGGGCTATCTTCCGAGGGGTTTCGGCAGCCCCCAGGCTAGAGACTTGTGTTTTCGTCCACAAAAACGAGTATGCAGCACAGACAAGTGTTATCAAGACAAGGAGAACCTCAGTCAATCTCGGTGGGTCGGGGCCATGCAGCGACTAGAGGAGAAGAATCGAAGGAATAGAAGCAGATTCGAGATAAGTGCTGACATCCTGGAGGCAGCAAGGGCAGGCGCGAGGAAGACGCACATAATGTACCGGGCCAACCTTAGCTTCAACATGCTTTGCCGGTATCTTGGTCTTCTCACAACGAATGGTTTGTTGAGTCCCCACACGTCGATGGATGAACTCTACAGGACGACTGAGCAAGGCTTGATCTACCTGACAGCTTTCGATGCCTACAAGAGATCTGAGTGCGCATATGTAGACAAGGCCAGATCTCTGGAGTCAATGTTGTCTCGCAGCATTCGGGATGCTGAGAAGTTTCTCTCGGCAGACGGCCTTAATCCTGTTGATCGATTCTAGCCTGCTGCCGGACAGTCCCATCAATCGATAGACTGAAAAAAAACCCTTCCCATTTGCTGTATTCATACGCAGATCATTGGAGCTTCGAAGAGTGCTCATTCCCCGTCTTCTCAGCACACAGGGATGCGTCCGTACGCCAAGTCAATACAGAACTTGTCCATGTTCTCCAGCTGTGACGCTATGATCTCTTCCACCTTACCCGAGATTGAGCTGAGATCGGTTCCAGCCTTCAAGATTAGCTGCGCAGATGTGATCCTCGGCTTGTTGATGGCCTGCCCTATCTGGCTCAGCAGCCAGACGTACACCTCATCTATTCCAGCGACGTTCCTGTAGATCTCGTCCGCCATTCTGTATGTGAGTAGATTGTAGATCTTGCCAACGTGGCTGACAGGGTTCTTGCCCGCCGCAGCTTCAGAGCAGGTAGGCCTGTTCAGCGGAATTATCCCGTTGACCCTGTTACCTCTTCCAACCTGCCCGCAATCCGCCCCGTCAGCTGACGTACCAAGCACTGTGAGGTACATCCCTCCCACCCCCCGCCCCCGTTCATCCGCCGTGTTTAGATGGAGATCGATCTCGCCAAAATCAAACTTGGAGTTGATGAATTGCCTTACCTCTTCGCTGATTTCATCTTTTTTCCTGAAGTAATCGTTCTCCGATTCCACGAAACGATCGACGAAAGCCATGGCGACCGTGAGTGTCAGCCTGCGATCTTCCCTCAGCCCCATCACCTTGACATCCTCCCCTGACTCCGGGTGTCCCTTCTTGAATTCGTCCGAGTTTAGAAACCTCTCCGTCTCGAGGACAACATTCTCTGTTTGAGTCAACGGAGCAAACCCGACGGCTGCGGAGGTGTCATTGGCCCCCAAGTACTTGCCCCTCCTGTTGAATATGTCAACAAGCGACTCGGCGCCGTGCCTGATCTCCACTTGATACCTGATATGCTCCTGAGGGTCAACGTACCTCAGATTCTCCCTGAACCACTTCCTAGCGGTCTCTAACACGATCTCATTGACCGGAACCAATTCACCTCCGACCTCGAAGGTAGCCCGATCCCCGAACACCATCAGCATGGGCTCTTCAACCACACCTCCACCCAGTCTCGTCTCCACCTTGCCGGCGGTGAGGAGTCCCTTGTCGATGTTGTGATGCATCACGGCGCCGAAACGTCTCAAGTACTCCTTCGACAGGGCAACCGACGCCTCGTTCATCACTGCGTCGCAGATAGAGTCGGGATGCCCGAGCCCTTTCCTCTCGCAGATTTCGATCCTCTGCTCCTCGAGCGGCGTCTGCCTCAGCTCGCTTATGGTTACGTTAGCTTCCTTCATCCGAGCCATGAATTTCAACCCGAGGATCGACCTTTGATCCAACAGATAAGAAATACCTTTTATGAACGGCAGGAATTGATCCATCTTCTACTGGTCGACTGCCCACCTTGAAACTCGATCGCGTCTGACGCAATTTGGCGAAGATGCCCGATCCACTCGATCGATCTTGGATGAAAACGCGGTCAAGGGCCTCCTATCGCCAGATCTGGATCGGCTGCGGGACCCGTCGAGGGAACCTATCCCAGCTCGCTTCTGTAGCTGCGAGCGACTTCAGCCAGAGACGGCAGAATTACGTCGGGCCTGAACTCAGAGGGATATCGGTCCAGCTCCGGTGAAGACGCCACACCGGTGAGAACCAGTACAGCAATGCACCCACCCCTTCTGGCCATAGCCACATCGCTTTCAGGTCGGTCGCCCACTACGGCGCACTCCCTGGGGGAACACTTGGTTCCCTGCAGTGCCAAACGCATCATCATATCATTCGGCTTCCCAACTATCACAGGCTGCCTCCCACTGCTGACGGAAATGCCGGCCACAACCGCACCCGCACCAGGCTGCTCGCCTTTCTCGGTTGGGAACGTTGCATCGGTGTTCGTGGCCACATATAAAGCTCCATTAACTATGAATCTTCTGGCCGCAGCCATCGTCCGGTAAGTAAAGTCTCTGTCTATCCCGACCACAACTGCGTCACAGCCTCGGCTCGATTCATCGATCAATTTCAAACCCGCTTCCTTCAGTTCGTCCTTCAACCCGGGCTCCCCAACCACGTAGACCGTTCCGATGTTGAGAGAATGCAAGTAGGTTGCTGCGCAGTAAGAGGATGTCAAGACCTGATCAAGTTCCACCGTTATCCCCAAGTCCCGCAGCTCATGCATTAGGGAGGCTCTGGTTCTGGCGGAGTTGTTGGTGACGAAGAAGACTCTAGCTCCTCTCCGTCTAATCGTTGAAACCGCTTCACGGGCTCCAGGGATGACGGCCTTGCCCCTCTTGACAACCCCATCCATGTCGATGAGAAAGACCTTCACCCCGTCCAGTGACCTATTCATGCTCAACACCGCCAGTGGAATGGAGAAGATCCCCTCTAAGACCTTTGCGCAGAGAGGTTGAAGACAGGCATACACAAGAGCCGACGTTCAGCCCAGGCGATCGATCGATCTCGTGCGCCCAAGACAACTTAATATCTCGGCCGGGCAGCGCTCCACGAAAACCGAAAGGTGGTATCTGGCTCGATAACCCCTTGGGTTTGGTGTATCTCATGATTTCAGCCGCGATCTTCGATCTCGACGGAGTTATCGTTGATAGCGAGCCTCTCCACTACCTTTCAGAGAAGGATATGCTCTCCAAGAGAGGGGTCAATCTGCGGCGCAGCGACACCAAAGATATCGTGGGACGCACCGAGATGGAAAGCATGCAGTACCTTAAAGACAGATTTGGGTTGAAGGACTCTGCAAAGCATCTCTACGAGGAGAAGCAAAGAATCTACAAGCGGATGCTTAGGAATGCCGTGAAACCCAGACCCGGCCTCTTCAAGCTTCTAAATGACCTAGAAGACAAAGGGATGACGCTGGCTATAGCCTCGTCTGCTCCCCGAGAGAACATAGATATCGTCCTGAAGGCTCTGGAGATAGAGGACAAGTTCCGAGCCGTTGTCTCAGGAGAGGATGTAGAGAGAGGTAAGCCTTCCCCTGACATCTTCCTCCTTGCTGCCCAAAGAATAGGCATCGGGGCCAAGAACTGCCTTGTGATAGAGGATGCTCAGAACGGCGTGGAGGCCGCCAAGCGCGCCGGCATGACATGCATTG
>JBGVSY010000029.1:0-5959 GCA_041862235.1 Nitrososphaeria archaeon | reverse complement strand
TTCAACCCGGGTAAGCCGGAGAGGTTCATCCTTACCGCAAGAGGTTTCGAGGTGGTGCAGCGGATTGAGTTGAGACCGCTGCCTGTGAAACCGGCGCCGGTCTCAAGCCCTAAGGAGAGAGCCGTAGACAAGGCTCTGGGAGCCGTCTTGCTTGGTATGGGATTCGTAGTCCTGTTCACAGGGATAGCGCTTGCTATGGGGTTCGTGAATCAGCCGGCTCCTGAGATGCAGGTCGCCGAGATAGGCCCTGCGACGTCTTCTGAAGAGCTTCAGACCGCCATAGTTGGTAGTGTACTCTCGGCTCTGTGGCCTCTTTTCTGGGCTTCTGTGCAACTGGGGGCGATAGCCTTGCTCATACTTGCTGGAGGCCTGGTTATGGCGAGGGGGGTAACCCTGTTCAAGGGCTGACGCCGTCGACACTCCAGCGCCTAGGTGAGCATCGTAGATTCAGTGTTGTGCTGCGTGATGAACGGATTATTCTAGAGCAAGATGTATGCGAGCGGGCTGACCGGTGAGTCGCCCCCGATTCCGGTCCAAGCGCCAGTTGAACTCGGGAACACACAGGTTTCTCTAAGGATCTACCGTTAGAATTGATAGATCCTTGGCCCCCTGTGCTAGATCAGCCCGCCCAGTTGTTTTAGTGGCGTCTTTGTTAATATATCCTTCGGAAAGATTGTCGTCTTGTTCTAGAGAATAGAGTCGTCTTAAACAGACGATACTTGACGTCGACCGGGGAGTCCCGGTCTCAGAGATCCGATGTCTGCGTGCGTCGATCCAACTCTTTCCATGAAACTTTTCTTTTCACTAGTTCTTTGGCGAGTTTCTTGAGAAGCTTGTTACCTCTCTCCCTGCCGAGGCGGGCGATGTTCCAACTCGAGAAGGGCGGATAGAAGATTACCTTATTGAGTCTGACTTTATCTCCGTCTCTTTTGAAACGTATGTAACCCACCTCCCTCAGGTAGCACGAATTGTCGGGGCAGAGGATGTATATCTGGCTCTCGCCTCTCTGCGTCAATACCAGCCTGAGTTCGCCTTGGTGGAGTATCTTGGCTCCACAAGGACACTCCATCCATGGAGCATTCATGTGTATTCTGATCCCGTATGCCTCAAGCGCTGACCCTGGCTATTACAGTTTCCGCCTTTTCAAGGAGGCTGCCTGAGAAGGGCCCAATTGATCAATCATAAATCAAAATAGCAGGTGGCGTCGCCAACCTTGGGGTTATCGTTTGTTTACGGGCCCGATCGATGTTCACTGCCACTTGGAGGACCCTGCATTCGACTCCAACAGAGCCGAGGTGTTAGCTCGCGCGCGTGAAGCCGGGATAGGAGCGATCCTGACCTCAGGGCTGGGGCTCGAGGCCGCGCTGAAGACGCTCCAGATCGCAGACGGTAGATTCGTCTATCCCACGATAGGCGTAGCACCTCAGGAGTTAGCCGGACACGAGGAAGTTTACCAACTCATCCTGCGGGAGAGGAACCGCATCGTGGGTATTGGAGAGGTGGGTCTCGACTACTATTACGGAAGGCGTGAGGACCGAGCGACACAAATCGAGGTCTTTACTGGTTTTGTGCGCCTGGCTCAGGAGCTGAGCCTGCCGCTGATTGTTCACTCCAGAAGCGCGGGGAGATATGCTCTAGACGTGTTATTCAGGGAGAAGCCTGAACTGGTCATCATGCATGCGTTCGATGGCCGACCAAGTTATGCCTTGAAAGCCGTCGAGAAGGGTTTCTTTTTCTCTGTTCCTCCATCGGTTGTGCGGTCACAGCAGAAGCAGAAGCTTGTGAAGGCCCTTTCCTTGGAGTCGCTGTTGTTGGAGAGCGACGCCCCTGTGCTTGGGCCTGATCCCCAGCGCGTTAATGAGCCGAAGAATATCTTTGTCTCCGCTAGAGCCATTGCGGAGATAAAACGGCTGCCTGAGGAAGAGGTTATCGATTGTACTTCTCGCCTCGCTCGCGATCTTTTTCGGCTGTAGAAAAAATTTGGGGAAGGCCTACCGGGCTACGGATAGGCTTGTCTCAGTTCGTGGAGGGTCCTTTTTCCAGGGGGATTCATCTGTCTCAGAGCGGTCTCCAACGCGTTCTTGTTGGGCGCCTCCCAGACAGCGTAGTTCATTTTCTCTCCGACGCACGAGTGGAATTCGAGGAGTTTGATTCCAGCTGGTAGCCCCGCGGTTCTGGCCTTTTCCTTGAGACCTCCAAGGAAACCTATGACCTTGGGCTCCTCCACGGGTTCGTAGTTGTGCAACATCAAGAACTTCGGCAATCTGAGTCACCTGGAATTTCTTCGCTGCTGGTCTCAGATGGACATTATTTAAGAGTTGTTTGTTTGAATCAGGGCCGCGCCTAATGTATTTAACCCGTCAGCCCTCACTCAGGCCTCGACGCCAGTGGTGAGATATGGCTACTATTCCATGGACGGAGAAATACAGGCCCAAGACGCTGAAAGAAGTGATCGATCAGAAGGACATCGTGCAGAGCCTCAAGAACGTTGTAGAAAGCCGCGCCGTCCCTCACATGCTTTTTGTTGGTCCGGCCGGGGTGGGGAAGACGGCTTCGGCTCACGCGCTGGCTCGCGACCTCTACGGCGATGGCTACATGTCTGAAGGCATGTTTGTTGAGATTAACGCCTCCGATGAGCGAGGACTTCAAACGGTTAGAGAGAAGGTGAAGCTATTCGCTCGCTCGCAGGCTTTCGGAGAAGTGGGGTTCAGGATCATCCTGCTGGATGAGAGCGACCAGTTGACTGAGGACGCTCAGCACGCGTTGCGGAGGATAATGGAGCAGTTCTCTTCCAACTGCAGGTTCACCTTGGTTGCCAACTACAGCAATAGGGTAATCGAGCCCATACAGTCTCGGTGCGCGACCTTCAGGTTCAGGCTTCTCCCGAAGAAGATCGTGACCAAGTATCTGGCTGAGATTGCCAAGAAGGAGTCGTTGAAGGCTACCGACGCAGCCCTTGAGACCGTATACGATCTGTCAAATGGAGATCTTAGGAAGTGTATCAACGCGCTTCAGGCCGCTTCATCATTGAGCAAGTCCATCGATGAGAGTGTGGTGTACAAGGTGATGGGCTACGTTGACAGAGGAGAGGTGCAGAGGATGTTGGAGCTCGCCGCTTCAGGAGAATTCCTGAAATCCCGCGAGGTGCTTCGCCAGATGCTGTACTACGATGGGGTAGCAGGTCGCGACATCTTGGACACTATCTTCAGACAGATCTTCAGAATGAAGATCTCGGACAGGAGAAAGATGCTCCTCGTTGATCAACTGGGTGAAGTGGACCACAGGATCTCCGAGGGAGCCTCTGAGGAGATTCAGTTAAGCGCTTTCCTCGCCAAGATTCCGCTGACGGAGAGGGCTGGCTAGACTTGTCCGTGATCTGGACTGAGAAATATCGCCCAAGTAAAGTGAAGGATGTTGTAGGGAACAATACCGCAGTCGAGCAATTCGTGAAGTACATGCAGTCCTGGGAGAAGGGCAAGCCTTCGAAGAGGTCCGCTCTGCTGTATGGGCAACCAGGAGTCGGAAAGACGACGACCGCCATCGCCTATGCGAGAGAGCATGGATACGATCTGGTCGAGGTGAACGCCAGTGACTTCAGGAACGCAGCACGAATCAAGGACGTGGTGGGCTCGGGGTCCCAGCAATCGACGCTTACGGGAACGCGGAGGAGGATGATCTTAGTGGACGAGGTGGACGGCATAGCCGGGAGGGAGGACGCCGGCGGAGTCGCTGCCCTGTCAAAAGCGATCGCGGAAACCAAGGTCCCGATAATATTGGTTGCCAACGATCCGTGGAACAAAAGGCTGGCAACGCTGAGGAAGAAGTCCAAGACGATTCCCTTTCGAAAGGTGCATCATGCTTCTCTTGGCTCCTACCTGAGGAGAATCTGCAGGGCTGAGGGTGTGAATGTCAGCCAGGACGCCCTGCAAGCCATAGCCAGAGACTCTAGCGGTGACCTCCGGTCCGCCATAAACGATCTTCAGACTGTTTGCGAGGGCAGAAAAAGTGTGGGGGAGGAGGACCTCGGAGCTCTAGGCTACAGAGACAGGCCGGAATCCGTGTTTGACGCGTTGAACAGCGTCTTCCACGGGGAGGGGCTTAATGAGGCTAGGAGGTCGGCTGGCAAAGTCGACAAGGATCTCAAGACGTTCTTCGCCTGGATAGTGGATAACGCGCCTAGGCAGTTGACGAAGCCAAGCGACTTGGCCTCGGCCATGGAGGCCCTCGCAAGGGCCGATGTTTTCATGAGCAGGATCTATCCGAATCAAAGATGGGTGAACCTCAGGTATGCGGTGCCTTTGATGACTGGAGGAGTGGCTCTTTCCAGATCCGAGACACCTAGAAAATTCGTGAGGTTCACGTACCCCGAGAAGTTCGTCTTCATGGCTCGAGCACGCGGTCACAGAGCTAGTAAGACGGAGGTGGCCTCCAAGATAGCCTCGAAGTGTCACTGTTCGAGATACGTCGCCTCCAGAGACATCGTGCCCTTTCTGCGTGTGGTGTTCCAAAACGATGAGGAGATGGCTGGAGACCTAGCGGAGTTCTACGAGTTCGCGAAGAGCGACGTGGAGTTTTTGGCAAAGTAGGTGTGTGCAGGGTCAGAGCCATTCTAGTCTTCCTTTCTTGACCTCACGTAGGACTGCTGCGTAGGATCTCTCGGTTCCTATGTCTGTCCAGTAGGCCTTCTCTCCCCCGTGGACGTAGCCGGAGAGCATTCCGCTGGGGGCAAGCTGTGAGAACACGTCCTCGATGAGGCAGAACCCATTAGGCACATGCTTCAAGATTTCTCTGCTGAGCACGTATATGCCTGCGTTGATCAGTTTTGATTGAGACTGATCTTTCTCAGGCTTCTCTATGAACCGCGCGATCTTGTTGCCAACAAGCTCCACCGCGCCGAACCTGCTGGGGTTCTCTACCTGGAAGAGGGCTATTGTGCCCAATGCACCTGTTCTTCGATGGAACGCCACCAGGTCTTGGAAGTCGATGTTGGCTACGACGTCGCCGTTGAGCATGAGGAAGGTCTTGTCCAGCATGTTCGTTGCAAGGGTGAGCGGGCCTCCTGTACCCATCGGTTCAGGCTCGGTGACGTATGTGACCTTGACCCCGAACTTCGACCCGTCCCCGAAGTAGCTGATAACTTTCTCTGCTTTGTGTCCAACGGAGACCAAGATATCCCTGACGCCCGCGTTTCTGAGACTGTTAAGGAGATGCTCCATTATGGGCTTTCCAGCCAACGGGAACAGGGGTTTGGGTAGCTCGTAGGTGAAGGGCCTGAGCCTGGTCCCCTTGCCACCAGCCAGAATCAGCGCCTGTGTGATCTGCTCCTGGTTCATCGCTCTGCGTAGCAGTATCTCGATGGCGTGCGAACGGCTCTTGACGCTGGCTCCGTCGACCATTTCGTCCACTTCTCTCAGAAGCCTGTCGTCAACGGTGATCGAGACGCGTTTCTTCATACATGATGCTACGCCCCGCGCCCGGATATTACTCTTTCACAAGTGATCGATCGATCGGTGCGCCGTCTCTGTGATGCAGGTAGCGTTGGCTAACCAGAGAGGAGGGTTGTTCGAGTGCAGTCTCTTGGGCAGTCAGCTTCAACTCGGGGTGGAAGTCACGTCGAGTCTCGTATTCCTGGGCAGTCTTCCGGCGCTCGGTTCTGCAAATTGTTTATACGGAGGCCGGAAGCTTGGGCTCTATCCTTCGGAGATGCAAAATGCCTAGGGTCGGCGTCTTCATCTGTCGCTGCGGTGGGAACATCAGCAACGTCGTGGACGTTGAAAGCCTCAAGGAGAAGGTGGCCACCCTCGAGGGAGTGGGTCTCGTCGAGGTCTCAGACTTTGTGTGCTCCAGGCCCGGCCAGGAAAAGATCAGGCAGGGTATCCGCGAAGCCGGCCTCGACAGGGTTGTGGTTGCATCGTGCACGCCCAAGATGCATGTGAAGTTGTTCAGGGACGTTGTCGAG
>JBGVSY010000028.1:0-15087 GCA_041862235.1 Nitrososphaeria archaeon | reverse complement strand
TGTTCGATTGAATGTTTCGCTCGGGACGTTCGATCAGATAAGCCTTTCCCGTCGTAGTGCTCTTTCGAGGGATCCTGTGGGCAGCTTAGCCTCGATCAGTCGCATCATATCTTGGCTACAGAAAAGGAAGCGTTCGTGGCATGCCAGCGATGACCACAGGGTCGCAAACGTGCAAGTCGCTCAATGGTCGAAAGCCGGATCATCGAACAGCTCATCCGCCATGCTGAGCCATTCAACACCTAACGATTGATGGATTGCCGATTGATGGAAGACGCTACGTCTCTATTTTCGCGCTCTGCAAGGCCGCAATAATTCAGCAAAAACTGAACAACAAGTTTATGGTGGATTGATCCACCAAGTAGCGGCGGTCGGAAAATGACGACCGTTGAACAAGCGTATAACAAACTTTCTGAAACAAGCCGAGAACGAACGATGATCTATGCGGCTGTTGGGGCCGGCAGGCTGAAGTGGGAAGACCCTTATGACAAGAAGGCCTACCTCGCCCTTCACGAATTCATCGATCAGACTGACTTATACAATATAGGGTATGGAATTAAGGGGGCGTTGTTCTACTTTGTCGCAGTTGCACTGATCTTTGCACTAGTCTTTCTCATCTTTCTTGCCTAGTCGATCGATGCCGTTCCTTTCATTCCCTCTTTCTACGTCGTAGCAACCGTATGACGACCACCAAGAGATTCATCCTCGACACCCTCCACATGTAGCGCTTGTCCATCGATCGCCTCCTCAGACCATCCGATTTTTTGGATATACCCCCCTACCTGTTCATGACGCGTGCGTGCGACCGCATGCCTGCTTAAGGCACATATCATTATGATTCCGGTACTCGCCGATCGATAGGTCGAAAAGCCCCTGCCATCGACCGATTGAGACCAATCCAAGAAGCCGAGAAGACTCAATAACACGACGATGAATCATGAAGGCGGAGGCTGTTTGATGAATGACCGCAGGACCCCCGGGGCGATGATCCTCCTCTCATACATCGCGGTGCGACTCACGTGGGAGATATACGCCTTCCCCATCACCATGTCCCCACTCTACGCCACCCTCAACTTCTCCGTTCTCACACCCCTTCTATTCATTCTCCTCTACATGATCTACACAGGCTTCAAGAACCGCGCATTAAACCTCATGCTCGCCTCCCTCTCCGTGATCTACCTGGCAGGCTACCTGGCACTCGGCCTCCTACTTTACCCCCTAATGCTCACCCCTCGCCTCCAACCAAAATCACTCTTCATAGACATCTTCACCCTGTGGAACACCGTCTTCGCGCTGATCTACGCAGTCCGCTGCCTGCGCAGGAGCCGCCAACACCCGGAGAAGAGCGCGACGCTCGACTGATCGATCGATCGAAAAGCTGGGTGATCGCCCGCCGCATCCCCTCAAGTATCAATGTGAGCCGATGAAGGGAAAAACTCGTTTGTGTTAAACAGAAAGAATACATTTTGGCCTTATTGTCTTTTCCCCGCTTCCACCGCTGAATCTTTGCCGATACGTTCAAAATATGCTGAAGATCAGTAAATATAAGGCACCGCTGCGAAATCTGACTCGGTCAATCAAATGCCTCGACACCCCAAGGCTGACAGAACCGCTGCCCCGGGAAAAGAAAAGGAAGTTAAGGACGCTTTCTTTTTTAGTAAAGGTCGCTGGCACGACCCCGGCGTGCAAGGCTTCCCTGGCCCCCGATAGGGCGGCGGTTCTCTGGACGATCAGCGATGGCTTGAAGCTCTGAGGCCTCCAACAAAACACCCGGTCCCATTACCCCACCGATATTCATAGGATACCGGACGTACTAGAACAGTGGCCAAAAACATTTTAGCCCAAAGGTATCGCTCATCTCGAAAGACATGATGCTGGCTGGAATTCATCTGCTACTCACATACAAATGCGCATACGAGTGCGACCACTGCTTCGTCTTCGGAAGCCCATTCGCAAAAGGGGTTATGAAGATCAAGGACGTTGAAACAATACTTCACCAGTCAAGGGATCTCGGAACTGTCCGGTGGATCTACTTTGAGGGAGGAGAACCCTTCCTGTATTACCCGATCATGCTTAGAGGTTTGAGGGAAGCCAAGGAGATGGGCTTCAAGGTCGGTGTCGTGACCGATGCCCACTGGGCAACCTCGCTGCAAGACGCCGAGGAATGGCTGCTCCCACTGGCGTCCATTGGGGTATCTGACCTCAGCATAAGCGACGATCCGTTCCACTACGGTGAAACCTCCGAGAACCTAGCCAAGATAGGGGTGAAAGCAGCAGAGCGCCTCGGGCTTCCCGTCGGCACAATCACAATAGAGGAGCCAAGGAAGGAGCTGCATGAGAGGGCTGGTCTGAAAGGCATGGAGGTCAAAGGGGGTGAGGTGATGTTTAGAGGCCGAGCAGTCGACAAACTCTTGGGGGGACTTCCAACGAAGCCGTGGAAAGCCTTCGACGAATGCAGGCACGAAGACTTCTCCGACCAGAAGAGGGTCCACGTAGATCCGTTCGGCTTCATCCACCTCTGTCAAGGAGTCGTCATGGGAAACTGGAGAGAAAACCCCATTCCTGAGCTTGTGGCTGAATTCGACCCTCACTCCCACCCGATATGTGGCCCCCTACTCGAAGGAGGACCTGCGGCCCTAGTTGAGAGGTACGGGATTAAGCACGAGGAGAAATATGTGGATGAGTGCCATCTCTGCTATATGGCTAGGCTCACCCTTAGAGGAAGATTCCCGCAGTATCTGGCTCCGCCCCAAATCTACGGCGACGTTGGCAAGTAGAATGGGGGATCCCAGCGATCGATCGCCTGTCTCGTGACACAAGGACTATGCGTAGCCCTTTCTTCGATTGACTAGGAGTTAAATATCAACGCAACTCAGCTGTTACTATGGAGACGGGGATAAAAAGAGCGAGCGTGGGTTGGGAAGAAATCGAAGAAGCCTGCCGCGTCCTAGCGGAAAGAGTTCAGAAGACCGGATTCGAGCCTGACGTCCTTACAGTTGTCATGCGGGGAGGAGCCATTGTGGCAAGGTTGTTCCAGAAGTATTCCGGCTCCCAGGCCCTCCTTCATACATTTGGGATAAGGGCCTACAACAGACCCCGAGAGAGAAGAGATGCGGTTGTCTACCAATACCCAACCAAGGTGGAGGATTTTCGTGGGAGACGGGTTCTCATAATCGACGACATCTGCGACTCAGGCACTACGCTGAATCTGGCTCGCAGATGGGTGAATGATGCCGGTGCATCGGAGGTCAGGACTCTGACTCTGCACTACAAAGCGAAGTCATCGGAGACTCCAGACTTCTGGCACACCAAGGTTGACGACGACGTGTGGGTCGAGTACCCTTGGGAATGAAGGAAAAATCTTGAGATGTGCTGGAGCCGATCATCGTGATCTGTCACATCCTTGTTGTTGAAGCGATCGGAGGACCCTGTCTAGATCCGTGAGGAAAAAAACCTGGGGTAGTGGGCAGGAGTGCTTTCTCTGCCTCTCTGGCACTACTTCTTCTTCTTCGCTACTTTCTTCTTCTTAGCTACCTTCTTCTTCGGTGCCTTCTTCCTGGCCTTGGATTTTTTCTCTGACATGCACATTGTAGTTGTCCGCATCTAGTTCGTTCGAACAATCTATTTAACTTTTGTTCTACGTCTTGTTTTACGACCGACTGATCTGAACACGGTCGATCAATCGACCGAACGAACTATTGCTGTGGCTTGCTTCATTGACTGAGGTCCACTATTCATCGATCATTCTCCACCGGGCTAGACACCGAACCTTCCTTCAAACGAATTCTCGACTATCTCCTCCACGTCGTCCAGAGATAGGCCCTGGGCGATCGCAATCTGTGTCAGTTCATCCGTGACGGTTGTGTTCGAGAACATCCTGTTATCTGAGCTGACGGAAACCTTGAGGCCACATCGCAAAAACTCCTTGAGTGGATGGTCTGTGTAGCTGTCAACAACTCCGGTCTGGAGATTGCTTGTGGGGCAGAGCTCCAAGGTGACCGCGGCGTCTCTTATCTCTTCCATCAGCCTCGGGTTCCCTATCAGAGCCACCGCATGCCCCAACCGGTCAGCGTGTAAATCGCGGAAAGCGATCTCAACGTTTTCGGGGCGTTCCAAGGCCTCTCCCGCGTGCACTGTTCTCTTCATGCTGTGCCTCCTCGCCAGCTCGAACCCTTGCTTATGCTCTTCCGGCGGGTGGCCGTGTTCATCACCAGCCAAATCCACACCGACCACACCTAGGCCCCTGTGCTTCAAAGCCTGCTTCACCATCTCAACAGATCTCTCAGGACCCTCTTCACGGAGGCAGCAGAAGATTTGGTGCGCGGTAACCCCCGTGTCTTTGCCGGATTCGAGCCCCCTCGCCACAGCTTCAACGACCTCTTCAGCCGAGAGCCCAGCGTCGAGGTGCAAGGTTGGGCAGTATCTTATCTCCGCATAAGTAACGTTTTCACGGCTCAGATCTTCGCACAGCTCCCGTGCAATCCTCTCCAGAGCATAATCCCACTGCATCACACTCAGCGTCACCTTGAATCGATCGATGCACTCGGTGAGCGTTATCCCTCTTCGAAATCTAATGGATCTTCCCAGCTGTTCCCTATCGTCGGAAGGTAGTCGGACACCTTCTTTCCTGGCGATGTCTATCATAGTTCCCAGCCTCAACGAACCGTCGAGATGTAGGTGTAGCTCGGCCTTCTCCATCTCCTCGATCTTCTCGCGGATCCCCTTCATGTCGATGCCCCATGAGCGGAAACAGGCATTTGAGGGTTTTCGACCCTCAATAGCTGGACAGCTTCCAGGCTGCGCCTCGATTCAGTGATCAATCGATGGCTTGGTCGTGTCATGCTTTTCAAACCTTAATACAGCGTAGCCTGATAGTGGCGCAGGAATGGCTGGATCGAGATACTGGAAGCAAGAGGAACTCCTGAACTCGCTGGTGGTCGACTCCGAGGGATACTCGATCGGCTTCGTCAGGGACATATTGGTGGAGCCCACTGAAGTGAACCTCAGGGTCTACAGAACCAAGGAGCAGGTGAAGAGCGAGGTCGATGGCCGAGCCCTCCGCGACTTGTTGCTAGGAAAGGTCAAGAGGTCCAGATGGTTTGGAAAACCCTCGAAGGACGATCTTGAGAGGGTTATCCGTGAAGAGCTGGGCGTCAACGAGGTGTCAGAGGAAACGCTAGTGAGGTACGCGGAGGTGCACAGAGTGGAAGTTCCGAGAAGAGACGTGCTGAACAGGGTTGAGGAGGAGAGCGCCGTAGTGCCTTGGTCTGACATCGAATCGGTCGGTTCCAGTGAGCTTGGAGTATGCGTCCTTTTGAAGAAGGCGTACGCGGGGGAAGGGGAACCCTCTCCTGAGCCCAGATACATGTCGCGGCAAGAAATCAGCGGCAAAATGGTGATAGACCGAAGTGGCAGAATAGTGGGGAGCGTGGCCGACTTGCTGCTCAGCATCGACGGCCCCGGGATAAGGATCAGGAGGGGCAGGCTCGGACCTCACTTGATCCCTGACATCGACGAGCTAAGACGCCTCCTGTCAGTGACCTATGCATCGGAGAACACCCTCGCCGAAAACATAGCGAGCAAGCTTGACATACCCAAGATAGAGGCACTGGAACCTAACGCGATTCTCGAATTCGCCAAGAGGATGGGTGTCGACATACCTCTCAAAGAGACAACGACAGAGGAGGAACAAATACATCCCTCCGTCATCCCTTGGAGTCAGCTGAGGAAGGTCGGAGACGTCGTCCTCCTCGAGGGAACTCTCGAGGAGACCTTGTACTAGCAAGACGATCGGTCGATCGGGAAAGGGACGAGAAGATACTGGACGCGGTCGTCAAGAACATCGTGAAGCTACTCGATGGGTTGAGCGAGATCGATCGAGAGAGAGGCGCCAAGAGGGTAGGCTCGTCCGGCGCAAAGCGGTTCTTCCTCGTCTTAGCTTGACCGGTTGATCGAACAGGAGTTTGTCCTGCTGGGAAGGTTGGTCGATCAACGGGCTCCTAGGGAGCTTCCTGATCCATAAATTGTCCCCGGTACCGGGCCTTCCCCTTGACGGTTTCCAAAACGAGTTGACATATCCTAGCTCCTGGATGCAGGGCGATGGGAACTGGGGACATGTTGCCTATCTCAAGGACCTGTCTGTTCCTGGTGCCCGGCTGAACCAGGCCGGCGGACATGTGTATCATTAGGCCTATTCGAGCATAGCTTGAACGACCCTCCAACCATCCAGCCAGGTCATCCGGCAGCTCGATCCGTTCGCGAGAAATCCCGTGCACCAGCTCTCCTGGCTTCAGCAAAAGATAGCCACCGTCTTGCACCGTTACGCGTTTTGTGAAGCTGTCAGCGGGAATGTCGTGTGCAGCGTGAATGACCTGCCGCTTCCGATGGAAGACCCTAAACTCGTTACCCAGGGTCAGGTCTATGCTGCCCGGCCCCACCTGGTCCTCGCTGAAGGGAGTTATCTTCAGACGCCCTTCATCGATCAGCTTCAGAATGGCACTTCGTGAGAGGATCGTCATCCCAGTAGCCCGTACCCGGTGCTATCTATAAGAAGGCTACGGTGCGACGAAGAAGAAGGGAGTGAGGAAGGAAGGTTAGTCTTATTAGAGATCGGTTACTAGAGCCGCTCGAAGGTCTTGCCATGAGGCTGAAGAGCAGCGATTTTGAGAACAACGGCCACATCCCCTCCGGGTTCACTTGCGACGGAGAGGGTGTTTCTCCCCAGCTTTCGTGGGAGGATGTGCCTGACGAGACGGAGAGCTTTGCCGTCAGCGTGACCGATCCGGACGCACCGGGAGGAGAATTCATTCACTGGCTTGTATACAACATCCCAAAAGAGGTGAGAAGCTTCGAACGGGCAAGCCTGCCCGAAGGGGTGAAACAGGTTGAGAACGACTTCAGGATGAGAGACTACGGAGGACCGTGCCCGCCATCAGGAACGCACAGATACATCTTCACTGTCTACGCCCTTGACACCAGCCAGCTGGAAGAAGTAAGCAAACGCACCTTCTTCAAAACGGTGGAGAGTCACGCCATTGCCAAGGCGCGGCTGATAGGCCTCTACAAGCGGAGATGAACCCGTCTCTTCTCGACCCACCGAAAACCAAAACGCACAACACGCAAGCAAATGATTGACATTGTGTGCCATCGATAATACAGCGTGACGTATTTCCTGGCGATCGATATATCCTCGCGCCAGACACTGGCATGACGATTCTCGTGCCGACAATAGTCAGTGCTAGGCGCGAATGGACGAAGCCAATCGATCGTGGGAATCCTTTGCTTGCTTGCCGAGCATTGCAGGTCAATGCCATCGTAGCAAGGTATCTGCAATCAACGCGAGAAACAAGATGAAGAGATAGGGACTAGACACCTTGAACATCTTCCATGACAATGGTTTCGAAGGGCTCAATGCCATCCAAACATTGCCGGCAACGACCAGAGCTGTGAAGGGCAAGGATATCACCAAATACCACACTCCGGCGAATCCCCAGAGAAAAGGAGCAAACGAAAGGCCGGCTAGCAAAAGCACCGTTAGAACGATGGTTCGTGTGACCATCTTCTCGCTGGTCACAGCAGGGAGCATCGGAACGCCTGCCGCCTTGTAGTCCTCGCCGTAGAACAAAGCGAGGCTCCAGATGTGGCCAGGTATCCAGAAAATTACCAACCCAGCCAGAATGATGCCTTCCATCCCCAGGCTTTCGGTTGCGGCAACCCATCCGCCGAGCGCTGGGGCTCCCCCTGAGAAGCTACCGAGCAACACACTCATCCAGGTCCTCCTCTTGGCTAGCAAGCTGTAAACCAAGACGTTGTCCAGTAGCCCTGCAAGCCCTATGAAGAAAAAAAGAAGCCCGAGAGGCCAAGCCAACAGAAGTCCCGCGTCTGACAAGAGCACGCCGCACAGCAGAGCAACCCGAGGTGATAAGCATCTTTGCGGCAACGGACGTTTTTGGGTACGCTTCATCTTTGCGTCGACGCCGCGGTCAAGGTAGCTTGTCATTGTGTTCGCGCCGGCGCTAGACAACACGATCGCGGCTACGACAATAACGAATTTCGCAAGAGGTATAGCAAAACGGCCAGCAACCAAAAGGGACGCTGCGCCTGTAAACGCGAGCAGGAAAACGAGTCGAGGCTTCGTCAAGACCAATAGCGCCCTCGGGAACCGGTGGATAGCAGACGTTGGACCGGTAGTGAATGTGTTCGACATTTGAGCACACTCCCCTTGAGTCCTTCTCATTTAGGCACCCATATTCACGAGCCTACAGTATGACTGGACAAAGAAAAACTCAACGGTCTTGCGTCAGAACAAAAAGAGGGACGCCTCCGCGCCTCGCTGACAACGGAGGCCGTTCACCTAGGCTGCGAAGAAGTGCCATAGATAGAAACCGAAGATTGCGCCGCCACAGGCGAAGACCATGATGATTGTTATGAGGTTCCACAATGTCGCGTTCATTTCGACGCGTGTTCTTGCGGTTGTTCTTAGGATCAGACCTATGACGATGAGTAGGACGAGGAATACGACGAAGGATACGAGCCCTTTGGTAACCCAGTGGTGACCCGTAATCGCCGCCAGTGCGTCCTTGAAGGGAGCAGACAGTTCTGAGGCAATCGTCACGGTGGCAATAGTGATGAGTGTTATCCACGTCGCGATATGCACAGCCCTAAGGTCGATCGATCGATCTGACGATAGATCGTTTGACCGAGCCTACAGGCGACGAAGACATAAGCAAGGGAAGCTATGGCCAGAGCCCGAGCAACTGGAGCGCCTCGGCGACCCTTCCAACACCCAGCATCAGGGCTGCTGTTCTCATCTGGATGTCGCGCTCCTTGGAGAGGTTCAACACGTCGTGAAACGCTTTGACCATCTTTTCCTCCAGCTTCTGATTCACTTCTTCTCCAGTCCAGTGCTCCCGGTTGAGGTTCTGAACCCATTCGTAGTAGCTCACTGTCACGCCTCCTGCGTTGGCAAGTATGTCAGGAACCAAGAGGAGCCCCCTCTCATCCATAATCTTGTCAGCTTCAGGAGTAGTCGGACCGTTGGCACCCTCCACCACGATCTTTGCTGAGACGTCTCCAGCGTTCGATCTAGTCAACTGATTCTCGAGGGCTGCTGGAACCAAGACGTCGCAATTCAGGGTCAACAGCTCCTCATTGGTAATCGTCTTTGCACCTGGAAGCCCCATGAGCTTTCCCGTCTTGTTCTTGTGATCAATTACTTTTGAGACGTTGAGACCGCCAGTGTCGTATACAGCGCTGGCTGAATCACTTGCAGCTATGACCTTCCATCCTTCGTTTTCGAAGATCTGGGCTGCGTTCGCTCCCACCTTCCCGAATCCCTGAACCGCGACGGTGGCACCTTTCGTAGGCACCCCAACGTGTTTCGCCGCCTCCCTCGCACAGATCACTACGCCTCGAGAGGTCGCCTCTCTGCGTCCTTCAGAACCGCCTAAAGCAATGGGCTTTCCGGTAACCACCTCGGGGACGCTGTACCCGTGAAACTGGTTGTAAGTATCCAGCAGCCAAGCCATCGTCTGTTCGTCGGTGTAAACGTCGGGTGCCGGCACGTCTTTGTATGGACCAATGAAATCCAGAATCATGGTGGTGTACCTTCGGGTAATGGCCTCCAGCTCGCGTCTCGACATCTGCTTCGGGTCGCACACGACTCCGCCCTTTGCACCGCCATAAGGTATGTCGAGTACCGCAGATTTCCAAGTCATCCACATGGCAAGGGCCGTGACTTCTTCCAGTGTGACCTTTGGGTGATACCTGATGCCCCCCTTAAATGGACCCCGGGAACCGTTGTGCTGGACCCTGTACCCAGTGAAAACCCTCGTCTCTCTGCTGTCCATCCGCACCGGAAGAGAAACCACGAGCGTTCTCCTAGGCTTCTTCAGGATCTCCAAGATACCCTGGTCAAGGTCAAGCATCTTCCCGGCTATGTCAACCTGCTGACGAGCAACCTCAAGCGGACTTATTCCCGTGTGTGACAAGCAAAACCATCTCAGACAATGCCGCGTGCAGGTTTACTAAAAAAGGCTTGCGCAGATCATGTGCGAGGTCTGCTCGACCGGGCCAGGCTTCTTCAGGCCCTTGAGAGTTGCTCATGTATTGCTTTCGCCGCTCTCTTCCCGTCGCCCATCGCTTCGATGACCGTGGCTCCACCCCTCACTATGTCGCCGCCGGCGTAGACCCTTTCCATGGAGGTTAGGCCTGTTTCCTGGTTTACGACGATCGCTCCCCTCCCATCGACTTTTAGGCCGTCAGTGGATGTTGGTATCATCGGGTTAGGCCCCTGGCCTATGGCGACTACGACAGTGTCCACGGGAAAGGTGAACTCCGAACCTTCGATGGGAATGGGTCTTCTGCGGCGGGATGAGTCGGGCTCCCCAAGCCTCATTCTGAGGCACTCGATCGCCTTCACCCACCCTCGATCGTCACCGATGAATCTGATAGGCTGGGTAAGCATCTCGAATCGGACGCCCTCCTCATCGGCGTTAAGCGCCTCCTCCAGTCGAGCAGGCATCTCCTCCCTCGATCTTCTATACATGATGGCAACTTCTCTGGCACCGAGCCTGAGGGCGCATCGAGCAGAGTCCATGGCTGAGTTCCCCCCTCCCACGACTACCACCCTACTCCCGACGTTGATGGGTGTGTCGTACTCCGGGAACTTGTAGGCCCTCATGAGGTTCACCCTTATCAGGAACTCGTTGGCGGAATAGATTCCGTTCAGGTTCTCCCCGGGGATGTTCATGAAGTGGGGGAGCCCCGCGCCCGTCGATATGAAGGCTGCGTCGAAACCTTTTTCCAAGAGTTCTTTCACGCTGTAGAGCTTGCCGACAACCTTGTCGGTCTGTATCTCGACCCCGAGGCTCTTGATGTAGTACACCTCTGCCTGAAGTATGTCCTTGGGTAGCCTGAACTCAGGTATGCCGTAGGCTAGAACCCCACCGGAACCGTGAAGAGCCTCAAAGATCACAACTGTGTAACCCTTTCTAGCCAGCTCGGCGGCGGCGGTCAGTCCCGCGGGACCAGAGCCCACGACCGCCACCTTTCTCCCGGTTGGCTTCGGTTTTGGGGGAGGCTCCACGCCCTTTTCCCTCTCATAGTCTGCTACGAACCTCTCGAGGGCGCCTATAGCAAGGGACTGGCCTTTCTTCGCCCAGAGGCACTCTCCCTCGCACTGGTCCTCCTGGGGGCAGACTCTTCCGCAGATTGCGGGTAGGCTGTTCTTCTCCTTGATCTTCTCGATGGCTCCCTCAAAGTCTTTGTTGGCGACGAGTTTGATGAACTCTGGTATCTCAACTTCAACTGGGCAGCCCTCTGCGCAGGGTTTCTTGGGGCAGTCTAGGCATCTCTTTGCCTCCGCCACAGCCTGCTCCTTGGTGAACCCCAGCGCGACCTCCTGGAAGTTGTGGACCCTCGCCTCGGGGCTTTGCTTCGGCATCTGCTGCCTCTCAGCCTTCACACCGGTTTTGGTCAGCGCTAGCCACCTCTCTGACTCTCCCTGTACCTATGGAGAGAAGCCTTCTCCCTCTCCACGTAGGTCCTTAGCCTCGCCATCAACTCTTCGAAGTCCACTTCGTGTCCATCGAACTCCGGCCCGTGGACACAGGTGAATCTAGTCCTCCCACCGACAGACACCCTGCAGGCCCCGCACATCCCGGTTGCGTCGACCATTATCGAGTTGAGGCTAACGATTGTCTTGATCTTGAAGGGCCTTGTGACGTCAGATACAGCCTTCATCATTATAGCTGGCCCTACGGCGATTACTCGATCAGGCTTGGGGCCTTTTTGTATCAGGGACCTCAAGAGGTCGGTCACAAAGCCCTTGAACCCTCTTGAGCCGTCGTCGGTGGCGATGTGGAGCTCGTCGCTGACGGCGCGCATCTCTTCTTCGAAGACCAAGAGATCTGCGGTTCTTGCGCCGATGATGGACACAACGGTGTTGCCCAGCTTTCTCAGAGCCCCAGCCTGGGGGTAGAGGGGCGGTACGCCTACGCCGCCTCCGACCATCATCACCCTTCCGAAGCGAGCCATCTCAGACGGAGTCCCCAGCGGCCCGACGAAGTCCATGACGCTTTCGCCTGGCTTCAAGCCGCCGAGCTTTTCGGTTGAGACGCCCACCTCTTGAAAGACGGTCGCCACGGTTCCCCTTGCAGCGTCGTAGTCAGCAATCGTGAGGGGAATCCTCTCCCCGTTAACATCCACCCTAACCACTATGAACTGGCCTGGCTGAGCCTTCACTGCGATCTCAGGAGCCTTCACCTCAACCATCTTGATCTTCGGAGCCAGCTCCTTCATCGAGATGATCTCATACATCTTGTCCATCCCTCTTGGGCGGCGGATCGATCGAACGAACTATCTTCAAGCTTTATATCAGTATGCCACACTCATCGGGATGAGTCCGACCGAGATTCCTCGCGACGTTAAGAAGAGCGAGGATCGGCATGAAGCCCACCGGGATTTTATCGCTCGGGTCGGGGAGCAGGTTCGAAGAGAGATGTATTCGTCTCACTCTGTTGGACAGCAGGTAATCGCGGTTCGTTCCTTCTAATCGATCGATAGAGAGGAGATGGGCACCGCCGACCCAGTTCCTAGAGCTTGCCCAGGACCCCGCGTTGTCTTACGGTGAGATCGCCACTCGGGTGGGGACCGCGCCGTATGCTGCTGAAAGAACCATCGATCAACTCAGGAAGTACGGAAGCAGAATCCCGCCCAGAACGGAACACGAAACCCGTCGATCAAACGAAATCGGGCCAACGTCCCCAACCCTTGAAACACGACGATCGATCCGAATACCAATATTGAGGTCCCTGTATTCCACTTGAGAAGTTGTTTTATTTGAGAGGAGATTACGGAATAGTATCGATCCATCAATCGAGGATGTGAGAAAATGAGATACAGAGTTCATCGATTTGATATCGACATGACCAAGGACCAGAGAGGACTAGAGCAATTCCTGAATGGTTTGGAGGGCGAAGTCGCATCAATCATCCCGAACGTTGCTATGTTTCCCGCCCCCGCCCACGTGAACTTTCTCCTCATAGTGGAGAAAGTGGACTCATCTTCTCCAGTTGCTTGAGAGTCGATCGATCGAATCGTCGCTCATTATATTATTGAAGGTGTTCGGGCACAGGCATGATTAAGGTCAGACTGAACGCCTTGAAACACGCTTTTCCATCTATGGTTGTCCAGAGTGAATGAAGCCTTGTGTGCATGGGGTGAGCATTTCAGCTCCAGTCAAGATTCTTGGTCATGAGGTAGGCGTCCCGTCCTGACGAATAATATCCCATCAGGGTCTTCTTCACCCTGAAGCCAAGTTTCTCATAGACCCTTATGGCGAACATGTTGCGGACGTCGACCTGGAGCTTCACATGCCTGACTAGTTTCTGCTGGAAATGCTTGAGCAGTTCCGTGAGGAGGCTCTCACCCAAGCCTCCGCCCCTATACCCGGCGTCGACTGCGAGCGAGACAACGAGCCCTGTTCCCGACCTGACCTGACCGATAGTGTACCCTACAACCCTTCCGTCACACTCTAGGACGAGAAAACCCTCCGGATCGGAGCTGAGTAGGTAGCTGAAGCTGGCGGATCCGTATGGCTCGTCGAAGCAGGACCTCTCTATCTCAAGAACCCTCTGTAGATCCCGTCCCTCACAGAGTCGAACAGCACCTCTGCAGACCAAGCCGCCGATCGAATGCTCGAAATTCATGTCTGCTTAAATCCATTTCTTGGAGATCGATCGATCTGGACACATTTGCAGCGTCAGGGCTATCGAGCATTTTTAGCGCAACTGAGTCAGGTAACCGAGCAGGAAGAAAGAAGACAGTCCGACAGCGTAGATCATGTTGCGCCAAATAAAGAAAGGATCGGAGAAGCCAACCATTGGCGAGACATATCCTACAGTGAGCGCCACCAATGCAGCGATCCAGGCGCCTGAGACGAGGAGCTTGGAGCGCTTCTGTTGCGCAAGGGTAGTGCCCATGAAGAAGAGTGCTAGAGCCTCAGGCATCTCATGGTAGAAACTCGGAACCGGCAAGAGGTAGACAGCGGCGGCCGCTGCGGCAAAGAGCCCCGTGAACAACAATGAGATTGTTTCACTGCCCCCACTCACCTTGATCGACTGCGAGAGACTAGTAATGACTTTTGTATCGATGATCAAAATCTTCTAGTAAGCTGAGCTCCTTTCTCTGGCTCTGCCGCTGGATCGCATCTTCGGCTGCCGGATGGTAGAGACTCCAGGTCTCTTCAGCCTGCTGGCACCTCTATCAACTAATCTCAGTTTTTGTAGAGGTGAACGAATAAAAGCGCCCCTAATTCCCCATTTCATGGCGCCGCCCTTGATCCCTTCCAGCAGGGATGAAGCGTTCACACTAGCCTTTGCCGTGCTCTTCTTGGCTGTGGCGCTCATCCCGGTGCGATCTCCCGGAGGACAACAACGCGCTGTCTCCTCAGGGCCAAAGCTGGTCGCATCCATATCCGTCCCCCTGCCCCCTCTGGAGCGGTTTGAGCCGGGGCTTCGTCCGTTGCTGGGTGAAGTGAAGCTTGCTTGCCTGGAGCTGGAGACGGGAAACTCCGGGCCGCTTCACTTGGACTCCAATGGCCTGAAAGATGTGGTGGCTGCTCTAGATAGCTACCTGAGGGAGATAAGCAACGGAGCGCTGAATGTGTCGAAGGACTTCGTGTTTCTTTCAACGGAGGTATCGGAGAGCACTCTCGGGGAAGAGAACGCCTCCAAGGTCGTGGCCGCCGAACTTGCCCCTACGCTGAGCCTCTACGAATCGGAGGAGTCGATCGAGGGGGCGGTGCTTGTGGTATGGGTCAACACGGTTGGGCTGAACTCGACCTTGGATCTGGGACCATCGTCGAGGCACCCAGCCAGGGCTGCCCTGATCGGTGAGAAGTATCTCGTCGATCCGGAGGCCTCAGCCCTGGCGATCGCCTTCTGTCTGCTAGAGGCTGTCACGGGTCTTGCGAGCCCCGTGATCTATGCGGAGAACTGGTACCCCTTCGTGAACTGGAGGCCCGGGGACCTGCTGGGGCCGGGAATGCTGGGGGAGCCGTGTGGGGCGGTGAAGGCGGAGCTTGGATGG
>JBGVSY010000027.1:0-2525 GCA_041862235.1 Nitrososphaeria archaeon | reverse complement strand
GTGAACATAAATGTACATCCGACCAATCGATCGATCGACGGGTGAAGCTTTCTTATCATAGCCTGTGGTATTGAGATTTGGCGAGCAGCTTGTGGAAGAGAGTTCTCGAGAGGATGTCTTCGTACCCGGCCAGGGTGAGAGTTGCTCGGCTCATGGTAGAGCTGGGGCTGAGGGTCTCCGACAAAGGCGGGGTCGCTTGCGGTCCAGTGGAGATCGGCGACCTCGCCTTGGCCAGGGCGGCTGGCGTTGATAGGAGGGTTGTCAAACGGACCGTAGACCTAATCCTGACTGACCGTCTGCTAAGGAGAATCTTCTCTGGACTACGGCCGGCAGGCGCACTCCTCGCGCCCATATCGAAGCCACTCGGTTTCGGGGTCGTTGAGATAAGGGCTGACCCCTGGGCCGTGGGTGTTTTGGCGCGCGCCGCCAAAATCATTGCAGACCAAGGAATATCCATCCGACAGGCAGTGGCTGAAGACCCTGATCTCTTCCCTGAGCCGAAGCTGATTTTGGTCTTGGAAAAGCCGCTACCGGGAGAAGCCATCAACTCATTGATGCGCGTCCCCTCAGTGCAAAGTGTCACTACTTACTGAGAGAAAGAACGATCTTGATCGTCGAGCAGTCGGTCGCCAAGAGAACGATCGATCGAATGATTTCCTGTTTGTGGTCGGATTGCCCTCCTGTCGCAACGTTTTAAACTGCTTCACCGTGGTCCTAGTGAGGAACAGATCGTGCCGGAAGGTTTAGTGGGGAAAGCAAGAGAGGTCCAAGTTGTGACAGGCCCAGAGCTCCACTGCAAGAACTGGCAGATCGAAGGCATCTACAGAATGATCTGCAACGTCCTGGACCCCGAGGTTGCCAAGGATGCCAAGAAACTAGTCGTCTACGGTGGAAAAGGAAAGGCGGCGAGAAACTGGGAGTGTTTGAACACGATAGTTGAAACACTTCTGAAACTCGAGCCCGATGAGACTCTGCTCGTCCAGAGCGGAAAACCCGCGGCGGTTTTCAAGACACATGAGATGGCGCCGAGGGCACTGCTGGTCAATGCGATGATGGTTCCCCACTGGGCAACCTGGGAGCACTTCTTCGAGCTTGAGCAGAAGGGGCTTATAGCATTCCCTCAGATGACGGCCGGAAGCTGGGCATACATTGGTCACCAGGGAATTCTCCAAGGAACCTTCGAGACATTCGCTGCTGTCGCTCGCCTCCACTTTCAAGGGTCCCTAAGAGGTAGGATCGTCCTCTCTGCCGGGCTTGGAGAGATGGGCTGCGCCCAACCCCTAGGCGTGAGTATGAATGACGGTGTGGCCCTCATTGCGGAGATCGATAGGAGGGCAATTGAACGAGCCGTCCAGCACGGATACCTTGAGTTCTGGGCCGAAGACCTTGACGATGCAGTAGGTATCGCAACGCAGGCACGAGCTGACGGTGTTTCGCGCAGTGTGGCTGTCCTAGGAAACGCGGCTGAGATTCATGCAGAGCTCTTGACGAGGAACTTCATCCCAGATGTTCTGACAGATCAAACGTCTGCCCACGACCCTCTCTATGGGTACTACCCAGTTGGCTACTCTAGGGAGGAGGCAGACGCGCTGAGGGAAAGTGATCGCAAGAAGTACATCAAGAACGCCATGGAGAGCATGAAAATTCAGACGGAAGCCATGCTTGAGATGAAGCGGGGCGGAGCTGTGGCCTTCGAGTACGGGAACAACCTTAGGCAGCAAGCCTACAACGCTGGGTTCAAAGATGCCTTCGAGCTCCCGGGGTTTGTGCAGGCCTACATCAGGCCCATGTTCTGCGAGGGAAGGGGGCCATTCCGTTGGGCGTCACTAGTGGGAAATCCCCAAGACATCTACAAGCTTGACGACGTCATCCTAGAGACCTTCTCCCACAACAAGGGTCTTTGCATGTGGATCGAAAAGGCAAGGGCTCAGGTGAAGTTCCAGGGCCTCCCGGCTAGAGTCTGTTGGCTTGGTTTTGGAGAGCGCGCGGAGTTTGGCACAACTATCAACCGGATGGTTCGCAGTGGTCAGCTCTCTGGCCCTGTCTGGATTGGGAGGGATCACTTGGACGGTGGATCTGTCGCTTCCCCCAATCGGGAGACCGAGGGGATGGTCGACGGAAGCGATGCAATCGCTGACTGGCCGATCTTGAATGCCCTGCTCAACGCCGTTGGAGGAGCTACTTGGGTTTCCGTTCACCACGGCGGCGGGGTTGGCATCGGATACAGCATTCACGCCGGCATGTGCCTCGTTGCGGACGGAACACCGGACGCGGAGACCAGAATCAAGAGGGTGTTGACATACGATCCAGGGCTTGCTATTGTGAGGCATGCTGATGCTGGATACAGTGTCGCTCAGAGGATTGCGCGGGAGAAGAGACTCAAGATCCCAATGCTAGAGTAGACGTTTGCCGGGCCTACACGTCAATATATCGACGATTGCCCTGACAACGGTCGCCCGACCTAGCCCTTGGATTGTTTCGACGCGTCTATCTCAGATTCTATGATGGAGGTGTACTTGTCCTTG
>JBGVSY010000026.1:0-38751 GCA_041862235.1 Nitrososphaeria archaeon | reverse complement strand
ACAGAACCCACTATTTTCTTCGAATACGCCTATGACATAGCTAAGCTAGCGAGCAAAGAGGGTATCAAGAACGTATTTGTGACGAATGGATACATCACCGAAGAGGCTCTGACCGGGATAAGACCATATCTCGATGCGGCTAATATTGACCTAAAGAGCTTTAGCGAAGACTTCTACCGCAAGAACTGCGGTGCCCAGCTTAGCCCTGTTTTAGATTCCATAAGGCTTCACAAGCGGTTGGGAATCTGGATTGAGATAACAACATTGATCATTCCAACCCTGAACGACTCAGAGGAGAACCTGCGAAAAATCGCGGAGTTCATTAGGGGTGTAGACGAGGAAATACCTTGGCACATCAGTCAGTTCCACCCTATGTATAAATTGCTGGACTTGCCCCGTACGACGATTGCAACTCTTCGAAGGGCTAGAGAGATCGGTTTGGAAGCGGGGCTGAGATACGTTTACGAAGGGAATGTTCCGGGCGAAGCAGGGGAAACCACATTCTGCTATGAATGTGGTAAACCGCTTATTCGTCGCTACAGCTACCAAATATTGGAAAATAACGTCAAGAACTCTGAGTGCGCCTATTGCGGCGCTAAGATCGATGGCGTAGATATGTGAGTTGAACCGAGAAACTCAGCACCGTCCGATCGATCGGTCGCTATGTCCGGTCTTGCGAGCAAGGCAGCGAGATGTCTCAGACACCTATCTCTGGACCAAACTGAGTGTCGAAATGGCACCAACATAACAAAGCAGCATTGTTATTTATGGCTGTTCACTCTTCATTTCGCGTTGGGGAACCGGGAAAAGAGTTGGTTCAAAGCTGGAAATCCATCCTAAAGGCGGATCCTGTGGATTGGCTTCTGGAGCCTGAGAATGCCTCTGTCCGGTACTTCACCCTGAGGGACATCCTTGACTATTCGGATAAAGACCGCGAGGTCGTGGAAGCGAAGGCAGCCATCAGGCATGATGAAAAGGTTTTGAGGATATTTAGGCGACAGAACCCTGACGGGTACTGGGAGTCCGCTGAGCAACCATACCAGCCCAAATATAGAAGCTCGTACTGGCAGATCATGATTTTGGGCCAGCTGGGGCTCGACAAGGGTGATGAACGGGTTAGAAAAGCCTGCGAACATATCTTTCAGTTTCAGCTTGAAGATGGTGGATTCACAATATTCAAGGGGGAAGGAGCGAGAAGAGAATACATCTGGGCTAGGAAGAGGGCGTTGAAGAGGCGGGTCAAGCCTCCTATCTTTGAGTGTTGGACGGAGGAAAAATTGCGTGAATATGAGATGTCGTGTCTCACCGGGAACGTCGCCGTAGCCCTGATTAGGCTTGGATATGCGAGCGACGGTAGGGTTAGGGCAGCGTTAAAGTGGTTGGTGGAGATACAGAACGAGGACGGAGGGTGGCTCTGCCCCTACTGGAAGGCTCACATTCGCGACAAGCATGGTTGTTTCATGGGAACAATAACTCCACTAGATGCCTTCTCCGAGCTGCCGGCAAAGCACAGGACCTCGGAAATGGACGCGGCCATCAAGAGAGGAGTAGAATTTCTCCTAATGCATAGATTGTATACGGCGGATCACCACCAGTTCAAAGTCATCAATAAGGCGTGGCTCGAGTTAGGCTTCCCACGGTTTTTCTACGACATCCTAAGGGGGCTTTCGGTTTTAGCAAAACGGGGTTACGCCAAAGATAGAAGAATAGACGATGCGCTTGAAATTCTTCTTCAAAAACAAAATTCAGACGGAAAGTGGATTCTAGAGAGCACGCCTTCCGGCAGGATGCAAACGGACTTGGAGCAGAAGGGGAAACCAAGCAAATGGGTTACGCTAAACGCCCTCAGAGTACTAAAAAGAGTCTACCCGGACAGAAAATCTTGAGGTGTAGGTGGGGTCATAGATGATAGGCTGGGTAGGTAAACGATTAAGTAATTCTCGATTTTCTCTGGCTGGCTGTTTTCCGATGTTGCATGAAAATGACAAAAAGCTCACGGGATCTTGCGGCATGAAATGTCCAGCAATGGGATTGATCCATGGCATTTATGATTGAGGCGATTTCTTGTGACCAAAACGAAGGTTCCGTGGCTTCCTTGGGGGAGGAAGGCTTTCAAGAAGGCGAAGATGCTGGATAGACCCATCCTCCTAGACATCAGTGCAGTTTGGTGTCACTGGTGCCATGTCATGGATGAGACAACGTACTCTGATAGAGATGTCGCGAAGCTGATCCAGGAGACGTATGTGCCAATAAGGGTGGACAGAGACCAGAGACCAGACATCGACAAGCGGTACAATATGGGCGGCTGGCCTACCACGGCTTTCTTGACCCCTGATGGAGCGGTGATCACAGGAGCCACATACGTTCCAGCGCAACAAATGAAGGCATTGCTTCGACGGATAAGTCGTTTCTACCAGGAAAACAAGAAGAATATCAAGGCCAAATTGAAAGAACTCAAGAAAGAAAAGATCAAACCTCCATCAGTGGAATATGGTTTGGATGACGATTTCTTCCAGTCCATCGTTGACGGTCTGACGCTGGAAGTTACGTCGGGTTTTGATTCGTTGCATGGCGGCTTTGGTAATGCACCCAAGTTTCCTCATAGTGGGGCCTTGGCTCTGTCACTCTTGGAATATGGCCTGCAGGGACACAAAGCCCTCCTGAACATCGTGACAAAGACCTTGGAAAAGATGAGTGTTGGCGGCATCTATGATGGGGAGGAAGGGGGCTTCTTCCGGTACTCCACGACAAGGGACTGGGGCATCCCCCACTACGAGAAGATGTGTGAAGACAACGCGAAGTTGCTCGTTAATTATTTGCAAACCTACCAAGTTACTGGGCAAGAGATCTTCAAAGAGACCGCTCAAGGAATCCTAACATATGTTGACGCCAATCTCAGTGACCAAGGCGACGGGGGATTCTACGGTAGCCAAGACGCTGATGAAGACTACTACAAACTAACCCTCTCGGAACGTCGGAAGAGAACACCCCCAAGGATTGACAAAACCATCTACACAAACTGGAACGCCATGATGGTCTCGGCTTATCTGCTAGCCTCCGGGGTGCTGAAGAATCTGCTCCACGAAAAACTTGCCCTGAAAACAATTGATCTCCTACTCGATAAGAGCTTTAGTCCTAGAAGGGGAATGTACCACTATTACGCCAGCGGCAAAAGGCGGCTTCCGGGCCTACTCACAGATCAGGCTTCAATGATAACGTCTCTGATAGACGCTTATCAGTCAACCTCCAACAGAAAATTCCTAAGCCATGCGGAGACGATTGCCAGACTCATGCTTGATAACCTGTGGGACAATGCCGGGGGCTTCTATGACAGACGGAAGGACGCTGAGGCCTTGGGAGCACTACCGGTTTTGAGCAAGCCCTTCGACGAAAACAGCGCAGCCGCCGAAGCCCTCCTGAGACTACACTACCTAACGGGAAAGGAAAGATACCTAGCAGCCGCCAAGAAAACCTTGGAGCATTTCTCCTCAGCATATCAAAGATACGGCATCATAGCAACCACTTATGGACTGGCCGTTGAGTTGTATCTGCATCCTATGCAGATACACATAGTGGGTTCCAAGAAAGATCCAGCAACCAGTAGATTCCTGAATGAGAGCTTGACAGTCTACAACCCATTGAAGGTGATTGAAGTCTTAGATCCGGCAGAAGACGCCAAGAGGTTGGCAGACCTAGAATACCCAGTCAACAAGACACCGAAGGCGTATGTTTGCTTCGAGGGGACGTGTACGTCCGTTGAGGATCCCGAGGTAATAGCCAGAAAAATTGAGCCAATAAGAGTGTGAGAACAAGGAAACCCTTATGCCCGATCATGAATCATGACCGATTGATCTCATTTTCTAGGTGTCGTGAATGGAGGACAAAATAGAGGTTGGGGAGAAGGCGCCGGATTTCACTCTGCTTGATGCTGACTTGAGACCTAGAAGGCTAACAGACTTTGACAAGAACGTCGTGTTGGCGTTTTATCCCGGAGCCTTCACCGCCGTTTGTACCAAGGAGATGTGCACCCTGAGGGACTCTCTCGCAAAGCTAAGCGACCTAAACGCTCAAGTCATCGGGATAAGCGTTAATGACCCATTTTCAAACAAGGCCTTCGCTAGAGCGAATGGGCTCACCTTCCCCCTGTTGAGCGATTACAACCGGGAGGTCGTGAGGCTCTACGGTGTTGCGGCAACCGACTTCGCAGGGCTTAAAGGCTACACGGCCGCCAAACGCTCCATCTTCATTCTGGACAGGGAAGGCACCGTTCGTTACAAATGGATATCAGAAGACCCAACGGTAGAACCGAGCTACAAGGAAATAGAGAGAGCTCTAGAGAAAATCAGCCAATCCTCATCGCTTGAATCGACCGGCTAGTGAAACGCTTAGAGGCAAGGAAACAGCTAGCAACAGTGCGCCTCACATCATTCCCTGATCAACTCAGGGTAGATCGACTATTGGCAAGTTAAGTTCGTGAAAGAAAGTGGCTTTACCCAAAGTACAATAAGGTAAAGAGTTGAAATGAAAAATCAGATTTTGATTCCGCTTGTCGATCGATCGAAGGGTTGGGTGGCGCTGGGGGTGGGATTTGAACCCACGCGGCCCTTTACGGGGCCACAGGCTTCCTGGCAGCGATCTCCAGGCCCGCTCACACAGCCTGCCTTTCAATGCAGCATACCAGACTATGAGACCCCAGCCTTGTCTCTACCTTCATCGCCCAATCAATCCTGCCCGTGCTTAAGGTTTTGCTTCAGAACGCTCGAAACCGCTTCGTCTACTACAATAAACATGGCTGCTGGGTCGGTCGATTAGTCTCCGCTAGAGTCCGCATCTTGTCGGATTGGTGAAAACCTCAGGTGATGCGGCTTCGTCTTCCATGTTTCCACACAGGAGGATAGGTTCCCCTCTTCATCAGAACTCTCTCCGTCTTGGCCGCAAGACCCCTATCGCTTCGCAACACATCCTCAGTCTTCATGAGTGCTTTCCCGAGGGCTACGGCTTCGTTCTTGAGGGTGAGCACCGCCACCATTTCTCCTGATGAGATGCCTTCGCTAAGCTTGGAGATACCGTTCACCGCCACGCTGGCTCCGTGGCATACCGCATCTACAGCTGAGTCCAAAATGTAGATCCTCCCGGTGAGCTCCAGCGCTTCCTCTGCCGGCTTCAGAGCCCGACGAATCTCGTCCTCGGAACCTTCCTCTTTCCAGCTCTTCATCGCTGAGTAAAGATCCACCAAGGTCACGGAGTCGTCCTCAACAAAGGGTCCTGACCTCGTTCTTCTCAGTTCCTGCATATGTGCCCCGCACCCGATGTAAGCACCGATGTCGTGGCAGTACTTCCTCACGTAGGTGCCGCCGGAGCAAGCGATCATGAAGAGGATGTCTTTCTCCTGCTTCTCCAGAAACCGGACCCGGTATACTGTGCGGATGCGCGGTTGCCGTGTCACTGATGACTTGATCGGTGGAACCTGATAGATTTCACCCGTGAAGAAATCGAGGGCACGCAGAAGCTCCGTCTCCTCCACGTCCTGATGAAGCCGCATCAGGCAGACGTACTCCTTCCCCCCCCGCATCAGAACCCCTGCTAGCTTTGACGCGTTCTCCAGAGCCATCGGCAGCACGCCCGAGACCGCGGGATCTCCCCCTGTGTTCGGCTAGGGTCCCGCCTTGACCCAGGCGGCGCAGCCCGAGGATCTTCTTCACGGTTGACGCCACGTCGTGGCTGGTTGGGCCCGGAGGTTTGTCCAGATTCACAACCCCGTCTATCAGCAACTCGGCGCAGCTGCGGTCTTCAGGCCGTTTTCCATAGGAGTCATCAGTCGAGGCTTCGAAGCGGGTGACAACGCTGCGACGGGCTTCCCACGGTGGAACGATCACTTTTCCACAGAACCCCGCAAGTCAGGCCCCATGAGACGTATGGAGATGTTCTCGCTCATGTAGTCTGTTAGACCCGCCTTCTTCAGTGCCTTCGTGACGACTGCATCAGTAGCGTCTTTCCGGATGTCCAGCCTGTGAGGTAGGAAGGATAGGTGGCTGATGTTCAGCCGCCGCCGCCTCAACCCAGTTACAGATCTGGGGCCCGTGACTCTGACGAAGTTCCTGTCCAGCAGGTCTACTATCACGCCTTTCCTTCCCGCCTCCCTTCCGGTGGTCTTGACGCAGACCCTACCTATCTGTTCTTTCATCCCTCTTCGGTTCTCAGTGGAGCTTGGCTGGATCTATAAGTGTGTTGGCGAAGCCTCGGAGGTTGCTCACATCGGTTTCGAATGCCTTGAGTCTCGCCATTCGAGAACGAAGGTCTCGAGGATCTTGACGCATGATTCTATTGATAGATGAGTTGAGTCTATGACTAAGTCGTAGATCGAGAGCTCCAAGAGGTCGAACCCATAGTACTTCTTCAGCCGATCGATCTCGATCTGCTCGCGCTTCAGGGTTATCTCCCTCGCCTCCTGGAAACTGATCCCGTCGCGAGAGGCGATGCGTCCGATCCTGATGTCTGTGGCCGCTTTGACGTGTATCTTCACTGCGTCAAGGTCTCGGCATATCCAGCCTGCCAGCAGGCTGTCGAGCACTATGTCCCCTTTCTCAGCCTCACTTCTCTGTAGGTCATCTATGTCTTTGTCGATGCTGGGCCCCTTGGCTGCTTCGGCAGAGAGCTCCACTATCGTCATGTTTCTTTTGCGCGCAACCTGCCTGAAGACCATTCCAGCTGAAACGTACCTTAGTCCAAGCCTCTTTGCGAGTAGGCGGGCGTAGGTGGACTTGCCTGTGCCGTGGAACCCGCTGACGGCTACGACCACTCGGCCGCCGCGGATTCCTGTAACCTCTCCCTGAGACAAGTCGGACACAGCACCCCTCCGTAGGTCCTGCTCACCTTCTTTTGAGAGCCAGGAATCTTCGATAGCTGGACTTTCCTTCCTTTAGCAACCCCTAGGATTGGTCTGCGGCAGGCTACGCAGACAGGCCGGGAAGTGGTGCCTTTCCGGTAGTGATCCGCAACCCTGGAGCCCGGGGTGCGCACCTTAGTCCTTTTTCTGCTCCTTGTCCTTAGAGCTCTCCTCGGCACGTAGCTCTTCCTCCCAAACTGTTGGGCTCGTCTTCAGTGCTCTTCCCATAAGTGAGCTAACCATCAAGTACACTAGGAAGTACCACCAGTAGTATCCCATCACAGGTCCAGGGGCAGTATCGGCCAGGTATTGAACGTCACCCTCGCTCCCGTCGAGGTTGTAGTGGGCTACGCCTCCGTCCGATATGAACGGTATGGGAAGCTGCGGAAGCCTTGCTACCGGGACGCCCACTTGAATTGACTTGTCTGCCGGCTGGCCTGGAATAGGAACCGTGACGGGCGGGAACGCGAAGCTCAGCATGTAGAAGACGGCGAAGATGGGTATGATCGTCACAAAATATGTCTTCATGGTCTTCATGCTCAGGCTGGCTTCGAGCTTGGTATAGTATTCTTTCTTCCTCTCCAGTTTCGCCAACGCCTTCTTGTCCCCCGACTTCTTGGCCTGATAGACCTTTTTCTTCCACATGGTCACCTCTGTCCTCGTTCTCATGCTGTCCTTCCCCTGTGTCAGCCTCGTAGCCACGGCTGAGAACAGGGCGACACCAACGGCGACGCCGAAGATGACTAGGGTGGAGAGTGGAGCTCGATCAATCGTGAGGTCGCTCACGGTTTGCGCAAACAGTGGGTTAGGCATCACAGCTCCCGGTTCACCTCGCTAGAATTCTTCCCAGTGCAGGATACATCTCTGTCACTCTCTCACGCACCAATAGCTCATAGTACTGATAAAGAATGCCCACCATAAGAAGGATCCCTATGCCTGAGCCGAAGACGTTGAAGAAATCTGCGAGGCCAGCCACCAAACCTATGAGTATCCCGCCTAGAATCGTGACGACGTTGATGTACCTATCCACGACTCTGGCTATGATGCCCTCAGACCTCCTGAAGCCCGGCACCTGCATTCCCGCGTCAACCAGCTGCTTGGCCACCCTAGACGAGCCCAGACCACCTATCTCCACCCAAAGAATCGAGAAGGCAAGGGATAGCACTACCATGAATGCCAGGTACATGAGGGCTCTCACAGGGTCCCCGGCCACGCCCGTCAGGGTCCTCGGCGAGGTCGTGTAGTATGCCAGGCCGGATAGAGGTTGAGGTTGACCTCCCTCGGTGGCGTTGAAGCGACCTATGAGGTTGAGGAAGAAGTTTGTGTTGCTCCGGTTGTAGTTGTTCCACAGCAGGGATGAGATGTAGTAGATGTTGGCGAATATCGTGGAAGCGAATATGACTGGAACGTTAGAGACGTAGAGGAGCTTTATGGGATACTTGGCTCGATAGCCTGAGTACTTGGCGTAAGATATCGGGATCTCAATCTTGGTTGACTCCAGGTATATTATCGCTATCATGACAAGGGTCGTGCTGGCCAAGCCTATTAGGTCTGGGAACTGGCCCCTGTAGACCAAGCTCTCCAGTCCCTGCCCTGAGGCGATGCTTTGGCCGATGGCGAGCAAGAGACCCTGAAAACCTGTGCCTGCCCCGAATGGTTCTATAGGTGAAAGAAGAGACCACACTATGTTCAAAGCCACTCCGGCGACTATGAACAGGCTTATCCCGCTCCCCAATCCCCAGCCCTTCTGAAGCAGCTCGTCGAGGAGCATGATTACAACTGTTGCACCGACCAGCTGCGCGAAGATCACCGCAGCCAAGAAGGGATCGACCGCTCCGAAATACCCCGTTGAAACGTATGCTCCCGCCTGGAAGAGGGTCATGCCTATCGTGAAGATCTTGCTGGCCGATGTGAAGAGTCCTCTGTCCTCAGGCTTTGATAAATCAAGCTTGATTATGTCTGCTCCCTGCAGCAGCTGGAGTATCAAGCCGGCGGTGACGATCGGCCCGATCCCGAGGGTGGTTAGCGTTCCTATTCGCGAGGCGAAGACTATGCTGAGCAGGAGCGGCGATCCTTCGCCCGGCGTTGCTCTGGTCTGATATCCATACAGCCACGTCTCGCTCATAAAGACATATATTGCCAGGGCGAGGAAAGTCCACACCAGCTTCTCCGTGAGGCTGACCCTTTTCCGGGGCTTGCGGACCTCAGGGAGCACCCTCGCTATTGACGTGACGATATTCCTGAAACCAATCATCACGCCTCGCCTCTAGAGCTCCGTTTCTGAAGCTGGGAGGGTCTCACTATTGTTCCGCCGGCCTCGGCGATCTTCTGTTCCGAGCCCTTCGTCCATGCTTCGCTTACGACGAAGAGCTTTGAATCCAATCTCCCCGAGCCGATCAGCCTCGTGTACCCGAGTTTGGTCAGGTCAACCAGCAATCTATCTTCTGTGTACGTAGCTTCCCCCGCTTGTTTCAGCTTTTCAGCCAGCTGGGACAATCCTCTCAAACTGATAACTTTGGCCTTCGATTGATTTGGCCGATTGAACCCCTTCTTCCCAAAGTAGTTCGGATGGTACTTCAGAATCCATGTGCGCTTGTGCTTCTTGGAGCCCGCCATGCCTCGGCCACCCTTTGAACCATGCTTGCGGTGCTGTCCGATCGTCCCGAAACCGTGGGTTCTTGAACCTCTATGTTTTCTCACTTTTCTGAGCCTGGTCGGCACGGGCCGTTCCCTTCCTCGCTTTCCCCTTTCGGCTGCGTTGCGCCCAACCACGTTTATATAGTTACGCTTTCGGATCGATCGCAATAACGATTCGTGGCCTAGCCTTCTGTGAATACATCTTTGAACGGCAGCTCTTGGATGAGATGTCTGGAAGAGTAGTTCGATCGATCGCAGACGGGTTGTCTGAATACTACATGTAGATGGTGGCCGGACATCGGTGCAGTTACTGTATCTTGATCTCTCTTCCTCCCTTGGCGGGCTCTCTTCTCTTCAACCTGACCTCAAGAACGCCGTTGTTGTAGTTCGCCCTTGCTGAGTCTGGGTCAACCTTCCGGGGAAGCGTCAGATCCTTGAAGTACTTGCGTCTCTCTGTGTCCACGGATATTGTGAGTCTATCATCAGCGGCATTTAGCTTGATGTCCTTCTCTTCTACTCCGGGAACCTCTGCGATGACGACGATCTCACTGTTCCTTATTGTCACGTCGACAAGGGGCTCCCTCTCCCTCTTGATGACGGGCCTCTTCTTCTTTGTTTCGACGTTCCCGAACTGCCTCACCACCGGTCTTCCATCGGGCCCCACAGAGACGCTGAAACCGTACACATGAGGTTCGGTTCTTCTCAGTGGCCATGTCAATGCAGGTTCCCGGAACATCCTTTCGAACTCCTTCTCCATCATCTTTGAGAGTTTTTCGAACTCGACGAAGAAGTCTTCGGGAAACCACCAGTCTCCTCTCCGCTTCCTCCATTCGTCTCGGCTCATCTTCAGACGCGTCTCGAAGCGAGACTGCCGGCTAGTGTCTAAAAAGGTTTCAGCCGGGTTGAACCATCCTCGAAATCAGTTCGTTTATCTCTGCTCCTCTGTAGCCAGCTCGCCCCCCGGTTCCGGCTAGAGCCTTAGTGCGTCTTTTGAAACCCCTGCGTGGAGGGTGAAGCTGAAAGAGAGCCCTAAAGCCACGGGCTGCCGGATCCTTCAAGACTCGCGGGTTGTTGTGTATCATCTCCGCTAGAGCTTCAAGGGAGTCGCAGCCCATCTCCTTCATCTTTTCTCCGGTGAAACCTGAGCGGTTTCCGGCTCGACGCTGCTTCTCTAGGAGAAGAAGTAGCGTTTCCTTGGCAACCTCGCCCCAGGCTATGTGGGCCTTGAGCTTGTTCAGCATCCCAAGAATGGTTTTGCTGCTCGGCATGAGAGCCAGGGCGTTTGAACGGGGAAGCGAGAGCAGTGAGAAGGTCTTCTCAACCTTGCCGGATAGGCCTGAGGGGCCTCGAATTCTCAGCACCGCGATAAGTCTCTCCTCCGTCATGGCTGTTGTCTCCGCTTTCTGCCTACTTCTCGCAGCAGTCAAGCTTGATCAATCGGCTCATCTCCATCTATCTGGTCCACATGCTCGGGAGCACGATCTTGTTGGTGTTCCTCAGAGCTTCGAAGGTGGCTCCCGTCACAGACAGAGTGGTCCTCGTCTTTCCGAAGGTTCTGGTCCAGCAGTCCTCGACACCGGCCAGAGAGAGCACAGTCTTGGCCATGTCTGCGGCTACTATGCCAGTCCCTTGGGGTGCGGGGAGAAGGATGATTTTCACGCTTCCGGACTTCCCTTCTACACGGCTAAGAAGAGAGTGTCGTCCACCGCACGCGCACTCCCAGCTTCCACACCCCCTCTGAATACGGGTTATGGCAAGCTTCGCCTCCACTACAGCTTTGTTGATGCCGGAGAGAACGTGCTTTGCCTTCCCAGTGCCCACCCCTACGAAACCATCCCTGTTGCCGACAGCCACAAAGGCCTTGAACCTCGACCGTTCACCGGCATCGGTTTGTTTTTGGACGAGGTTGACATCGACAACCTCTTGCTCGAGATTGGGCAGAAGGATGTCCACTATCTCCGGCTCGTATATCCTGAGGTGGTCCGCGAAGACCTGTTCCATCGACGTTATTCTGCCCTCTAACACGGCTTTGCCCAGCGACGTGCGAGGTTTCCACTCCCTCTCAGCCAGCCTTCCCCACCTCCGAAACTATTCTGTCCCTGACCTCCTCAAACCGTGAAGGAATGTCGACGACCCGGGATAGTGAGAGAGGAGCTGCCTGATCGCTCTCCTGCAACCGTTCTCGCTTGGCCTTGAGGTACTCCTGGATGTGCTGTCCTTTGATTCTCTCCTCAGGCGGATAGACGCGTGGGTCTCCAGAAACCGCTAGACCCGCGTCCGCAGCTCCCTTCAGGGCAGCGAAGACTCGAGAGGAAGGAACGGGCGGGCTGAGGCCTATGTCTGGGATCGCTCTCTCGATACCCTTGGTCTTTGCCCTGAGGCCAGCTAAGAGGCCCGTAAGGTAGGCTGCTGGCGTGTTCTTCAACCCGCCCGCCCAGTTGAAGCTATTGAGCTCCTTCGACGTTGCGTAGGCATGAGCCACGTCTCCACTTGCTTTGGGAGAGATCACTTGAACCATAACATATCTGGTGGACTTTCTAACCACGATTCTGGGCAAGCCCGAGGCCAACATCTTGCTTCTCTTGCCGTAGTCTGTTAATGAAAGTTTTCTTCTCTTGGGTGGAGACCTCTTGTAGAGTGGTCTTTTTCGTTTGTATCTTCTCGGCAGCTAGCTCAGCCCCCTTCTCAGAAGGTTATTCTCCTTCAGGTATTCACGTAGGCTTGCCACGGACCTGAAGTTCGACGCCTTGATCAGGCGATACATCTTGCGGTAACTGCCGGGTTCCAGAAGCTTGCTGTCTCTCAGCCGAGCTAGCTCCCTTCTCTGAGGCCTGACCTTCGACATCCATCTCCTCTTCTTTGAGATCTTGGAGTGGGCTCCACCCTTTCTGCTTCCCTCTCCTTTCCTACTTCTTTTGTGCTTGCCCCTGCCCCTGCTTATTCCTTTGTCTCTTATCCTATGGATTGCGCCGTCAGAGATGAGAGATCTGATATCGTCTCTCGTAATGGCTGCCTCGATGTCGTTCATCCTCTCTGGATCGAATCTGACCTTGTTCACCCCGCACTTCAACAGAGAGGCAGCGGTCCTCTTCTGAAGCCTGAGAGGCATCTACTTCTCCTCCTTGCCTTCTTCAACCGCCTCAGCTTCTTCTTCGACCGTCTCAAGTGCCTCTCGATGCACCGGCGGGTTAAGTAGCTTGATCCCCTTCTCTTCGGCTGCCTCTGATATCAGCATGCGTTTCCTCTTTCCCACCGAAGCTGCGATCCTCGCCGCTTGGGCCTCCGGGTCAATGCTCTCAAGCTCCTCTGGGTTGTGGACGAGAACCTCTCTGTACCCGGATGGATGAAGACCTCGATACTTCTTGGGGCCCCTGTAACCTATCTTGACAAGACGCGGGGTTCCGCTGCGCTGCATGCGCATCCTGCTGTCGATGCCTCGAGGTTTCCTCCAGGCTGCACGCACCCTCGTGTAGCGCCAGCTTTCCTGTCGGACGAACTTTGGTTTCTTGCGGCGATTACTCGATATGCTCCGCGGCAATCTTGGAGACTTCCTTCTTTCACTCTTTCTCTCCTCAGCTGAGCTCAATCCGGCACCCCCTCAGATTTCTCATAGACGTATATTCCGTCCAGGAACTTCCTCGGATCCTTCCGGGGAATTGTTACAGCTCTCTCTATGTTAGCCGCTGTCTGGCCTACATCGTTCTTGTCTATCCCGTAGACCACAACCTCTTCCCCCTTGGGTTTGACCTGGGTTGATCCCACTATGCTCGCCCTCCGAAGGAACTTCTCTCCGATGAAGTTTTCGATTAGGACCGTCTGTCCCTCTGCCTTCACGGTCATCGGGAAATGCGAAGATATGACCTTCATCCTGTAGGTGAAGCCTTTGGTTACACCTGTGACCATGTTCCTGATGAGGGAGGCGACGGTCCCCATGATGGCCAGGTTCTTCTTGTTAGCTTTGAGGACGCTCACAACGATCTCTCCGTTCTTCTCGACGATCGAGGTAGGTGCGTCAGAGAAGTCCTTGGTCACCTCACCAAGAGGGCCTTTCACGGTCACACGTTTTTCCGCCAGCGAGACCTCTATGCCTTCCGGGATGGTGATCGACTGCTGAAGGGACTTCTCACTCATGTCGAAGAAACCTCTAGTACACGTACCCCAGAAGCTTTCCCCCTAGCCTCTGCTCTTTTGCGTCCGAGTGCGACATCACTCCTTGGGGAGTCGTTAGTATGAGGACGCCCAGGCCTCTGGCGGGAAGGAACCTCTTTTCCCACTTCTCATAGTCCTCTACTTGGACGCTGTGCCTCGGCCTGACAGATCGGCATCGGTTCACTCTGCCTAGGAGCTGTATCTTGAACTTTCCTCCTCTGCCGTCCTCGATGTATTCGAACTCGCCGATGTATGCCTGCTTCTGGAGAACCCTGAGTATGTTTGCTATTAGCTTGGACGCTGGATAGAGGCACTCCCTGTTCCTTGCCCCCTCGTTGCCCTCTATCGTCACGAACAGCCCTGAAACCAAGTCGTGTCGAGTCATGCTATCCATCAACCTGTCTACGAGTATTTCTTGAAGCTGAGCTTCTCGCTGATTTCAGGAATGCACCTGCGGCAGATGTATAGATTGTACTTTCTTATCACTCCTACATGTGTCCCACATCTGCGGCAGGCGACAACGCCCTTCCCGAACTTCCTGTTTTTCGGTGGCTTGTGCTTCATCCCTGTTTCTCCCACACCTCTACTCCGAAGTTCTGCGTCAAGAAGGCCTTGGCTTCTTCGGCCGTTATCTTCTGTCTGCGGCCGACCTTGGATCTGCGTCTCCTTCTTCGAGCTACACGTGAGCCGGGTCGATCCAGGCAGACAGTGACGTCCATGCCAATTATTCCCAGCGACGGATCATACCTTGTTCCAGGTATGTCGAGGTGGTCATTGATCCCGAAGGAGAAGGTGCCGCTGTCACCGATGCTCGATGCTCGGACCCTGTTGTTCACGGCGCTCAGAGCTCTCTTCAAGAAGTCTTCCGCGACGTGTTTTCTCAGCGTCACCATTACGGCCATAGGTTCTCCCTTGTGAGTACCGAACGATCTGATGGTTTTCTTCGCGCTGCGGATCTTGGGGGCCTGATTGGTGAGGGACTGCAGGATCTTGCTGGCTTTCTCCAACCTAACTCCTGACTCTCCTAGGCTACAGTTCACACTCACTTTCTGGATGAATATCCTCCGCATGTCTGCTCTCTTCTCTTGACGGACTTCTAGCCCAGTGTTATCCAAGGTTTCTCTCCTCCTACGGCGAATATGTAGCGCCTCAGAGTTGTTACCTCGCCTATCTCTGTGCTCAGCGTAGCCAGCCCTCGCGTCATAACCGAGCTCTCGGTCAGCTTGGTGAGTTTTCCATGTAGTCCTTGCTTGGGCCCTTCATAGATCAAGCCATGTACACCCTCCTTGAGTGGCAGGTGATCAATGAGCTTCTGATCAGGCAGGGAGATCTTCAAGGTGTCCCCCTTCTGAATCGAGGCTGCCTGCTCTGGTTTTATCCTGATGTTTCTGCCGTCATGCAGTGTGAACTGGTTGACTCCTCCTTTAATCAAGATCTTTCTAACTACCTTCCCGAGCTTGAAGACCTTCTCTTCTTCAGAGATCTTCACCAGCCTCAGCCCTCTTCTGTGGATGGGCAGCATCCTGTAGGCTTCATGGGTCGACGGTATCTCAAGGACATCCATCAAACCAAGGGGATGCCTGTGATCCGCAACCAGGCGTCCGTCTATCGAGATCATTCTCCTTGAGATTATCCTCCTCGCTTCGGCCGCGGTCTCCGCCTGCCTCAACATGTCTCTAACGGCGACGGAGAGAGGTATCGATCTGTGGCGAGGGTGGGGGCCTGGTCTAGGCCTCGTGACGAACACGTGGGTTTTCGCTGGGACGTGCATCACACGTTTGGCGCCGTATCTCTTCTGATGCATCGGTTACTCTCCTACCCCCGTCTCTCCTCTAGAAGGCTCTTCCGGTGCTTGTCACTCAAGTCGAGCGATGTGATCATTACGTTGCTAACATGTATCGGCACTTCCTTGCTCGTTCCGTCCACTTTCTTGATGCTTACATTCTCTAGGAGAACCGTCATCTGCCTTCGCCTTGTCTCCTTTATTTTTCCTTCCATGCCTTTGTAGTCTCCGCGAACGACTTTGACTTGGTCTCCTTTCCTCACGGGGAGGCTCCTTCTGGCGTGCTTTTTGGCCAGGTCAGGTGACAGCGGCGCCGCCATGTGTCTGCTCAACTTGTGGTGAGAAACTGATGCCAGGGATTTTCTCTGTTTTCTAGGCTGAGAGGATTTCATATCGGTCTTCACCGTCACACTATGATACTGGCGGCGTTGGCCACTCGGGACCATCTCTCAGCCGCCTCCTTTGCGACCGGCCCCTTGATTTGCGTGCCCCTAAGGTCGCCTTCAGGGGTGACGAGAACGCCAGCAGTGTCCTGAAACATGACCCAGGTTCCGTCGGGTCTGCGATAGGGCATCCTCTGCCTGATTACTATGGCGTTCATCGTCTTCTTCCTAAGCTCCGGCAGACCCTTAGCCACGGTTACAGTGATGAGGTCGCTTATCGCGGCGGCAGGGACCCTCCTCAGCCTTCCGCCGTATCCCTTGACCTGCACGATTTTAAGGATCCTAGCTCCCGAGTTGTCGGCGCACGTTATCTTTGAACCGACATTGATCGTCCTCGGGATGTTCGGCTTCTTCTCCAGCACGCCGGTGGCGGCTACAGCACGTGACTTCTTCGACACACTACTTCCTCTCCCTGTTCTCCACAACCACGAAGGACACGGTCTTGCTCAGTGGCCTGCACTCAGCCACCAGGACCTCGCCCCCCTCGTTGACCTGGATGCAGGGTGGAAGGCGAGCTGAGATGGTGCCTCTGCGTCGCTCGAACCTCTTGTACTTGCGTACAAACTTCGTAAAGTGTCTTCTGACCACGACGGTTTTTCTCATTTTCTTCTTGACCACGACCCCGGTGAACATCTTCCCGCGGACTGGAAGTGTACCGTGGAAGGGGCAGAGATCGTCTTCACAGGTCTCCTGGGGAGGTCTCACAGCGATTCCGATGTTTCCTGCCTCTACCATCTTCTCCTTCTCCCCCTCACCCTATCCTCTGGTCTTCCGACTAGTTTGTCCCCGTCGACCTCGACCAGCGTTCCATCGTTCAGGGTGAACGCGAAGCGAGCGTTGGATTTCGGTATCTTCTTCACCCTCTTGCCTGTGAGGATGTGAAGCATGTTCTTTGTCTCGTCGACAACAAGCCCTGAAGTATTGATTAGAGCTGGGTCCGTGCTTCCGGTTACGGTAGCAGGGAGACCGAGAAGCTCGTGTCTCAGTATGTTCCTGGGGCTAACCCATACTTCTCGCGACATCTAGCCCTAGCTCCCTACCCCGAAGAATAGTCTTGATCCTGGCTACTCTCTTGCGAACATCCCTGATCCTCGACGATTTGGTCACCTGTCCGCCTGCTGCAACCTTGGTTCTCATCTGCCTCAGCTCCGAAAACAGCTCTGTCAACTGTTCCTCCAGCTCTTCATTGGACCTATCCCTTAGTTCACTCATCCTGCGCTTTGTCATCTGCAGACACCTCTGCCTTCTGCTCTTCCACGGTCTTCTCCTCCGCAGGCTTCTCCTCCTTCACAGCCTCGGCCTCCTCGGTGCGAGGGAGAACCTCAACAGTGTCAGGGAGGGGAACCTCAGGAGGATAGATTTGCACAATTACACCGAAGATGCCGGTCTTCAGCTGTACGGAAGCCTTTCCGGACCTGACCTGCTTCGTGGCCATGTCTCCACACTTCGGCATGAAGCCCGTCCTAAACTTCTCACTCCGTGATCTAGCTGAACGCGTCTTTCCCGCAATCTGTATCTCGACGCCTCGAGCACCGGCTTGCATAATCTTGTCCAACGCCCAGAAGCTAGCTCTTCTAAAACGAACCCCTCTCTCCACGGCTGAAGCTATCCTCTGAGCCATTATGTCGGAATTGAGCTCGGGAACCTCGACCTCCGCGACGCTCACCTCAGGATTCTCGATCTTGAACTTCTGTTCCAGAGTTCTGGTTATCTCCTTCACTATCCTGCCCTTGGTTCCTATCACCCTGCCGGGCCTCATGGCGTAGATCGTGACTCTTGTTCCGATCGCCGTGAAATTGATTTCCACACCGGCGAAGTTCGCGTCCCTCAGACGGTCCGCTAAGTAATCTTCGATCTCGCTCTTCATGATTCTGGACTTCAGAATGTTCTTGACCGTGCTCATGAAGCAGCCTCCTGCCCTATCAGCTGTATGATCACCAGCTGCTTATCGTAGGGAGTTTGGCGGCCATGCGCCCTCCCTATCATGCGTCTAATTCGTCTACCCTTCTGCACAAATGCATGGGTGATCTTGATGTCACTTGGAGCGAGACCCTTGAACTCAGCGTTCGCCTCCAGGCTCTCCAGCAACCTGAGAACATGCCTCGCAATCTTAACGGGGAATCCACCGGGGCCACCCGCACCCCGTCTGTGTCCCCTCTCCTTCCGATGGCGCCTGTAGGGGATCGGTTTCTTCTTGTTCATCACGTCCTCCATCAGGTTCTTCGCTCTGTCAAGCTTGAGCCCCACGACCGCGCGGCAGAGCTCGCGGGAGAACTTGGGAGAGACATCGATCTCCCTAGCCATAGCCCGCACAGTCTTGTCGGGATCCAGTCCTTTGGCCGCGTATCTCCACTCGGGCAACCGATTTCCGCACCGTTCGCGGCGCGGCGCAAAGCAATCGCTGTAATAAACTTTGCCTGAAGATCGGTTCATCAGGACGAGTTTGTAACAAAACTGGGAGATGCGTCCATAACATGAGTTGGGGCGAAAGGTGTAGCTTTTCCGAAATCAACAGTGAGATCTTACGTCGAAGGGAACCTGTTATGGTATCCTACGTGGAGGAGAAAGATGGGTTGAGATCGATCCAGTGCTAACGCCAGCCCACCATGGCTGAGCACCCTCTCGGAGCCTTCCGAGGAACGAGCATGAAAAATGAACCTGACACGGGGCAGAAATGCGGTAACCAAGCAAGCCGGACCTGAAAAACCCGGCCAATTTTATTCGAAGAAAACGTTGCCTTTGCTCTTCTTGGATCGATCGATTCGGTTCATATTGCCTGAAAGGGCAGACGATAGGTCATTTCAATGGAACGTACATGCTGGACCTCGTGGCGCCTACTCCAGCTTTGCCATGAGCCACGCGTTTGTTAGTTATTGCATACTCACCTAGTCTTTGGCCTATCATCTGTGGTTTGATTTCGACTGGGATGAACTCTTTTCCTGAGTAGACATGTATAACTAGTCCCACCATTTCCGGGAGTATGACGGCATCCCTAGTATGTGTTTTTATGAGTTTGGGTTCTTTGCCTTCCCTGATTTGTTTCTTGACTTTTCTGATGCGCGTGAGTAAGGATGTTTGTTGTGGAGTCGGTCCTCTCTGCCCTAGAGATCTTCTCTGTCTGCTGGGGAGTAGTTTTATGACCTCGTCCATGCTCATCTTCTCGAGTTCTTGTATTGTGTGTCCTCTGTACGTGAATTCCCTCGGCATGGTTTTTCCCTCTCCAATGGTCTGCCCCGGTTTTCTTTCATAAATACTTTCTGAGCGGATGTGTTCCTTTCCTCTTGGGTTGAGCGGTGTTCTTTGCTTCGACTCATCCCTTGCCTTCTGTTCTGGGTGTAGCCGGCTTCATCTGTGAAGGGAAATGGGTTGACAGGGCAGGATCGATCGTTTTGGTCGGCCGGGTCTTTTTGCTAAATGATCAGCTGGTTAAGATCATAGAGTGGTGTTGAAGTTTCATCTGGCTTGAACTCCCCTGGCCTTGTATGCAGGTTCTGGAGGGCGTAGCATGCGGCATCGGTGATTGAGGATGTGCTGCGGTGATCTGCGGGCTCTACCTCTTCCTCTTTCTTCTACCGCCTCTTCCTGTGCGTCTGGCCGCTATCAGGCCAACCTTTCTTCCAGGTGGTGCTCTCCTAGATACCGTTGTTGGTCTGCCTATTATCCTGTGGCTTCCTCCTCCGAAGGGATGCATGGTGACATGCATGGAGACGCCCTTGACCGTCGGGTACTTTCTGCCCTTCGCCGCCTTGAAGTGGTGTTTGCTACCTGCCTTTAGGAAGGGCTTATCCGTCCTGCCGGCGGCGGCCACCGTTCCCACTATGGCGAGCGACTTACTGCTGACCTGGACGGTGCGCTTGGACGGTAGGCTGATCACCGTCTTGTCTCCCACGTGAGCCACGACGGTGGCGTAGCTTCCGGAAGATCGGGCTAGCTTGCCTCCGTCTCCGGGCTTCAGCTCAATCGAGGAGACGGTGGTTCCCTCTGGAACCTTATCCAGAGGCACGATATTCGCGTTCTGCACAGCGGCCTGGCTGCCCATATGGATCGTTTGACCTACGGCCACTCCCTGCACAGCGGAAGTTGCGAAGACCCTTCCATCTTCGGTGTGTATCTCGGCGACTGGTGAGCCCCGGCCGGGGTCGTGGGAGAGGGCTGTGATGTCGCCGACTAGGAGCTCCTTGGACCTTATGGTTTGAGATGGATAGCCTAGCCTGAACTTTCTTCGCACTGAGGCCTTGAATGGCGGTGAACCCCGCCCTATCTTCTGAGCCCTTATTCTTTTTCCCACGTAGCCTTCACCTGCTAGAATATGCCCAGCTTCACGGCTAGATCAGCCGCGCTGAACTCGGGCTTAAGCTTAACGTAGGCTTTCTTCTCTCCGTGAGGGGTCACCTGCACGTTGACTTTTTCCACCCGCACCTCGTAAAGCTCTTCGACTGCTTTCTTTATTTCGCTTTTACGGGCCTTCAGGTCCACTATGAAGATTATCTTGTTTTCCTTCTCGACGAGCGAGACGGCGTCCTCGGATATCAGCACCCTCTTGACTATGTTTCCACGTATGCTCATTCAAGTCCCCTCAGGAACACATGATCCATCTTCCGGAGAGCGGAAGCTGACCACAGGACTAGGCGGCCTGGATGACCTCCTGGGGCGAGGTGCTCGACGTTTAGCTTTCTGAGAGATGTCACATCTACCCCGGCTATGTTTGACGCCGCCTTGCCTATTCCTTCGTCCTTCTCCACGACGATGAGGGGTCCCACACGTTTCTTGTACTTTCTGCCCCTCATCTTTCCCACGCCCGGCCTGATCGACTTTGCCTGACACCTCTTGAGCTCTTTCTGCAGACCAAGAGAGACCAGGAGATTTTTCACCTTGGACGTCTTGTCCAGCCGCCGCACGGAGTCCGTCACGGCCAAAGGCACGGTTAGCTTGTCTGGCGCAGCGTGGCCTCTGCTCCTCACAATATCAAGGTCTGCCGTCATGGCTATGGCAGAAAGAAGGGCCAGTCTCCTCTCCTTTTTGTTGAGGATTTTGACTAGGACCTTCTCTGGCTTTGGTGGGTGAGTCGGTCTTCCACCGACGGCGAAGGGAATGAAGCCTCCGGCCCTTGACTTCTGCGTCCCCCCACCCTTGATCCTGCTGACCCTCGCAATTCCGTAGCCGGCTCCCAGACCCTCAACCGAGTACTTGTGGCCCGAGAGCTTGGAGGATCCTTTGGGCTGGAATCTCTTGGATTGAAGGAAGATCACGGCCTTCCTCACCAGGTCAGGTCGATGTGGGGCTGCGAAAGCCGTCGGAAGGGGAATGGTCCTCTTGGTCTTCCTTCCTCTGGTTCCGAAGACGGGGACTCTCTTCTTAGCTTGTGGAAGACGAAGGGTTGAGAAAGCCAAGGAGCTACACCACTGTCTGTACTATCTGAGGCTCGGGGAGAGGCGAAGAAGGAGGCCTGGCGGGACGCCTAATTACGAGCGGCCTCTTGGGCACCCCGGCTACGCTGCCATCCACAACCAGGCAGGGACCCTTAATTGACCCGTAGTGGGAGAACCCTCCCTTGGGAGTGACCTTCGATCCGTTTGGCTCGACCCTTAGGATTCTCTTTCCGAACTCCGTTCTCCTATGATACCCCATCTGACCTGACCTTGGAACTGTGTAGGGGACATAGGCAGGGTGCCAGGACCCTATAGCTCCCACTCCTCTCCTCGTCTTCCTGGATTTCCTGGGGAGTATGCCTACACCATACCTCTTGACGACGCCTTGAAAGCCCTTGCCCCTGGTGACGGAGATGATGTCCGCGAAGTCGCCCGCCGAGAAGACATCTGAGACAGAGAACTCAGAGCCGAGCTTTGAGGACGCGAAGCTCAGACACTCCTTGATGTCGCTTCCACCCACCTTGATCTCGACGAGGCGTGGTTTCTTGGTTGGAACCCGGGAAAGCGTGGGCTGCGTCATAGCTAGGAGGCGTACTTCAGAAATCTTCTTCTCCTCTCTCTGGATCTTTTTCAAAGCTTCCTCACCGTTGGGCTTGAAGTTTGGGATCAGCCGCCTCAGGTCTTGGGGCGTCTTCTCGCTGAAGGCTGCTCCGATCTGCCTCAATCCGCCTGAACTGTTTTTCGAGTAGACCGTCAAGCCCGCCACGAGCATGGGGGGTGTGTCGACCACCGTGACGGGTCTCACTATCTCTGAGCCGTAGGTGGGTGATTGGGGGACGTTGTCTGAGAGGAATGCGTGAGCCATGCCCGCCTTGAACCCAACGAAAGCCATGGGTTTAGGCTGCCCTTCGTAGGGAGGCCAGTACTTGACCTTGGGCAAAAGCCTTGAGGTCCGTCCCCTAGGCAGAAAGGCCAGGGAACCATAGCGCGGGCGGGTCTGCTTACGGTGTCCCATCTCTCGTCACATCTGTTGAGCGGGTCAGCGACGATGTCGGGGATATTAAAGCTTGTCCTTCTTCTTGTCTGCGTGTTTGTGACGAAAATGCCGATGGACCCGGTTCTCTTCTTGAGCGATGTCTGGAACGGGCCATTCTCTTTTGATTATTTGTGTCTGCCATCTGTTGTACGCTTGCCCAAACTGTTTCACAATGGCTGTCTGTTTCCGTCCATCGGAGAGCGGGCTCTATTTTGACTTGGCGCCCCCTGTCTCTTCCGCGATTCCATCACGAAAGCAATTTTTTCTGCCTTTTGGTAGTCTTTGCACTTATTCTGATGGTCGCGATCGATCGACTGCAACCCCATTTCTTTTCAAATCTTCGATGATCAGGCTCAGTGGCACCTCGTTCGGGTTTGAGTCCGCTTGAACGCGAAAAAACGTCGATCGATCGTCGATGACTTACATTTGAGTGACCGATTTCGTATCTTCCTGTAACTGCTGTGGAGCAGAATATTCCCATTCTGGCATATCTCGAGAAATAGTTAGGTAATTGATCAAAATTCATTCAATCGATCGATAGCTCACGCGCAGACGTTCTTGAGGAATAGGCACCCAATCTGTCATGGGTGTGGCCTCGATTGATCTGGAAAAAAGATGCCTCCCGTAATGTCTTCCGATTCTCGGATCCCAAACGACGTCGCTGGGATAATCGATCGATCGCAGTTGACTTATAAACGCCGATTCTTAATCCGCGCGATAAGTGTTTTACCGGTTTTATGCGATCTAATTGTGCGTGATTTAATGTTTTGAATAGATTTTCTGACGAAATGCTTTAAATAAAGGACAATCTTCTCTAGATAACAGTGAAGAAGACATGAGGGTGAAAAGAACCAAGACGATAGAACGAATTGCGGAGGACGTGAAGAGCCATGTCAAATACTTCGAGTCGGTGAGAAGATCGATAGCCAAGAAACCTCCTCGAGGACGGGTCAAGGAGTCCATTGAGAAGTCGCTAAAACGCGGAAAGGGTCTGCACAGAAAGGCGAAGGCGCTCGATTCTCAGAGAAAGAAGCTAGCAACACTAGAGGCAAGGCTGGCAAAGCGAGTTCAGAGAATGAAGAGGAAGAGCTGGGGAAAGATCAAGAAGCGTCGAAAGAGAGGAAGTAGCGGGTAGCCCTTACAGGTTACAGTTGGAAACCGTTCCGTGGCTGGCGAACGGTGTATACGTCCTGACTTAGGCAGCTGAGTTAGTTAGGGTGCTGGGGGCGGTCAAATGGTCCGCGTCCAAGCTCGTGTAGCGACCCGCCCAGGCGTAGCACTTGCGCAGAAGATGCCTGAGCAACAAGAGTGCATTTTGGAAACGAATCCCTGAGACGCTCTTGGAGCCTGTCTTTTCCGTGGGTATATCCGCCCAAAACGGAGAAACCGTCGATCGAGATCCGCGACCAGTCGATCCACGCATAACTTAAATTTATGCTCAGACAAACGTGAGGCAACTCGATGGGTGAGTGGTTTGGCTGAGCTTGAGCCCCAGTATCTGCTAATGGTGCAACAGGCCCTGATAGCCGTGGCTATCGTGCTCGCAGGGTATGTGTTAGGCTGGTTATTGGAGAAGTTGCTGAAGACTACACTCAAAAAAGTTGGGTTGCCGTCGGCCGAGAGCGCTGTGGTGGGGTCAGCCACCAAGTACGGTGTAACATTCATAGCAGTTCTGATGGCTCTGAGCGAGGTTGACGTCCCCCTCACACCGTTCCTGGTGGCGCTGGCGATAGTGGGGGTGACGATAGGGTTGGCTTCTCACCGCTTAGTTGAGAACGCTGTCTCCGGACTGCTTCTCATGACTTATCCGCCCTTCGAGATAGGGGACACCATCACCGTTGGAAAAATCACCGGAGAGGTGAAGGAACTGAACCTTTTGAGCACCACCATAGAGACCGATGACAAGCGGCTGTACAGTATACCCAACTCCACGGTTAGCTCCAGCGAGATACACAACTATTCCCGCCAGGGATCTGAGAGCCAGGTTCAATTTACGCTCAGAATTCCCTACGAAGCCAACCTGGATGAGGCGACAGCCGAGATACTGGACTCCATCAGCGGCTGCCATGCTCTTTCCAGAAACGACCCAATATCGATCCATGCGGAAAGCTTCGAGGACAGGGGCGTGAAGCTCCGAGTCAGGTTTTTCGTACGGGACTTCAGGCAGAGAAGCAGCGCTCTCCACCATGCCCTGGCAAGCATACTGGAGAAAAACAGGGAAGGCTCGCTCAAGTTATCGTACGGTGAACATGTGGGAGAGTGAAGCAGGTTGACGAAGAGGTCGAGGGGGCAGGAACCCTCGAGCGCGGGAGACGATGGATGTGAGGGATGCGGCGCCTCGGACTGGGAAGGATACCTGAGATGCAGGTCTTGCCTGAGCTTCTATGTCTGGGGGAAATGCAGGATGTGTGGGCGCGTGAGAATGGAGTCTTGCCCCAGGGATGGGGGCGAGCTGGAGTACATCGAAGCCCGTGGGCAAGCCGAGTGACGACTTATGGTCAAAGACTTCTCCGCACTGGTCGGCGAGTTGAAGGCTCTGCGAGAAGCAGAGACAGAATCCCAACGAATGCTGGATGATGCGGAGAGAAGAGCGGAGGAGATAATGCGAGAAGCCACAGAAGAGGTTGCCAGGATAAATGCACGCATTGAGATGGACGTGGCTGACGCGTATGGGAAGATGCAGGAGAGGATGAAGCAAGGTGTGGCTGTTCACAAGCGTAAGTTGGACGAGGATTTCAGCGAGGAGGTAGCGAAGCTGGAGAACAAAGCGAAAGAGAGAACCGAAGCTGCAGTCAGGTACGTTGTCGAACAGGCCCTGAGAACCGAGGTGTAGTGGAGATGTCTCTCTCCCCCGGCTCAGAAGCCATAAGAAGGCGAATACTAGAAGAAGCGAACTCCCAGGCGGAGCGAATACTTTCGGAAGCCAGCTCGAAAGCCGAGGAAATGGTGAGAGTAGCTAGTGAAAACGCGGAGAAGACGAGGAGAGCTAGGATAGAGGAGAGAGAGGCTCTGGTCAAGGAGAAGATCGAGAGGCAGATGGCGGAAGCAAATGTCGACTACCACAGAAGGCTGGAGGAGAAGAAAACTGAGGCTGTCAATAGGGTGTTCGAGGAAGTGGCTACACAGCTGAGTGCCTTCACGGCGGAGAAAGGGTATAGTGCCTTCTTGTTCAGACTTATCGTGGAGTCCGGCGTCAAGCTGGGCGGGGGGGAGCTTTTGTTGCAGACTAACGGACAGGACAGAGACAGAATTCAGGCGGCCACGCTGAGGAAGGCGGCGAAGACCATCGAGGAGAAGGCGAAACAGAAGACCACGCTGGAGCTAAGCGACGACGCGGGGAACTTCTCGGGCGGTGTCATAGCCTCTAAACTGGGCGGAGGCGTTTTCGTCAACAACACGTTGGAGGAGCGCCTAAAGTTGATGCAGCAGGAACTCACGAAGGAAGTCGAAGCGATGCTTCACGGGGAATAATTTCGATGGTTCCCCTCGTTGTTCCGATTGCAGTAATGTTGGTCGTGTTGGAGCTAGTCGTTCTATATTACGGCTCCAGGCAGATCGGAGAATACGCCTTCATCTCTCCTAGGATAGGGTCCTCAGAAAGATGGTTGATTGGCCCTCGTCTTGCGAGGACGCTGATGAGGAGAGATCTCGAAGGCACGAGGAGGATCTTGGAGGAGGTGAATGCAGCGCCAGGTCAAGATACATTGTGGGAATCCATCTCCGCTGTCGAGGATGTTTTTCGACATCGTTTCGTTGAAGCCTACTTGAGCATGCTCGAGTATCTTCCAGATGATCTGCGCAGATTCTTCGAAGAAGCAAGGATACTGTGGGATATCCAGAACCTCAAGATCATCGTGGATCTTGTTGAGAGTCGGCTGGACGGCGGCGAGTCGTTTCTGATGCCTCATGGATACCTTGGCGAACAAGAGATGAGCAGCTTGATGATGTCGGGCAATCTCGGTACTCTGAGGAAGAGGGTTTCTGAGGCTCTCCCCGCTCTAGCAGTCGATGAGGCCGAGGAAGCAGGCGCCCTCAGGATGTCCTTGGAGAGGGCGGGCTACGAGTACCTCGACGCTGTTGTGAAGGAGATAGGCACCTCATCGGCATCCATGGCCTGGGATCAGCTCCAGAGAGTCTACGACCTCAGAAACATGTCTTTGACTGCGAGGCTTGTACATGTGGGGCTGGACCAGAGAGAAATCACGCCTCGGCTTGTTCCCGTCGGCCGTCTATTCAGGGAAAAGACGCTGCAGTCTTTGGCTGCGTGCCTGGACTACCCCCAGTTTGTCCAGCAGCTTCGCGAAACGAATTTCGGCGGGGAACTCGCGGGGCGAGGCTTTGAGCTTTCCCACCCAGATGAGGTGAGAAGAGCCTTCCTCGTCTGGATCTACGAAGAGGTAGGGGCTCTTGGAATAAGGGACATCGGCGTACGCGAGGCGATCGGATACATGCTCAGCCTCTGGTTGGAGTACGACATGGTTAGAGAGGCATTCGCATTGATAGGAGAGGGCGCCGAGACGTGAAGATAGCAGCAGTCTGCAGCCACGAGGCATTTCTCGGCCTAGCCCTGGCCGGGGTTGAGATACTGATGAAGGCGGAGAGCCCTGACGAAGCGGAAAGCCCGCTGAGAAGGCTGCTCGAGAACAAGGAGACGGGGGTCGTGCTCATCTCTTCGGATCTTGCCGCGGGTCTCGGACCTCTGCTGAAGGAGATTAGGTCTGGTCAGGCTCTACCTGTTATCGTGGAATTTCCTTCAGAGAGAGGGGTGAAGACTGCACGATGAAGTCGGAGCAGCCCGTCGGCGTGGTCACCGGCATTAAGGGGCCCATTGTGGTCGCCGCCATCCAGCCGTCTGTGTGTGACCTGATGGTAAACGAGGTTGTGTACGTGGGGGACGAGAGGTTGATCGGAGAGACAAGCAGCATCTCAGAGGAGAAAGCGACGATCCAAGTGTACGAGGACACGACAGGCCTGGAGAAGGGGGCCCCCCTATACAGGACCCGAGAGCTGCTCTCGGTGCAGCTTGGCCCGGGTCTCCTAGGCTCCGTCTACGATGGCCTCCAGAGACCCCTCGAGAGGATTGCTGAGAAGGTCGGTTCATACGTGCGTTCAGGCGTGAGACCGGGCCGGCTGCCCAAAGAGGCGATCTGGGAGTTCACTGCCGCAGTGGAAAAGGGAGCAAGGGTGGAGGGAGGGACGATCTTGGGAACGATCCGTGAGAACGAGCTCATAGAACACAAAGTCATGGTGCCCCCCGGAACCCACGGAACCATAACGAATCTCGTCGAGAAAGAGCTCTACTCGGTGGACGACGTGGTGTGTACCGTAGGCCAGGGCGGGAGGGAAGAGGGGATCAAGCTGACTCAAAGCTGGCCCGTCAGGACACCACGTCCCTACAAGAGGAAGCTCCTGCCCGATCGACCCCTCTTGACGGGTCAGAGAATTCTCGACACCTTCTTCTGCGCGGCGAAGGGAGGCAGAACAGCCGTAGCCGGAGGGTTCGGAACTGGAAAGACTGTTCTCCTGCATCAGATAGCGAGGTTTGCAGACGCGGACATTGTGGTATATGTTGGATGTGGTGAGAGGGGCAACGAGATAGCAGACCTCCTTGAGTGGTTTCCCAGGCTTAAGGACCCTAGGACAGGATTCCCACTTATGAAGCGGAGCGTCATAGTAGCCAACACCTCCAACATGCCTGTGGCAGCCAGGGAGGCAAGCATCTACACGGGCGCCGCAATCGCAGAGTACTACAGGGATATGGGATATGACGTAGCCCTCCTTGTGGACTCGACCACGAGATGGGCTGAGGCTCTCAGAGAGATCTCCACCGGACAGGGAGAGATGCCCGGCGAGGAGGGCTACCCCCCACGGATGGCTTCAAGGCTTGCTGAGTTCTATGAGAGGGCAGGCCGGGTTGCGACTCTAGGGCCGGGAGGAGAGACCGGCTCACTCACAATCATAGCGTCGGTGTCGCCAACAGGGGGGGACTTCTCGGAGCCCGTCACTCAAAAAACGTTGCAGCTGGCGAGATGCTTCTGGCCGCTCGATCCCGCCCTCGCTTACAAGCGACAGTTCCCAGCGGTCAACGTGACCCAGGGCTTCTCGGGATACGTTGAGAACGTGGAGTCCTTTTGGCACGAGAAGGTGGGGCCGTCGTGGAGTCAGGTGAGGCAGAGTGCGCTTAATCTGCTCGCCCAGAAGAGCGAGTTAGAGAGAATAGTGCGTCTATTAGGAATGGGCGCCTTGACGGAGAAGGAGAAGCTGGTTCTGAGAGACGCAGAGCTGCTGGAGGAAGCGTTCCTCAAGCAGTCGGCCTACTCTGATGTCGACGCATACTGTGGCCCGTCAAAGCAAGCCCGAATGATTGAGCTGATCATGTTCCTTCATAAGACATCGCTGGAGGCGGTCGAGAAGGGTCTCCTGAGCAAAGCGATAGTCTCCATCCCGGTTAGAGAAGAGATCATGGAGCTGAAGCTGAGCCCTGAAGAGGACGTGCTCGAGAAGTACTGGAATCTCCAAGTGAGGATTGAGGCACAGATCACCCGAAGGGTGAGGGAGTACACCTAGGTGAAGCTTCCTTGATCTCTGTCAGGTACAAGGCTGTGGCAGGGGTGAGAGGTCCCCTCATATTTGCGAAGGGAATCCCCAGAGTCAAGATGGGGGAGATCGTCAAGGTACACGTCGGAGAAGAGCTGAGGACAGCCCAGGTGCTCGAGATAGCGGAGGAGATCACTACCCTGCAGGTCTTCGAGGGCACGGAGGGCATCACCAGAGATACATCTGTCTCCCCTACCGGAGAGACCCTCAGTATGCCAACCTCGGCGGAGCTCTTGGGAAGGGTTCTCGACGGGAGAGGCCGACCCATCGACGGACGACCTGCGGTGTCTGGAGAATTGCGAGAGATCTCCGGGTTCCCCATCAACCCCGTGATGAGAGAGTACCCCCGACACTTCGTTGAGACAGGAATCTCAGCTATCGACGGCGTTCTCTCTCTGGTCAGAGGTCAGAAGCTTCCCATCTTCACGGGGGGAGGGTTGCCACACAACGAGCTAGCCTCCCAGATTGCTCGCCAATCTACGGTGCTCGAAGAGAAAGAGGACTTCGCCGTGGTCTTTTGCGCTGTCGGCGTTACGCATGAAGACGCTAGCTTCTTCCTGCGCGAGCTGGAGGATGCCAGAACGGCCGGAAGGCTGGTGGGGTTCATCAACCTCGCTGAAGACCCCACCGTCGAGAGGCTGACGGCCCCCCGGTTTGCGCTAACCGCCGCGGAGTACTTAGCCTTCGACGAGAGTTTCCACGTTCTCGTCATACTCCTGGACATGACAAACTACTGTGAGGCGCTCAGGGAGATATCAGCTGCCAGGGGAGAGATGCCCGGACGTAGAGCGTACCCAGGCTACATGTACACAGATCTCGCGTCAATCTACGAGAGAGCTGGAAGAATCAAAGGAAGCAGAGGATCGATCACGCAGATACCTATCGTCTCCATGCCGGACATGGACATCACGCACCCAGTCCCGGACCTTACCGGCTTCATAACCGAAGGACAGGTCGTGATGAGCCAAAGCCTCTTCCAGCGAGGCATCTATCCACCAATAGACGTCTTGCCCTCGCTCTCGAGGTTGATGAAGGACGGTGTAGGGGAGAACAGGACCAGAGGCGACCACATGGATATTGCGGGCAGGCTCTACTCAGCCTACTCGAAGGGGCGGGAAACAAGAGACCTGGCACTTGTGGTCGGAGAGGGGTCTCTTACCTCCGAGGAGAGGCGTTACCTTCGTTTCGCTGACCGGTTTGAGAAGCGATTCATCAACCAGGGCCGGCGCGAAAGAAGAGGGGTTGAACAGACCTTGACCCTCGGCGTCGAGGTTCTTTCTGTCTTGGAGGAGGAATGAAGCAGTGTCTATGACTTGGGGGAGAACGAGACCCACACGTCATGAACTCTTGAACCTCAAGAAGAGGCTGGAGCTGGCTGAGAGATCTCACGACCTGTTAGAGGAGAAGTACAAGATGCTTAACGCCGAGGCGCAGGAACTGTCTAACCTCCTGATTCCTCTGGAGCGAGAGGTGCAGGACCGGTTCGGAGAGGCTTACGAAAGGCTAAGGCAAGCTCTTCGCTCCCTAGGTCCAAGGGCTTTGAAGAGGATGGCTGCGTCGAGCAGGGCCCAGGGATCTGTTGATATCAGCTGGTCCGCTTTGAAGGGGGTTCCGGTCCCTCGGATGACGGTGAGCTTCGCCGAGCGGAGGCCCACTGATAGGGGATACGACCTACTCGACTCCAACTTCGCACTTGACGCGGCGGCTCGATCGTTCGAAAGGGCCGTGGCGTCTCTTCTGCGCAGTGGCGACCTGAGAAATAGCGCGGAGATCCTCCGGAGAGAGGCAGATTCAACTTGGGCCAGGGTGGGGGCTCTCGAGAGGATCGTGATCCCAGCCCTGAGAAGAGAGGTAAAGAGAATAAAGGACAGGCTGGAGGAGAGGGAGAGAACTAGCTCATTCGTGGTCAGGGAAGTGCTGGGAAGGGGTTCCCAGGCAATGGCCTAGAGAAGCCCGGTGTAGCTCAGAATGAGGATGGATATTAGAAGACCATATATTGCGACCGACTCAAGGAGAACCACGAAGATCAAGTTTCTGCCGAAGACCTCCTCTCTCTTCGAGGCGGAGCTGATGGCTGAGGCGCCAACCCTGCCCTGGAGATAGCTTGCTACACTCGTTGCGGCTACCACCAGGGCCGCGTACAGAGACGCGATCCCCGCCCCCTCCTCCTGGGCTGGCGGCGTCCCCAGGAAGCCAGAGGCCCTTAAGACAAGGACGGCGATTAGAAGACCGTAGATAGCGCCTGTCTCGGGGAGAACTGTTAGGACGAGGCTCTTCCCGAAGATCGCCTCCCTATCAGCCACAGCCCCCACCGAGGCGGAGGCCGCCACGCCCTCCCCGACCCCCGTGCAGAAACCCGCTACACCCACACAAAGGCCGGCTGAGAGAGCACCCAGGGCTTGGTCGGAGCTGTTCACCCCACCCAGGCCTACAAGCACTATGATGGAGACGAGAAGACCGTAGATTGCGGAGGTCTCCACCAAGACCGTAAGGATGAGGGACAACCCGAACCTCTCCGGTCTCTCAGCCATCAACATGCTGCTGGCTGAGGCAGCCATCCTTTGGCCGATGGAGGCGCCTATGCCAGCCAACCCTATAGCTAGCCCTGCGCCTCCAATAGTCATCACAAGTATCTCAGTTGACGACACTTCCACCACCTGGCTTGGCTGCCAGTGCTGTGTACACGCGAGTAGAGGTCAGAGGGGAGAAGTGGATTCCCCCTCCCTTAAAGAACTTTCCGAAGAACTCCACGTAGTGAAGCCGCAGTGAGTGTGCGAACGTGACGAAGAGGGAGATGGTGATGATGAACATATAGGAGAACAGCATCAGAATTGCGGCTAGAGGAAGGCCGACTATTGCTGCGCCGGCTACGAGGGAGGCCAATAGTGCGAAGGTGCGCGTCATCCATGCCGACGCCAAGTTGATAGCCATTATCCTGACGTATGATATTATGTTGCTGATCAACCGAGTGATGTCCAGCAGCGAAGCCGGGCCTTGGCCGAGGAGTAGCAGGATCAACGACGATATGGCTAGGCCGTAGTTCACCAGCCCTTGCCCTGAGAAGCTTACGTCCCCGGTGATCAGGAACATTCCACCCGCTGACATCAAGAGGAGCCAAGCAAGGTCTCCGGTGATGAGGTTGCGGAGATCTCTGTTGGCTGCGTGGGTGTAGGCTCCGAGGATGAGCCCCAAGACGACGTGAATCACGCCAAGAACCAGGACGGCCAACAGGAAGCCGATCGGGTCCTCAACGGTGCTTCCGATGATGGAGGGCAAGGGGAGAATTCCACCCATGAACTCCCCTGTGAGAGCCCCGAGGACGGCTGAAGATACTCCCACGGAGATCAATATCAGGGAGAGTTGACGCATGCGGGCGGTTCTCGACCCAGCCCCCCTCAGCATCAGGGCTCCTCCGAGCGTGATGATCATTCCTCCGGCGAGGTCGGCGGACATCAAACCCATGAACAACACGAAGAACGCGCCGAAAAACGGGGTGGGGTCTACCTCGTTGTAGGCGGGTGTCCCGTACATCTCGGTGAGCATCTCAAAGGGTCTGAGAGCCCTGTTGTTACGGAGCTTGGTTGGAACCTGAGCAACCGGGTCGTCTGGCGGGGACATCAGAACCGTGACAAGACCATCCGAGTGTCGTTGAATGATCCGGGTTGCGTCCTCGACCATTGATAGGGGGACCCAGCCCTCCATGACGTAGGTCCTCTCGGTTCTTCCCAGCTTGCTCAGCGACTCCAACCTCGCTATCTTTGTCAGTAGGGCGTCGTGGAGGCTAAGCAGCGAGGACTCGTATTTTCTAGCGATCTTCTTGCTCTGAAGATCCAGCGTGCTGAGAGACTTGGTGGGAGGGCCTGATAGCTGGGGAGGAATGGCTGTCTCCTGGAAGCCATGATTCTTCAGAATCACATCCACCTGCTCTGACACGCCTGGGTAGGAAAGCACAACAACGAACCTCCTTCTCTCCTTGGATGCGGCGGCATACAGAGAGGCGGAGCCGATCTTCGAAGCCAGCTCCATCTCTACCTCTTCAGCAGCGTCAGATGGAATTGATCCAGTCCTCACGGAGAGGGATGCGCTACTCCTTAGCTCGCTGACCCCGATCCTGAGCCGTTGTATGGCTAGAAGGAATTCCCTGACCAGCCTGTGTCTGAGGATATTCTGCTCCACGTCATCCTCAGCCTTGGCGAGGACCTGCTCGGCTCTGGTGAGGAGTTCCTTCTCGCCTTCAAGAGTAACCTCGATTGGGTGTCTCTCCCTGGGCTTGAACAGTTGCTCCAAGATTCCCATAGTTTTGACGAAGCCGAGGTCTTCTAGGAGCCGGTTTACCCTCTGAAGCTGCCGCCTGTAGGTTGCCACATCTTCCCTGGCAGGAACGGCGCGTGGGATCTCGTTCCATCTCGGAAGCCTCTCCTCGATGTCGATGAGGTGGAAGCAATTACTCTCTTGAAGGGCTGCGAGGACCTCCTCCACATAACCCCCGAAGAGGATCGCCCTGACCTTGCTCATTCTCTCCGGGAAGAGGATAGCCATCCACTGGCAACTCTTGATGCTGTCAACCCGCATAGGGAATATAAACATTAGAAAGGACGACGCCATCGATCGATCGTTTTCCCGAGCGTGCGCGGCTGTCTCATTGAGTCTCAGGCGAGTTGTGAGTGGAGGCTCGAAAGCTTCCTACAGTTTCTTCGAGGAGGGTGACTTGAGCGAGGGTTGAGTAGACCGCCTCTTCCGTTCTCACGGTCTTGACACCTTGGTCAGGGACCGTGTTGAGAACGTGGGAGAAGACCGAGTCCAGTTCAAAACCGTGGTTCCGAGCGATCTCGTACAGTCCTTGACGCGCTGAGCCGAAGGCAACACACAGCGACCCGCAGCCTCTCACTGCAGAGGAAACCTCCGAGAACCTTTCATGTATGGGGCTTCCCATACGCGACGTCGCTATGGAGAGCTCGTAGCGGCCCACGAGTTCCTGGAGGTCCTTCCGGTAGATCTGGGTTGAGAAACCAGTGTAGAGACGGATTTTCCTCCTTGAAACCACTCGTGCCTTGATCTTCTCGCCTCTTCTCTCTAGCCTCACGAGAACCCTGGACCCCTCTCTGGGAGCCCTCTTGACGGTCACACGTCTGTTGAAGCCTATCTCGACAATGGGCCTCTTGCCTCCCTTCACAACGAGGCCCTCTCTAACCTGAGGATACGTCTGCGGCTCCTCTTCGGGAGGCGGGTGGGTGGGGATGTTGAGCGGGGGAAGAACACCCGCATACCTGAAGCTAGATGTGATGGGGAAGAGTTTCTTCCTAAGGTAGGGCGCTGTGTTCATGTAGTCTAACAGGCCTTTGACAAGGTTCGCGTTTTTTGCGTAGCTGCCCGACGGGTCCTCGTCGTAGAGATGGACTGTGTCCGCCCTAAAGATTGCCAACGCCCTGCCCAAGAAGCCTATTCTGAGGGTCTTCTCCCTTAGGTGAGGCGCTTCGTCGGCGTACGATGTGGGTAGTAGGACGTCGAGCCTTCGGGTCCTTTCCTCGGGATGCATCGATCTCAGAGCCGCCCTAGGCTCCCATGCGACGTCTCAGGCGAAGCTCGGAGAGTTTTCCCTCGTTCCACCCGGAAACGTCTTGGTAGTACCCCGTTATCCTGCTCCAGACCGTGACCTTGTTGGAGCCGCACATCGGGCAGGCCTCCGCTATCCCACTTGTCGTTGCGTCGCAGGAACCACAAATTGTGAGGTCCTTTGTGTAGGCGAAGTATCCTATGTTCGTGGCCGCAATCTTTCGGGTCACCTTGTAGAGTGCCTCGGGGCCGGAGTAGGCTTCTCCGAGCCAGACGTGAAACATGTTCCCTCCATCCAGGAGCGGGAAGAACTTCTGCTCAGCCTCTATCTTCTCAGCTAGGGTGACATCGGCGCCGACGTAGAGGTGGGTTCCGTTGCTGTAGAAGACAGGGAGATCTCTAACGCCGTCCAGAACGTTTATGGAGCGTTCCACGTCTCCCTTCACATTCTTCCTGCTCATCTCCCTGAACTCGTCGCTCATCAGATCGGCGACGGCGAAGCTCTGGGCCGTGCTTTCCGCAGGCGTCCTCGCCATGCCCAGGTTAAGGCTAGTCTCCTTTGCCCTCTCCTCGACGTGCTCCTTCACCCCTATCAGGGTCTTGAGAGCGAGCTTCAAGGCGTCCCTGGACTCGTGGAGCTGAGCCCCGGCGTGGTGCTGAACCATCTCATTCACGCCCACGAGGCCGACGGTGTAGACGAGGCTTTCTGCGTCCACGAGGGGAGGCGCTTTGCCGCCGTTCGAAGGATCGAGCGGCCTCTGGGTGACGAAGGGGATTCTGCCCAAGGCTATCATCTTGTTCATCCACTGCTTCTTTAGCTGGAAGACCCTGACAGCGACATCGACCTGATCGTTGATCCTTTGTAGGAGCTCCTCGTCATCGCCCCTAGCTAGGTACGCCGCCCTGGGTAGGTTGAGGGAGACGACCTGCCAGCCCCCCATGGAGAAGTGTGCTCCATCCTCGAAGTGCATCTTGGCTTCAAAGTTCTCATCGTTTTCAGGTGTGTCTGTGAAGCAGTATGCGCAGCACTGGTAGCAGGAGACGCCCTTGCCGTAACCCCTGTATGCTGGGGTGAGGTTGTCGAAGTACGGGATGCCGTGTCTAGCGGCCGCCCTGTGTACTAGAAGCCAGGCATCCTCGTACCTCGATGTCAGGAACTCAGGAGCGAGTTGCTCCTCCATCTTCGGAAAATTGAAGGGCTTGCCCCAGGCGTCCCCTTCCAGCGCCACCTTGTGCAGTGCTCTGAAAAGAGCCGAGACCTCGTCCTCGTAGTCACCGTAAACGTCCGGCCCTACCTTGCCCCTCGCCACCACAGGCTTGTCGCGCCATATCTCCGGAACGCCTGGCTGAACCTGGATGTTGCTGAAGACGAGTTGTCCTCCCCTGCTGACGTAGCTCTGGGTGAGTTCATAGAACATCATCTGCATCAGCTGCTCCACTTCTCTCTCGTTGAGACCCCGTGTGTACGGAGCCAGGAAGACCAGGTAGTTGAAGAAGCCCTGCCCACCAGAGAAGTTGGTTTGGGCTGCTGCAAGGACCTTTACAGAGTGGAGGATGGCTACTTCGGCGTGTCTGGCCGGCTTTGCCACGCTCGCCCTGTGACCGGTTCCATCCGGCATGAAGCCGTAGTAGAGGAAGTACCTCAGATCGTGGTCCATGCAGAAGCTTCTGGTGCCGAAGTACTCGAGGTCGTGTATGTGCATGTCTCCTCGTAGGTGTGCGTCGGCGATCTCAGGAGGCATCATGAGGAGGTATTGTTCCTTGCACATCCTGTCGGCCTTTTTCTTATGTGAAGACTCGGGGTTGGGCTGAAGGTTGGCGTTCTCCTTCGCCTCGAAGCCAAGCCCTAGATCTATCTGGTAGGAGTCGTAGACCGGCGCGCCCACCCTGGCGTAGAAGTTCCTGTAGACGAGGAAGCGCTTCTCTCTGCCGGAGAGCTCTATCAACACGTTGTTTACGAGTTCTCGGATTAGGGGGGCTGAAACCAGGCTGACGCCCATCTTCTTGACGCGGCTTTCTACTCTCTTCGCGATCTCCTCGGCTTCCTCGCGCTTGATGCCGGGAAGGCCCGTCATGTGGGAGGCCAGCTCGGTCTCCCGAATCAGGGACGCAACTATCTTGGCTCTCTCCCACTTGACGAGATATCCGTCGGTGGTCCTCACCAGTATGTCGTGAGGCGTTTGATATTTCTCAGTCTCCAGGGGATTTTGAGAGAGCCGCTCCACTCAGAACGCGCACCGGCGCTGATTCATCAAGTCCTTGATAAAAGAGTTTTGACGCAATTCATATGTCAAGGAGGACGCGGAACCTGACGTGTCCTTTTTTGCGCCTAATCTGCATTCCATGATATGTGACCGACTTCACGCCGATGCCCGTGGGGTGTCGGTCGGCGCTGAACCTCTCTCCCCTCAGCTCGGCGCGAACCTTCAGTCCCGACTTCTCCTCGTCAAAGTCTCTGACAGAGATTCTGCTTGGAAGGAAATCTTTGATCTCGAAAATCTGAATAAGCCTCTCGAGCCAGTTGTAGAGAAGAGATTGCATGTCGAAGCCTCTGACCGTGACCCTCACCCGGAGCCTCGGGCTGGAGGCTTCCATGCTCGAGATGAGGTTGAACATGCCTCTCCCAGCCTCCTCGAGCGCCTCCTCAACACTGCTCCCCCAGCACTCGATGTAGGCATCAGACATGTGCTCCAGATATCGGTAGCCTCGCTTCTCCATCGAAACGCCTATCGCTGGGGCGGAATAAAAATCTGAGAATATTCTGAATTGAAGGACCTCATGCAACGAGAAAACGCGTCCGGGAAAGCCCACGGACGGGGAATCGGCGCCGGGAATTCTCACCATGTGAGAAAGGAGGGGGGAGAAGAGAGAATCCAGCAACAGCCTTAAACCGCGATGAAGGCCTGGATTGAGGCGCCGGGAGAGCAAGCCGGGGTTCGCGGCGGAGGGCTGCCGCGACCGAAGGCCGAGCGGACTAAGGCGCGAGCCTTGAGCACTCATGGGAGAGCTCGTGGCGCATCAGCGCCTCGTGGGTTCGAAAACGGCTTGGAACCGCCGAGAATCCCACCCCCGGCGCTCATCGAAAACCCGGACCTTGTACGTCGTCGATCGATCCTTCCCCCCTGTGACAAGCCTCGCAGAGCTCCCTTCAATGGAGATTCGTCTCGCAATCAATCGATCGCGTGTCTTTGCCGCTCGGATCTCTCGTTAACAACGACTAGAAACCATACCTTCAGTCGATCGACTGAGTGTGGCAGAAAATCGTCTGCCTCATCGAATGAAAACAAAAAAAGGGGTAGTTAGCCGAGCTGGGCTCGGCTTCTACTTCTTGGCTGGTGGGGCTGGGAGGTAGATCCCTAGCCTGCGCCTGCGCCATGTGACGTACTCGTGGATCAGCACAGCCAGGACGACAATCAGCAGGATGATCCCGATGACTATCGCCAGGAAGGTCCAGTAGGTCAGTATCACGCCGAACACCTCGGCATACGGTGGGAGCTTGAACTCCTCCACGAGGCCTTGGGTGTTGACGCTAACCGACCTCGTTTCAGATCGGAAGCCCTTGTACTCAGCCGTGAGGTCGTAGTTGCCTTCCATGAGGCTTGGGATGGTGATGACTCCGTTGGCGTCGGTTGTGTAGGTAGCGGTTGCTCCGGTTGGGTCCTTCACGTAGATCGTGGAGTAGGGCAATCCTTGTCCCTGCTCGCCGATCACCCGCGCACCGAGGTCGTAGATCTTGCCTACGGTTACAGCGAAGTCCACCTCGCTGGCTGAGACGCCAATGCTGCTCGGTGAAGCACCGAGGTTGGCTCCAGCCTTCTCGACCTTCAGCGAGTAGCTGCCCTCAGGGACCAGCGAGAAGACGGCGGTTCCCGTGGCATCCGTGGTTGCCTCGGCGTTGCTGATGACGATCTTGACTTCAGAGACAGGCCTTCCCTTGGTGTCGGAGACCCGTATTGCGATGTCGTAGACCTTGCAGAGTAGATCTGGCTCGGCCTTGAAGACGGAGATGTCCTTTGTGAAGCTGCCGATGTCGACGAGCGAGTTGCCCGTGATCGGCGACATCCACTTCACATCCATGGTGTATGTGCCAGTTGGCAGCCTTGTCAGTGAAACGACTCCGGCATCCGCCGTTACACTCTTTGTAACCGGTCCGGAGATGTCTACAGTGGCGTCGGCGAGCAGCCTCGTGCCTGCAGCGTTCTTCACGGTGACGCTGAGGTCGTAGACCGCCACGTTGATGTCGGCTGCGATCGTCGCCACGTTGGCAGCGCTTATGTCAAGGGTCTTCGAGGCGACGG
>JBGVSY010000025.1:0-18101 GCA_041862235.1 Nitrososphaeria archaeon | reverse complement strand
TTACTCACGACGTCATCGAAGCCCTCGGCTTTCCTCATCTCGTGGGGACTCCGCTGACCAACGACTTAGAGCTGAGAAAGAGTGACTACTGTAGGATCTATGACACCTATGTCGCCGACAAGGGCTTCAACGCGGAGGAAGAACTCGTGCTTTCCGTCCTGTCGCAGATGGAGGCAAGAGAGTATTCCAGTCGAGAGTTCTTCGACGCTCTCGGTAGAAGATTGAGCCCTCGAAAATCCCTTCTCGGAATGGCTGCCAGAAAGGGGGTTCCAATATACTGTCCAGCCTTATGCGACAGCGACATAGGAATTGCCTTGACATTACATTATGCCAGGAACGTTGGGAAGCCAGCTGCCTCAATCAACCCGATCCGCGACAACTTTGAGATCTATCAGATATATCGCCGATCCAAGAAAACTGGGGCGATATTCATTGGTGGCGGTGTACCACGGAACTACATACAGCAGTTGAGCGTGATTTCCGAAGCCTTCAGGTTGGATAGAGCGGACAAGAATCTGCAGATGGGCCACGACTATGGTGTGCTGATCACGACCGACAGTCCACGTTGGGGCGGTTTAAGTGGGTGTACTTTCTCCGAATCGATCTCTTGGGGAAAATATTCAGTGGATTCGTACACCGCTTCCGTGTATACTGATGCCACGATCGCTCTACCACTCCTCGTGGGATCTCTAGTCCAGAAACTGGCTGACAAGTTGGCTTCAAAGCCTCGCCTGGAGCTCATTTGGAACGGACCAAACCTGACCAAGATCATACGTCGAAAGGACTAGACGGAATCTGATCGATCGAGCACTACCGACTGTCTGTTTCAGTCTTACCCCGAGGCCTCGTAGGTTTCGCCGGGCTCCAATGTGACGACCTTAACTTCCGGACAGCTCTTATCGGCCAGCATGACGAAGTCGCTTGGATCCTTGACTAGAACTGGAAAGGTTCCGTAATGCATAGGTATTGCGACACCAGGCCTTACGATTTGAAGCGCCCTAACGGCTTCGATGGGACTCATGGTATAGAAGCCACCGATTGGCACCAGCGCGATCCCAGGTTCGTACAAGTCTCGAACCAAAGACATGTCTGTGAAGACTGATGTGTCTCCCATGTGGTAGATCACGGCTTCATCGAGCTTGATTATTGCTCCGGTCGGCAACCCTGTCCCCGAAGTGTGAAACGCAGGGACAAACGCCAGTTTGATCCCTTGGACTTCCGTGAGAGAACCCATGTTGGGTGCGTGCACCTTCAACCCCTCTTTCCTGAAGATGGCGGCTAGCTCCGGAATAGCGCAGACCGTAGCCCTCGTCCTCTTCGCGATGGGGACTGTTTCGCCCACGTGATCGGAGTGGTCGTGGGTGACGACTATTACGGACGCTTCCCCGATGTCCTCTAGCTTTATGGGCGAGTTAGGGTTATTGATCCAGGGGTCGACCAATACCGTCCCGGCATCCGCGTCGATCTCGAAGGCTGAATGCCCAAACCACCTGATCTTCAAGACAGATCGCCGCCACAAGACCTGAAACAACACTAGATAGCCTTTTGGACGATCGATCGAGTCGCCGCGATGGGTGAACCCTACTTCCCAGGCCTTGATTCCAACTGTGTCCTGAAGACTGTGAAGGCTGGGCTTAGGATCTCGACTTTGTTGGTGTTGAAGATGTCCATCACATTCTCGATCAGTTCTGACTTTATGTTGATGATGTCGTTCGGCCTGTTTGTGTACGCGTTTATTTCATAGGTGACCGTGTAGTTGCCTAACTCCAATAAGAGCACGAAAGGGGGCGGAGAGAAGAGAAGGTACTTGGTCCGTCTCGCTGCGTCGATGAGCAGCTTCTTCGCCAACTCCTTGTCGACATTGTAGCCAAGTGTGACCGGGACATGAATTATGACTCTTTCGTAGGCGCTGTAATTTGTAACGGAGTTGTTGACAAGCTCGAGGTTGGGAACGGTGACTACCTCGTTCTTTATCGTCTTCACCTTGACGAAGAACGGACCCCTGGAGACGACATCACCGTATACCTTGTCCTTGATCTCTACTCGGTCTCCGATTGAGATGCTTCCTGATTGACGCAGGGCTTCGTGTGCTATCAGGTTCCCGAGCACAGAAGACGTAAAGAGACCGATGAAGAAGGTGGCGATGATGATAACCGTTGTGCTGAGAGCAGACCACACTGCGCTCAGGTCGAAGAACTGGTTGACACCTGCAAGAATGGCAATAACGTAGACTGTGTACTGAGGTATCCTCATATATGTGCCTATCTTTGACTGAATCCTTCTCCGCTCGGACTTGCCTTCGGCGTAGCGTGAAAGGAAACGATAGGTCACCAATGACATCGGTCCTAGGATGTATCTCTGGAAGACCTCGACTCCGAAGAAGATGTAGGCGAGCATCCAGATCTTCATCAAAAGACCGTAGATATCTTCGGAGAGGTAGCCCCAAGTTTGTAGAGTGTGGAGAATTGCCGTGACCGCGATCACGACCACGAGCCTGGGCAGCAGCCAGAGCAGCTCGCTCTTGGCGCGTCTCCACATGCTTCGTAGTCTTCCAGCTCTCGGCTCAACCGGATGGTGGGGCTTCACGTTCGATCGCTTCACACACATTCATCAGCCAACTTCCATATAAAATGCTATCCTCACTGCTCGGATTTGATCGATCAATACCTAGATCGATCCACCTGTTCAGGGGCTGCAACAACCGCAAGTCTTTTTGGGTTCGCTTGGCCTTGGATAGCCATGAAAGCGCCACGGCGTCCAGGTGATGAAGAGAGGATCCGGCTCCTGTACAAGGTGATAGCAGGCGCATCTGCCGTCACTATCACTGTTGTCTGCCTCTATGCCCTGACAACCTACCTAGAGTTCGGAAGTGAAGCGGTGGGCGATGTGTTGGTCAAGTTTGAGTTTCCGCCTCCTGACCTTTTTCCTCTTTTCTACGCAAAACCTGTGACCTGGCTGAGTGTTTCAGTAGTAGCGTTTTGGTTCTCTTTGCTTCAGCTGTTACGGCCTCGCGCGGCAAAGATATCGCCATTTCGTCGCACGGTGCTGCAATTCATCGCCTTCTTAGTAGTCTCAGTTACCATATACGAAGTTCTGTTCAACTTCTCTCTTTGGAGCGCCCTCATGGCCTCAAACGACCTGCGGGGAAGCCTCAACCCCGATGTGCTCATCAATCCCTACCCGAATCCCGAGATTCCCTGGAACTTGGTTTTCGCCACGAAGATATATACCGCGGCCTTAGTGATGAGCCTCTACTCTTTTTACTACCTGTATAGACTCCAGAGTCAGTGACGGAGGCGTCGTCACCGAGCAACGAACGGCGTCGATCCGCCAGCCATCGACGACTCTGATGACCCTCCGTCAATCGACCGGTTCTCCTTCCGGAAATTGTAGCCGTAACGCCCCATGGATAGACCGGGTCGATCGAGGTTTTCGGGTTGATACGATAAGGCTGCTAGAAGGTGTAGCTGGTTATGTACTCATCTATGTGTTCGAAACCTACTCTGATCCTCTCCTCCGGTTCTGAGACGAACGTCAGCCGGATATGCTGCCTTCCACCCTCCCCGAAGTAGGAGCCGGGAATTGTTACGACGCTCTTCCGCAACAAGAGACGGTCTGCGAATCCCTCGTCGGTGCGGTCCATCTTCTCCAGATAGGAACTCATGTCAACCAAGTAGTAGAAGGCACCAGCAGGGGTGGTCGTTCGCGCTTCAGGAAGGTGTCTACGCATTTGTTCCCCCATGAAGTCCCTTCGCTTCTTGTACGTGGGGATCACCGTTTCTTTCAGGTACCTTTCCTTCGTTCCGTTTTGGAGGAACCTGACCATGGCAAACTGCGCTAGGCTGCTGGGCGCGAGGGAGATGTACTGTTTGATCTTTTCCATGGCTTCCACGACTTCAGGAGGGGCCAACACATATCCCAGCCGGAGACCAGGGATCGAAGCCTCCTTCGAGAAGGTGTTCACCGACACAACGCGGTCATGTGCGTTCTTCATACCAGAGATCAGGACGTGGCTTCCATCATATACTATGTGTTTGTATGCTTCGTCACTCACAATCCAAAAGTCATGATCCTCAGCCAAGTCCACTAGCGCCTCTGCGAAACTGGTTTCCACCACTCGACCGGTTGGGTTGTCTGGAGAGAGGAGAACGAACAGCTTCGTGCTGGGAGAGATAAGCTGCTTCAGGTCCTCCACGTCCGGTTGGAATCCTCGCTCTACGCTGACGGTGAGAGCTTTGATTCTAGCCCCCGCAATCCTGGCCGCTTCCCGATAGCCGAGATACGTGGGATCCATCAGGATGACCTCGTCGTTCTTGTTCAAGAGTGACATGAAAGCACAGCAGATACCCTCTGTTCCACCGCTGGAAACCATGACCTCCCGCTTGGGATCGTATGAAACTCCGAACCAATTCTTCGTGTCCTGAGCTATCAGTTCCCTGAGCTCGGGAATTCCCCGCGTTCCTGTGTAGGAGCAAGCCTGTTTGGCGTTTCCCTCAATGAGTTGACACATGTGTTCTACAACCTCTGGCGGTGGGGGTAGGCTGGGAGCCCCTCCACCGAAGGAAATGATGTTCTGCTTCTGCCTTGCTTGATCGAGAAGCGCCGCCACCCGCCTAATGGGGGAAATCTTCAGACCTCCAATCATATCTGACAAGGTCGGCAAGAAAGACACCGGTAACAGTATGCCGCCCTCACATATATGAATCACCCTTCTCGGTCAAGCCAAGTAGTCTTCTCTGTCTACCGGCACAGAACCAACAGGACGCTCACCGATCGACTGGTCCCGCACGAGAGCCTCATGAAGAAACTAGAGGTTCGTCGTGCTTCGGAGGGACCCAATTCAGTGGGCGACCGGAACGTCTCCTCATCCTCTCATCCAATATGCGCGCCATCTCTTTGAGGGGCTGCCAGGGCTTCGGCGGATCGTCGGTATCGGCTTCGTTGATGAGCTCTTTTGGCCAGGGAGACCTATGATTGAAGCCTCTCTGAACCATTTCCATCGCCACCTCGTCGTGGCGACGTTTCAACGCCTTGCTGTGACCTCGCCAACGGAGAACCTCCGGATGGTTACGCCAGCCCCTTGTCAAGCCGGCAGCAGCCTTGCCGATGATGAGCAACTCGTTGTGTTCGGCTAATAACGCCGTATCATCAAGGGCATTGGCTGGAATGGGATGCCAGCTTCTGACCAATGGATCCCCTCGAGTGATCTGGTCGCTTCCTCCTGAGCCACGGATATAAGCGATCGATCCACCCTGACCGGCTAGACGGTGACAGGCGGCATCGCTGGGGTCGAACGAACCTATGAACAGGCTTTTACGCCGCCGATCAATCGATGCACGAGAGTACCGGGTCATTGACACAATGGCCAATTGGCCAAGAGGTAAGTGAACACATGGCTGAATTGCAGGTCCTGGCGGCTTTCCTAGGAGGCTTGGCCTCCTTCTTCAGCCCCTGTGTCTACCCTCTGATACCGGTGGTAATCTCGTACTCGTGCGGCGCAGGGTCCAGCTTGAGAACGGCGTTCTACTCAAGCTTTCTATATGTGCTGGGCCTAGCGGTCACCATGGTGATGGCCGGTGTTGTCGTCACTTTTCTCGCCGGCACCTTCTTGTCAGCTGCCTACGTTTCCATAATATCTTCGATCATAATGATAGTCTTCGGGTCCATGCTTCTCATTCCTGGCTTCTGGTACCGATTCGGACTCGGCAGGTACGTTAACGTGCCGAAGAACAGGGTCGTCGGTCCATTGGGCGCGTTCGCGATCGGACTGACCTTCGGCTTCAGTTGGATCCCGTGCGTTACCCCCATCTATCTCTCCATACTCAGCCTTGCGGCTGTGGAAGGCAGTGTACTGCATGCAGCCATCCTCATGTTGTTCTACGCGTTTGGTGTGGGGCTCCCCCTTGTCGCCCTTGGCGTGGTTGCTGTCTACGCCAAGGTGAGCCTTGGTAAGAGGTCCCGGAGAGCCATGCTATACATTGAGAAGATCGCAGGCGGAGTTCTCGTGCTGCTTGGAGTGAATAACATTCTCCCCTTCTTCGCCCTACCAAAGTTCATTCCTTTGTAATTAGGAAGTGACGCAGCGACCTGAGTTTCTGTCGAAGAAGACACTTGTTGTACCTTCTCTTGACTGATCGAAGCATTTATTACCGGTTCACGATCGATCGGTTTATGATGGACGCATGTCAGGCGAAGCTTCTCGGAAAGAGAGAATGAGGCGGGTGCTGGACGCCACGTCGTTCGGCGTTTTCCTCATAATTGTGGGGCTCGTTTTCGCCCTGAGCCCCGGTTTCCTCGGTTCTCTCGGGGATTTCTTCAGGAGCTTCGCCACCTACAAAGGTCCTCCTCCCTACTCCGCGTTTCCAGCGGTGTACGACGCATTCTTCAACTTCCTATCCTTGATGGGTGTGTGGTCCTTGGTGCTCGCTGGGATCAGGCTCGTGGTCGGCCTGGGTTGGTTGAGCGGAGTGGGATCGGCTTTGGGAGGGATTTTCCTCCTGATCGTCGGCTACTACGGTAGACAGCTTGCTCAGGTCGGAGTGTCAGCTTGGACAGTCATAGCTCTTATTATGATTGTGGGCGGCATCCTTTTGATTGTAAACGGCTTGGCGAAGCACTTCCTAGGCTCTGGTCCTTGACCCCACTCAGATGGGACTCAGCCCTGATGACCTCACTAGTCTCATCGATTCGGGCTGCGGGGTCGTTTTGCCGCGATCGATCGAGGCGGTGCGACCGTTGGTCAGAGATACATCTCGAAGACGCCTGTCTTGCTCAAAAGGTATATGATGACTCCACTTATTATCAATTCAACTCCAAGGTAGCTACCGTTGTAGATGGCTGAGTATAAGATGGGAGACACACCTTCCGGGGCGAACATCCAGAAGAAAATGATTCCGGACAAGAAGTGAGCGACAAATCTTCCAGCGATGCCTACCGCCGCTCCGACCGGACGGTGCCTCTTGAAGAATCCCGCTAGGCCCAAAGCGCCGAAGGCAATTGGATAGTCGAGCAGTACCTGAGCTGGGTTGTATATGTAGGGCTCCAAGACCAGCTGGATCAGACCAAACATAACCCCGGCCGTGCATCCAACCTTGGCCCCTCTTCTCAAAGCGAACCAAAGTATGGGAACCATGCTCCCTGCCGTTATGGAACCCCCCTCTGGAAGACTGAAGACCTTCACGAGGCTAAGGACCGAGGATAGGGCGATGACACCTGACATCTCCGCAACGATTCTCGTTTGAAATCTCAACCTGATCTCACCTGTGTGGAGCTACTCAAGCCGAGAAGATGCCAACTTTTCCCTTCGCCAGCATTACCTGGATCAGGTTCGTTGGGTCGACAACGCTTCAGTTGCCCTCTCAGCCGAGTTGCCCCAGCTCCCCGCTGGACAAGGCTCAGCAAATACAATTAAGATTTTTGGAACCGGTCGCCCGGTACCTCAGCCATTATCTCGCCACTGTGTTCTCGAAGGCTACCTTATTCTTGAAGAGAATCTGCGGTAGAGGTCGGGTAGCTGAGCCATCTTTCTCTTGCGTCTCTGGGAAATCACGTAAACACCGGACCCTCTCCGCAGCGAGCCGCATTCTGCGACCGGCTCTCCCAGTTGACGCATTCCTCTAAGTATTTGATCCGTTTTGTCGCGAGGCGACACAATGAGCAATGCTCCGAATGAAGAGGCTGAGTACGGGTCTTCGCCCAGCGAAGACACGAGCTGGAAAGCGTCCTCGTCGAGAGGAACCGTGTTCAGATCAACCAGTGGGGACTTGCTTGTTGCTCGAGCCACTTCATGCAGCGACGCCGAAAGACCGCCCTCCGATATGTCATGGAGAAAAGTCGCCCCCAGTTGGCGTGCAACTAGAGCGGGCTTCACTACGGTGAGCTGCTGAAGCGCTCCCCTCAGTCGTACAGCTGCTGCCCTGCCGAGCTTCTCATCCACTAGGTCGGGTGAGACCTTCGAGATGAGCCAGGCCGATTCCAGGCAAAGTTGACCGGCTATTAGAATCCTACTGCCAACTCTTACTTTCCGTGGATCGAGGATCTCCTTTCTGTGTGCGGTTCCGATGCATGTGGATGAGATGATGGGTAGGTTCAACCCGTCGTAGCCGCCCGTGTGACCACCTAGAACCTTCACGCCGAACTTCGTGGCTTCCGATCCGATTGTCCGACCTGTTTTGCCAAGCCAACTAGCATCTGTTCCCTCCGGGTAACATATATCCAAGAGAAGGTATCTGGGCTTGGCTCCCAGAACGGCGACGTCGGACGCCGAGTAGTGAAATGCAAAGAATCCGTACGAGTCGAGAGGGACACCCACAACGGGATCTACCGACACCGCCAAGGTTTGGCGTCCAATGTTCAACAAGAGAGGTCTTGGTGTCATAGGTAAGCTTCGGTCGAATAGCTTTCTTCTCAGATCGCCTACAAGCTTTCCCTTGGGCAGCAGCATTGTCGATGCCTCAAGCAGATATCTGAACCTCACGTAGATAAGCGATACATCGATCCTTGTCATCTTTCTGATTGTATCCGGGCTTGCTAGCGCCGCAGCTGGACGTGGACGCGTATGATCATCGAGAAATTCTCACTTCTGCTCAAGGGGCGATCGGTCTTGATCGAGGCCTTTTGATCAGCTGCCTTCAGGAGCTGATTGATCAGTGAGCGCTCGTTCGATGGCTTCTGTTTCCTTTCGGAAGATGTCTTCGTGCCAAGGTTTGAACCAAGGTTGCCCCTTGGACAGCGTTCTCAGCGTCCGAATGACATGCAAGTTGTGCTTGAGATGCTCGGTGATACCTCCCGGCTCCCATGAAAACCCGGTGAATACCTTGGTCTGTCGTGCTGACCAGTCACCAGGCTGGTCCAGTCCGACTACATACTCGGGAAGATATTTCTGGAGAGTAGATTCGTCGACGATGGCCCCTAGTTTTCTCAGCTGCTTTTTCTTGCTCCAACTGCTTTCGTCGAGACCATAGAGAGGCATATCGTACCCGTTGTATGCCAAGTCTGTCACGTTTCCGATGCAGAAGAAGGAGGTCGGGATGCCTCGTGACCCTGTGAAGTCTGCGACTACCTTTAGGCCTTGAGCCGAGATGAACCCATAGACGATCAGCCTCCGAACGGAGGAACCTGCTTGGTCAACCCCTTCCAAGGTTCTTTCCAGAGACGCAACCACTGTTCTGCCGGTGGCCAACGTGTCCGGGACCATCATTGCGATCTCTGAGTTGCGTGGAAGTTGCCCGAAATCACTGTGAAGGACCTCGAGTCTTCTGACCGATTCGTGGTCTCTGAAAGAGGGCTTCACATACCGGGGACGGATGAAGACCTCACTGAGGGTGAGCTCCGGCTCTTCTTCCCTGATTGCCTCTCGTAGCATGTATCCAGGCCCTGCTCTAAGGATGTGTACAACAACGGCCGTGTCGACTGCTCCGCTCCGTAGATCGGACAGCTCACGCATCGCTTTCACTGCTTCTCTGGCGGCTCTCAGACAGAGGACCTCAATCATTTTTCCAACGATGTGAGGGTGGCAGGCGATCTCTCGACCGGCCTCGGTTTCCACAATGAAGACTTCCTTGGGAAGATCCTTTCGGGAGACCCTAAACGTTCGAGAGTTCCCTTCTAGTCCAGCCACAGAAATAGGAGCCGTGGCTTTGGTGGATAGGTCGAATTCTTCAATTATCTCCTCAACGTCGGAGTAGCCTATTTTGGGAATCTTGCATCCCCCCGCATCGCATTGCTACAAACGGTTCTGAAGCCTGATTTTACCTTGCTGTTATCGAGTCCGATCCATCGAAATCTGTTTGCGAAAAGCTGTCTCCTTTGTGAAGAAAAAAAGGGGAGACGGCTGAAGCTATCTGCCCTGAAGGGTTTTGATGAAAGCGTCGAGCGGTATAGCTGGGAGACTCATGATCTCAACTGTGCCACGGGCTCCGAACTCCACTGAAACCCGTGCGATCACCTCATTGCTGGGCGCATCTACGATGGTTACGAAGTCGTAAAGACCCAGTGCTGCATACTGTGAAAGAATCTTGGCGCCGAGTTGCTCAATCTCGCGGTTGACTTCGCGAATACGTTCCGGCCGCTCCTTGAGAGTCTTCCGTCCCTCATGGGTGAGTTTCGAAAGCAGAATGTAGACTGGCATACACCTTTCGCCGTTTCTAGTGCAGGATTGGCGTATAAAAAACGCGCGTTTGACGACTGGTCGCAGGAAGAGTTGTTCCTGCGGTATGCAGACCGAGCACCTTGCCCGTATTCAGTCGATCATTGCGCTATCGTGCTGGACGGGGTGATCTCGATTCTCCGAACACCTTTGCAGCCGCGATCTCAGCCGCCCTCACGATCGGTTGGCGGCACATAGACACGGGGCACGCTGAGACAGGGATCTTGGTTATCTTCTCCACGGTTGTGCTTACGATCGGGGCGCACACTATGGCTTGCGCTCCTTCCCGTTCGGCGCGGACAGCCGCGACGATCACCTCCTCCATGCTAGTTGCAGCATATTCTCGAAGCTCAACACGCCGTCCGGCGACCTCCACGAATTTCCTCTGTACTGCGTCGAGGGTGGGGCGAGCGGCTATTATGGCGACGAACGGCTCAGCCTGGATCCTGCCGCCCTCCAGTTCCCGAAGCGAGTTCACGATCCTACGGTAGGTTGACAATCGCGGATTGGCGCGTTCCCCTGACAGGATCTTGTAGAGAGAGCTCTCCGAAACTCCGGAAAGCCGACTCAACTGTCGCGTGTCCGCTCCCAGCTCTTCCAGTGAATCCCGCAGGGATCGGCGGAATGAGTCATCCGACTCCAAGCTCGCACTCACGACTTTCTCCCAATGAGCCAACACGGCCGCATTCCATCCCCTCATTGTCCTATCGACGGTTCCGATTTAACCTTATTGTACAAGGTTTGTGTACATTTATAAAGCTCACGTATGTGCTGGCGTTGGAGGGAAGCCGTACGAGTAGAAAGCTCAGCCGCACGCTTGCAGTTGCAGTGGTCGTGGCAGTGCTTGTAGCTCTATCGGGTTTGTACTGGTTTCTGGTGATCAATCCCTCCCCGCCAGGAAAGAAGCCTCTTCGGGTAGGCCACCTGGTTGCGGATGAACTTCACCAGCCGGGGTGGTGTGTGGCCCAGGAGCTCGGCTTCATGTCCGACGAAGGATTCGAACCTGAAAACAGGGAGTACATGCATGGGCCGGCTGAGATGGAGCACTTCGCCGCCGGGGAGATGGATGTCGCTTACGTGGGAGCTGCCCCGTTCTTGACTGCACGTGCGGCAGGCGTCGACATAGTTGCGGTTGCTTCCTCGAATACGGAGGGGTCCTCAGTCGTTGCCGCACATGAGATCAGGGATGTGGCTGACCTGAACGGGAAGACGGTGGGGTCCCCAGGCATCGGCACAATACAAGACTACATGCTCACCCGTGTAGAGGAAAACTACGGCGTCAGCTTCACCCACTTCTACGCCAAGATCACCGACCTGATTCTCTACTTTGAACGGGGAGAGATTGATGCCTACATTGGTTGGGAACCCCATCCAACGCGCGCGGTGGTCGAGGGCATTCGAGGGGCGCACATGTTGCTTACGTCCCACGATATTCTTCCAGGCCACCAGTGCTGTGTGCTTGCGGTGCGAGGGGACTTGATGCGGGACAGCCCTGAGGTTGTCGCTGCGGTCGTGAGATGGCATGCGAGGGCACAGCGATGGGTGCTCGATCACCCGGAAGACGCAGAGGAGGTCATTGGCCGCTACTCAGGTCTGTCGGTCAACCTGATACATGCCGCCCACCCGGTCGTCCAGCACAACTACCCTCCCTACGCGGATCTCCCCAGCATGCGGATAATCCTCCAAGGACTGATTTCAAGCGGAAAGATTGATCCTGCAGATGTACCTAACGTAGACAGCTTCCTCGAGGATGCAGTCGACAATACCTTCGTTGCCTCCCTAGTGCAAACGCAGCGCCGCGACCTTGGGTTCCCCTTCCAGCTCCACCTCAGGGCATCCCTTCCACTGAGCCACTGGCTCCACGGACCTTCACGTCTGTCGCGTTCCCAGGGTAGACGAGTATGAATCAGCGTACCAGGAAGGACTGGATCCTAGGCCTCGCCGTGCTTCTAGGATTTCTGGCCGCCTGGCAGCTCGCTGCGGTTATCGCCAACTCACGCTTCTTGCCAGGGTTTGCTGATACTCTGGGAGCCTTCGCCGATCTCGTCTTGCACGGTGACCTTGAAGGCTACTCCCTGCTGACTCACGTTGCTGTGAGCTTGACACGCATCGCCGGTGGCTTCACCTTGGCCTGTATGGTGGGGATTCCTTTGGGCTTGCTGATGGGGCTCTATCCGTCGGTCTATCGCAGCGCAAGGACGGTCATCGAGCCTATCCGATTCATTCCCCCGATCGCCTGGATTCCGATAGTGATCATGGTGATGGCCGGGTTCTCACGCTACCTATTCATAATATGGCTTGGCGCCTTCTTCCCCATCCTGATCTCCACTCTCGCAGGTGTCCCTCGGGTGAATCCAATCCACTTGGATGTGGCTCGGGTGCATGGAGCCTCGAGGGGTTACTTGATCCGGCGGGTGGTGGTTCCCTCACTGTTGCCAGAGATCTTCGCTGGGATGCGGGTCGGCCTCGGCGTTGGGTGGATGACCATCGTCGCGGCTGAAATGCTCGGCGGCGAGAACATAGGCCTAGGACGCCTGGTCCTGAAATATGCGGAGCTCTTCAAGCTGGACTACTCGGTGGCGGGCATGGTGCTCATCGGTCTCCTGGGCCTCCTTCTCAATGAGGTCTTCATCCGAGCGGAGAAACGGTTCTTCAAATGGCGGTGGGAGGTCACCGTCTAGAGATCAGGGAGCGTCAGATCGGTTTGATCCAGGTCAAAGGCGTTTCGAAGCGTTTCGGGAACCTCTTGGTGTTAGATCACGTCAGCTTCACGGTTAGGGACGACGAATTCATTTGTATTTGCGGTCCCACCGGCTGCGGAAAGACCACCCTGCTGAAGATCATCGCTGGACTAATCCCTACCACCGCTGGAGGGGTGATGATCGACGGCCAGCCTCTCGATCCACTGAGAAACAACATTTCCTTCGTGTTCCAAGAGCCATCTTGTCTACCTTGGAGAACAGTGTTCGGGAATATCCGCTTCAGTCTGGAGACACGAAGCGCCGCTCTCGGGAATACCATGTCTAAAGCTGAGATGGATGAAAGAGTCGAGCGGATCTTGGATTTGGTGAGCCTGCAGGACTTTGCTCACTACTATCCCCACCAGATCTCGGCAGGTATGAAGCAGCGAGTGGCAATCGCCCGAGCCTTTGCCACTGAACCCGAGCTACTCCTGATGGATGAACCGTTCGGGTACCTAGACGTGCAGACCCGCTACTATCTGCGAAAAGAAGTTCTCAGGATCTGGGAGAAACTTCGACGGACGGTGGTATTCGTCACCCACAGTATCGAGGAGGCTGTCTACCTCCCTGAGAGGACCATGGTGCTTACGGAGCTGCCTGCGCGGGTTAGCGCGATCATCCCCGTAGATCTGCCGAGGCCACGTGAGTACGCGGATCCGCAGTTCATAGTCCTCAGGAAGAAAATCACGGACCTCATTAAGTGGTGGTGAGGACCAGGCTATTAGTGATCGAGAAAGCTCTCTCAGCCTCTGCGCGCTTTGATCAATCAAGGACGTTGTCCACGATTTTTGGAAAGAGTACGCAAGTCATAGAGCGCGCATTGATGCGGGATCGATCAAACGCTCTTCCAACGCGACGATCTCTTGAGGTAACCTTGTGGAGCCAAGGTGGATGAATGGCTACAATCCAAATGCACTTGTCAAAACGAGCATAAGTGCGAAGCCCAGTACAAGTCCGATTGCAACTTCATGCTTATGTCCATGTGCATGCGCTGTTGGAATCAACTCGTCAGCCGTCACATAAGTCATGACTCCTGCAGCAAATGATAGCATAAGCGCTAATACGAACGGAGAAGGCAATATTAACACGAAAGAGCCTAGTACGGCGCCCAAAGGCTCCACTAATCCTGATAGAAACACGATTGTAAAGACCCTCCTCCTTCTCATTCCGGCGGCGTTAAGTGGCGCAGCAGTTGCAATGCCCTCTGGGATGTTGTGAAGGGCTATTGCTAATGCAACAAGATATCCGAGCTCTGGTAAGTACGCGTAGCCGGCCACCACCGCCAGTCCCTCAGGTAGATTATGCAAGGCCATACCAATTGCCACAAGCATTCCCGTCTTGACCAGCCGCTCGTTTACGGGTCCATACTCCTTGGATGAGAACATATGTGGTATCTTTGCGTCTAAGACCATAATCAATACAGCCCCGATTACGAATCCCACAACCACCGAATAGTACCCGGCATTCATGTCCAGTGCCTTATCGATGAGGCTCAGAAACGCCACGGTAAGCATGACTCCAGATGCGAGACCCATAGAAAAGTCTAGGAACCTCTCTCCTATTCTTCCAGTTATTATAATAATTAGACAGCCGATACCCGTGCTCAACCCAGCTAAGAGACTTAGGAACCAAGCAAAGATGATTGAGTCCAAACCCATCGCCCCAATAGACACATAACATCAATCGATCGGTCGACAAGTTTCCGTATCTACGCCTCAGACATGGGGCTTCACCGTTATGATAGCGAATGTTGGAGGGGCCTAACATGTATCGCTGAAGCAAGAGACCGTCCTACAGCGCGGGTCACTCCATCGATGTTTACCGTTATGGGGCCGTCGAACGGCGCCTTCTCTTCTATCTTCAACACAACCCCTGGAATAATCCCGAGCCCTTCGAAGTAGTGCAGCCTGTCCTCGCTCTCCTCTTCGATCTTCACGACACTAACCGATTCACCCACCGACGCTTCAAGCAGAGACTTCGCTGTTTCTTCCCTCACCTTTCCTGTCCCGGAGGGGATCGGAGACCCATGAGGGCAGGTTTTAGGATGCTCCAGGATTTCCTCGATGCGGCTGAGAACCTCGTCGGGCAAAGAGTGTTCAAGCCTGCAGGCGTAGGCATGTGACTTATGCCAGTTTATGCCCAGCAGCTCTGTTAGAAGCCTTTCAGCCAGTCGATGCCTTCTGAGAACCTTCAGCGCTAGCCTCCGGCCCTTGGCCGTGAGTTTTACCCCTCTGTAGGGGACGTGATTCACCAGCCGCTCCTTCTCTAGGCGTTCAACGGTGTTGGTGACCGTGCCCGGCGCCACGTGCAGTTGCTTGACCAGATCTCCTGTGTTGGCTACGCCGTGTTTGCCCTGGAGCCTGTAGATGGCCTCAAGGTACTCCTCAATGACGACGGAGACCTCGCCTTGCGCCAGCATTAATGCGCCCCCTCGAAAAACAATGTACGATAGCTCGTATTTCAACATTGCCTGCGGATAGGCCTGCGATCGATCGTAGGTTGTCAATCGACATCGCAGAAAAATCGGAAAGGCTAAAGAAGCGGCAGCTCGCGAGGAGGCTGGGAAAGGATGGAGTCGCTGAAGCAGCTTCCCACCGTGAGAAGGGCGCTGCTCCACCGGAAGCTGCCGAGCGATCGGGTCGAGTGCGCCCTCTGCGAAAGGAGATGTGTGGTTCCACCTGGATCCACTGGGTTCTGCGGAACAAGAATGAACATCGAGGGGGAGCTGTTCACGTTGGTCTTCGGCGACCTCAGCAGCATCGAGAGCCGCCCTATAGAGATCAAACCATTCTTCCACTTCTGGCCAGGCTCGACAGCTCTGACCTTTTCCACTTGGTCATGCAACTTTCGTTGTCCTTGGTGTCAGAACTGGACCCTCTCCAGAAAACTGCCGCAGCCTGAGTCAGGCGCATTCACGTCGCCGGAACTTGTTGTGAGAACCGCGATGGTTCGAGGTGACGAGGGGCTCTGCGTCTCCTTTCAAGAGCCAACTCTCCTCGCGGAGTTTGCAGCAGAGACCTTCAGTGCTGGCAGGGAGCAGGGGCTGTATACATGCTATGTCTCAAATGGTTACATGACTAAGGAGGCGCTCACCCTCCTCAAGGACTCAGGGCTCACCGGGCTCAAGATAGACGTGAAGGGGGACGCCGACACATACCGCAATTATTGCGGAGGCTTGGATGTGGAGAAGGTGTGGCGAAATGCGGCCGCGGCCAAGTCGATGGGAATTCATGTGGAGATCGTCAATCTTGTTGTAACCGATGTGAACGATGGAGAACAACAAATTACATCTCTTGTGGAGAGGCATGCGAAGGAGCTCGGGCCCGAGATTCCTCTACACTTCACCCGCTACTACCCGGCATACGAGTTCTCCAACCCGCCCACTAAGGTCGAGACCTTGGAGAAGGCGCGGCAGACCGCGTGGAAAGCGGGCATTCTCTTCCCGTATTTGGGGAACGTACCCGGGCACAGATACGAGAACACCTACTGCCCATCCTGCGGCGAGTTACTGATCGAGAGGCTTGGCGCCACCCACATGAACAGCAGGTTGACCAAAGAGACCAAGTGCCCGAGATGCCGAAGAGCAATACCCATAACTGGCAGGATGATTGAGAAGAGACCCAACGCCTCTTCTAGGGATCGAACGAACATCTTTTGCTAGCACAGAGGACGAGGGATCAGAACTGCCTTCGCTTTTCGGTTCCTTATTCAACGGTATCACTTGAGGTCTGTCTTCCTCTCTCCATGACTCTGACCTTATTCTTGCGAGCGACGCATACCGTGTCAGCCATACCGGAGAACAGTCCATGTTCTACGACGCCTGTTACTGACTTGATCTCCATTCCTGTCTTCTCTGGATCAGCGACATCCCTGAAGCGGGCCTCCAGAACAATGTTGCCGTTTTCCGTGATGAGAGGCTGAGCCAAACCTGAGGAGTCGGCACGGGTTCGAAGCCGCGTCATGGCTCCCATTTCCTCGAGCTTGACTGCCACGATGCGATGTGCGTCGGGAAGCACCTCCACCGGCACCGGAAACCTGACTCCCAGCCTCTTCACGAGCTTCCTGTGATCAGCAATGATGATGAACCTATCTGAAGCCTCCGCGACGATCTTCTCCACGGTGAAAGCACTGGCCGAAGCGCCCTTCATCAGGTTGAGTTCAGGGTCGATTTCGTCGGCGCCATCTATGTCCACGTCAATTCTTCGATGCTCCATCAGGGTCGTCAGCGGGATTCCAGCCTTCATAGCCACAAACTTGATCTGGTAGGAGGTGGGGATGGCGTGGATCGTTATCTCCTCTTCCTTGATCTTCCTCCCCAGAGCTCTTACAAAGTGGGCTACGGTTGAACCGCTTCCAAGCCCCAAGATTTGGCCGTCGTTCACAAATCTGCAAGCGTATCTTCCGACCAGCTCTTTCTCTTTTCTGGCCTCATCCAAGGAATTGATCCACCCGAGTCCTATACGTGGCTCCCCTCGCAGTCTCGATCAATGCAATTATATATGCGTACAATCTGGCGGAGATCGATCGCTAGAGGTCACTCCATCTCAAAGCATCTTTGAAACGTTTGCCTCTGCGGCGAACGAACTTGTCTACGTTGGCCCTCGTCACAGAGGTTGTGGTCCCTTCCATCATGCAGCAAGCCGCACCAGCAGCCGCTCCATACATCACTATAGCCGCCAGTTCCTCCCTTGTTGTCAGGCTGTCCACCCAACGCTTCCTTGCCCCCCTTCTGCGCCGGAGAATCTCGAAGATGACGCTGGCGCAGAACGCGTCTCCAGCCCCAGTGGGATCCACTGCATTCACGTCAAAGCTCGGAAACCTTAGGGCGAACCTGTTGGCGACAGCCAAGCCTCCTTTCTCGCCGAGTGTCACTAAAACTGTTTTAGCGCCCTGCTCCGCAAGGGAAGCGGCAGCCTTAGAGACGTCGTCTTCTCCGGTCATCTTGACAGCCTCGCTCTCGTTACAGTGGAAGAAGTCAGTCCAGCTAAGAGCTGGGAGCACCAGGTCTGGTGGACGCCTGTAGGGTATTATGGGGTCGATGAGGGTAACAGCTCCCTCTTGCTTGGCCGCTCTGAGAACCTGGGGAAGCTGTTCATCAAACCTTCCCAGGAAACCGCTGGCTCCCACGTAGAACACTTCAGGCTTCTCCTGCCTAACAAGCTTCACTACGCGTTCGGGACTCAGATACCAGTTCGCCCCGACCTCATGGAAGA
>JBGVSY010000024.1:0-8587 GCA_041862235.1 Nitrososphaeria archaeon | reverse complement strand
CCGGATCTCGAAGCTTCCGGGTGTGACCTCCACGGCGTCGCCGACGCGGAGGACCTCGCCGGTCTCCGGGTCTTGCACCAGGTATTTGGATGAGAGGGTTCCGGGGCCAAGAAGCTCCACTGTGAAGACGGCCGCTTCACCTGTGGTGACAGGCTCCACTGAGACGTCCACGATGTCGACCTCCTCGGGCCATCCGTAGTAGAAGTCGCCGGGCTTGAACGGGTATGTTGGGTCCCTGAAGGCGTCGAGCTGAGCAAACTGCGCAGCTGCGTCGAAGCTGGTCAGCATGAAGGCTCCGTTTCCGATGACCATGTGGCCGTGATCGTCGAACCACTTGATTGCGGCGTCGTACCGCGCCTGGGCCTCAGCAGGTGTTGCCAGAACCCTGTCACCGACCGTGAATACGTTGGTTGGGAAGAAGTTGGTGGCCTTGAGGTCCTTCAACTTTTGGTAGATAAGCCTGGCGTCCGCGTCGATGACGCAGTCCATCCAGGAGACGTCGAAGGTCTCGGCAGCTGTGTCGGAGTACATTAACGCCTTGTCCGTGAAGACGACCTCGTCCTGGGCGGCCGTCACCTCCCATGACCAGGGAGTCATACCGGTTTGAGACAAGTCACTGAAGATATCAGTAGCGTAGTCGGCGATGTAGCTGTCGTCGGGGAACCAGTAGTCCACGTACACCTCAATTTCCGTGTCGCTGAGGATCTTGTAGCCCTTGAACGTGGGGAGAATAGCCTGCCTGCGCGCAGCCGTGCTTGACTCAACGGTGTTCTTCGCTGGATTGTAGGCCATGTCCCAGTCCTGGTATATTGCGTAGAATACGTCGGCCCAAGTAATCGGCTGTCCGTGGTGCCACTTGGACTGGAAGAACAGGCTGAAGTCGAACGTCACCTTGGTCTTGGCACTTCCTGAAACCTCCACCCACTTGCTCTGTTCCGTGCTCCAGGTGTAGGTTCCCTCCTCGATGTCTAGGGTGCCGAAGGGCCCGGCTGTCTCGACCTCCCACGTCACTCGCTGCGGCGTGGGAAGGCCGGTGAACGGATGCCCAAAGTCCATCCGATCGAAGACAGCGCCTGCGCGGGCAACGTCGAGGCTGTAAACATCGTCGAAGCCGCTAACAGGGTTCCACACCGATCTCTCCGTCCAGACCCACAAGTCACCGACCTTGACATCCGTTCTACCGGGGACGTATGCGTTCCGGAGACCCAAGGATGTTCGAGCTCCTGCTCCGAGGTCTCTGGTTAATCCTTGAAGCTCGTCCCTGAAGGCGGTTGTGTCGAGGGTGGTGGTAATCCAGAGACGGACAGCGTCGTAGACGGCAAGCTCGGTGGCACGTCTGTAGAGCTGGTGGCGTTCCTCCAGCGACCCGAACTCACCTCGGAAGATCCGTTGTCCGAGCTCGTCGAGCTCGTCGTTCTCGAACCACCACCAGCCCGCCTCTTGGTATCCAACTACCCAGCTGTACCAGGGGCAGTGCATCTGGTTTATTGTGGTGACGTCGTATAGGTCTAGGCCTGATTTGCCCCAGCCCTCTGTGTAGCAGTCCCATTCGTGGTCCAAGGGGTCTGTGCCGTAGACGGCGTTGATGGCTGGGCCGAACTCGCTGTAGGCTCTGTCAACGGTGAAGCCAATAGCCTCCAGCGACGAGGCTACTGAGTCCCCCCAATCTCGGCGCTCATCCTCAACACGGATGATGAACTTGATGGTGACTGGTTCTCCGTTGTACATCCACTTGTCGTCCACCAGCTCAGCGCCCATTGCCTCCATCTCTGGCTTGATCAGCTGCTTCGCATAGTCTAGGTCAACTCGGAAGTTGGCGGCGGCGACTATGTCGAATATCACGGCGTAGTCTGGGTCTGTGGATGCGAGGTGAGTCACCATTGGCACTGCCAGACCGCCGTAGACCTCGTTCGCGACGTAGTCTCGGTCAATTATGTAGTTCATGGCGAACCGTATTATTCGGCTTTCGAAGGGATTCAGCTTGCCGTCTGTCCTTGGAGCAGGGTTGATGGCGAAGGCATCCGTTCCGGATGGGGCGCTGAGTGTAGATACTCCAGGGGTAGCCTGGAGCTCTTTGGCGGCGGCTGAGGCTAGTTGGAACATGTAGAAGTCGACGTCACCTGCTACAACCGCTGCGGGAGCGACGTCTTGGGCGTATGAACTGTAGGTAATTCGGTCGGCCGCTGGTCCGGGGTTGCTGTGCGGCGGCTGGTACTGAGCTGCAACAACGTTGAGAGAAGAGAATGCGAAGGAAACGGCGAACAGCACAAGAAGCATCAACTGAGCTTTTCGAATGGTTTTCATAACTTTTTCACCTTTCACTGGGGACCTCGGCTTTCTGATGGGCATTTAAGTCTTGCTGCGGCCGGCTCTGTTGAATCAAACAGACTTGAAAGGCGGCCCTTCGTTCGATCGAAGAATTCATGTTCTGCTAGTTCAATTTTTGCTGAGTCTCGTCAACCTTGCGGAAACCCTCAAGAAGAAATAGCTTGCAAAACCCTATGCGAATAGGGCTAACTCCTAAAAGTGAAGGCCATCGACCGAAGACGCAACAGAATCCTGCGGCCTCCGTCTCGCCAGGTTTCGGTCGCCGGAACATGCTTCCGACTCGGTCAGTCGATCCTGTATCACCACCGCTTACGTCGCAGCAAGAACATCCCGCTGAGAAGGACAACCATGACTGTAAAGAAGGCCACCGAGATGACCGTGAGACGGTCGACAGACGCCTGAAGATCGTCCTTCTTCCCCAAAGCTCTGTCAAGCTGCCACTGCAGGTGATAGTTCTGGCTCTCAAGCTCGGTCAGACGATCCCTGGTCTCGACAAGCGACTGTTCGAGGGGAAGCTGGCTCGAGGTGAGGTTTGCCACCAGGTTGGAAAGCCTTCGGTTCTCAGCCTCCACGTACTCAAACCTTTGTTGAAGACCGGTAAGAGCATCTGCCATGTCAGCGATCTCGACTGTGAGAGTACCTAGACCTGCCTCAGCAAAGGAAAGATCTTCGTCGACAGGGGAGAAGTGGTCGCCGACCTCGACATACTTAAGAACGCCGTGTGGTCCTGCCTCGTCGACACGTAGCTCCACCTCGTAGATGGTCAGAAGATCCGTTGCCACCTTCTCTCCATCCACGAACTGAAGCTCGAAGCCAGTCTGGAATCTACCGTAGTAGACGGGCGAACTGCCTCGCACAACCATGGTGGGAGACCGGGCGTAGACTAGATAGTTGGCCAGTCGAAGCTCTTGCTCCTTTCCTCGATAGCTCAGATTCCAGGGCTCAAGAAGCGCCACGTCTCTGACGCCCTCAATCGAAGCGGGCTCAACGAGTCGAACGTAAGGCGTCTCCGACCAGCCATACCTTGCGCCGAAGGCTTGCCGGTTAACGAAGCCAACGAAGCTGGCGCGGTCTACGTCAACCAAGCTATAGCTCCCGTACATGCTGAAGGTTACATTGAAGGATTCGCGATAGGAGCCGTAGACCTTTGTGACGGGCACGTCGTCAACAAAGAAAACGACGGCGTCGAAACGACGGCTAACGACAAGGGAGGGTGAATCGGCAGTGACCACGGTGAACCCACCTAGGAATGCCACAATCAGGCAGCTCAATCCAGCCAGATACCTACGGACCATAAGCGTCATCGCTCGCTTCAAGCACGGAGCTCGGACAGAAAAACGTTCCTCGGCCCGGCCTAGCCGGCCGATCGGAGGGGAAGTCGAGTGATCTTGCTCAGCCTAGTAGTATAGGTAGCATGCGACCTGGTGACCTGGCTTCACCTCACGCAGCTCTGGCTCCTCGATTTCACACTTGTTCTTCATGAATCTGGGGCAGCGGGGATGAAACCGGCAGCCGGAGGGCACGTTGATCGGGTTGGGCGGCTCGCCAGGAACCACGCTGCGATCATGCAGCCTATTGTTCGGGTCAGGATCTGGAACGGCGGCTATAAGGGCCTGGGTGTAGGGGTGGAGCGGTTCCTCTATCACAATCTTGGCTTCGGCAAACTCGACGATCCTTCCCAGATACATGACTGCGATGCGCTCTGAGAAGTACTTCGAGGTGGCTATGTCGTGGGTTATGTACATGAAGCCGATTTGATACTTCTCCTGTAGCCCGCGCAGCAGGCTGAGAACCTCCACGCGGCTCGAGGCGTCTATCATCGACACCGGTTCGTCTGCCACGATGTAGTTGGGGCTGAGGATCAAGGACCTGGCGACTCCAACTCGCTGCCGCTGCCCTCCCGACAGCATGTGGGGGTACTTGCGGGCAAACTCCTCCGTCGGAGTCAGCTTGACATCGGTAAGTGCCTTATCAATCATCTCCTCATGCTCCCCATGGCTACCTATTTTATGGAGCACGAGAGGCTCCTCCAAGATACGCTCGACGGTCATGTAGGGGTTCAGACTTGAGTATGGGTCCTGGAATATGCCCTGAGCTTCACGCCTGAACCATTTGAGCTTGCTCTCCTTGATCTCTGTGACATCCTTGCCGTCGAAGACGACCTTGCCTGCCGTGGGATCGAGCAGCCGCAGGGAGACCCTTCCCAGCGTTGTCTTGCCACTTCCTGATTCTCCCACGACGCCTATGGTGTTACCTCGCCCAATGGAAATGGAGACTCCGTCAACGGCCTTAAGGTCCAATGTGCTGAACCAGCCCTTGCGCACCTTGAAGTGCATCTTGATGTCCTTGAGCTCGATCAGGACTGTCATGTCATCCACCGTAGAGCCAGCATCGCACCCTGTGCCCGGGTTCCGGTTCAAAGTCAGCAGGAACTTCTGATGAGCAGCGGTCGAAAGCCTTAGGGCAGCGCGGATGAAACCGGCAGCCTGTGGGTGGCGCCACCAGGTCTGGAGGAGATCCCGGAATATATGAAGGGACAACATCCCGCCTCAGACGGGGTGTGCTCGCCAGAAGGAGCTGTGTATAGGGATGAAGAGCTTTTGTCAGAACCTGTTCGGCTGTACCGACCTCAACTATGTTTCCTGCATACATGACGGCGAACTTGTCTGAGAGATCGCTTGCCAAGGCGATGTCGTGAGTGATGAATATCATCGAAATGCCAAGTTTCCGCTTCAGACTCTTGAGTAGGTTCATGATCTGGGCCTGGATGCTGACATCGAGGGCAGAGGTTGGCTCGTCTAGGATGACGAGGCTGGGATTGAGGATCAGTGCCATGGCTATGATGATTCGTTGCTTCATTCCCCCGCTCAGCTCATGGGCGTAGCGGCTGTAGAACTCTTTGGGAAGGCCTATGATCTCCAACAGGTCCAGAACCCTCTCCCTTGCCTCACTCTTTGTGGACTGCTCATGAAGCAGGATCGGCTCAGCCACCTGATCCCCGACTTTGATTACCGGGTTGAGTGAGTTCATGGCGCCCTGGAAAACCATAGAGATCTTCTTCCACCGCACCTCTTTCCTGAACTTTTCATCTGGAAACTTGCTGATGTCTTCTCCCATCAAAAGCACTTTGCCTTCTAGCGCCTCTATGTTCTCTGGAAGCACACGTGTGACGGCTATGACCGTGCTGGTCTTCCCGCAGCCAGACTCGCCTACAAGGCCAAGAGTCTCTCCCTTTTCTATGGTGAAGCGGACATCCTCCACAGCACGCACTGTGCCGCGCAGTGTCTGGTAGTGAAGCTTCAAGTCTTCGACCTGCAGGATACTCATCTCACCTCATCCTCCTCAGACGCGGGTTGACCACAGGCTCCATGCCTAGAGCCAGGAAGACAAAGGTGACGGCTGTCACAACAATGAGAAGCCCGGGCGGAACAATCCACCACCACCAACCCACGTAGACGCCTCCGCTCTGGAATCCAAGTTGCAGTATCTGTCCCCACGTGGGAATTGAAGGGTCGCCCAAACCAAGGAAGCTCAGAGCTGCTTCAGACAGTATCGCCGACGGCGTGTAGAAGATCAGTTGAGAGAAGACGTAGGGCGCTACTTGCGGGAACACGTGTCGGAACATGATCCATCTGCGCGAGGCACCGAGGGATCGGGCGGCCTCGATGAACTGGCTTTCGCGGACTTGGAGCACCATGGAGCGAACGATGATCGCCAAGCCCGGCCACCCGAACGCAACTAGAATAACGACGATGACCCAAAGCCCACGCCCAACGGCGAATGTGAAGAAGATGAGGATGGGAAGCAACGGGACGTTGTATACCAGGTCTGCTGCTCTCTGTATTATGAGATCGACTTTCCCACCCAGGTAGCCGCTGGCGACGCCCCCGGCCGCCCCAATGACCGTTGTGAGCGTCGAGGTCACGAAGCCGATGAAGAGTGCTACGGGGAAGCCGAAGATCAGGCCCACCGCCAGGTCTCGCCCAAGAGAGTCAGTACCCATCATCCCGAAGACGCCGCCGCCGAGAACGTACTTGATCTCCCCAACCGTGTCCCTCGAGTCGTATAACTCGGCCTCCACCCTGATGTGATAGGTTCCCTTCAGCACCTCCCATGAAAGTGTCTCGTTTTCTTGTTTTGGCACACCGAACAGCGGCAGCTCGGGGTGAACCCGCATAATCAGGTCGCGGGAAACTTTCAACTCAAAGTCTCGCGATAGGAATGATTGGATGGCCGAAGCAACCCGGTCGTCGCCGCTGAGATACACCCTGCGAGGCGATTCGGTCCACCTTGTGACGGGTGGCTCCTCTTCGCTGCGCTTGGCCGGAGCGACTTCTCTCAAAAGCTTGAGCGTGGCGTTGTCTGGTCTTTCGAAGAAGAGGGTGAACTGCGGGGCTCTAGTATGGAAGGTGGCGTTCGTCACCGATAGGGAGGTGAACGAGGGAAAATCGTCGTATCCATAGTCTATCGAGAACTCGTACGTTAGGGTCCGGGACTTGGCAGACTCGGTGACGTTTGTCGGCTCAGTCGCGAGAAACGTCGTGTGTTCGACGACGCTCTCACCGCCGAAGCTGGTCGTCCACGCTGGGGGAACGGCCTTTGGGTTGTCAGACCAGATCTGGGGATTGTTCCAGCGCCGAAGGCCGAAGTCAAGCGGGTAGCTGACTAGGACGTAGATCGATATGGCCGAGAGGGCGATGAGGAACGCCACGCCTAGCTTCGAGACGCCGCTCACCCAGAACTCAGACCAGGCTTCCCGAAACCGGACACTCATCAGTACCTCACCCTTGGGTCGAGAGCTATGTACAGAACCTCCAGGATGAAGCGTCCAGCCACATATACCAACGTGAATATGTAGGTGAGGGCGATGATGACTGCTTCATCCAGCTGCAGAATTGCTTGGTAGTAGAGGGTGCCCATTCCGGGCCAGTTGAACACAGCCTCCGTCAGGATCGCTCCGCCTATGGAACCCGCCAGTCCGATTATGATGTTGGTCAGGATTGGTGGTGCCGCGACACGCATTATGTATCTTCGTTCCACCAGCTTCTCCGGTACACCCTTCGCCCTTGCCACGGTTACGAAGTCCTCCTGCGCCACGTTGAGGACGATGGTTCGAGCTGTGTAGGTGTAGCTCCCAACCAGCGCCACCACGAGGGTAAGGACCGGCAGCGCCGCGTGATAAACAACGTCAAGAGCGGCGAGCCATGGATCGGCGATGGGAGGTGTGCTATACATCCCTCCAGGTGGAAACAACTTGAAGCCGAACGCCATCTGAAACCAGAAAGCGCAGGTCAGTATTAGAAGAATACCCGTCCACCACGTCGGCAGCGCGAATGAGATCGCTGAGAAATAGGAAAGGGCGCGATCCTTCCGCGTGCCTGGATTTGTGCCTATTTTTACCCCCACGAAAAGACCCAACACGGCACTTATCGCTATCGCGCTTGTCATGAGCAGCAGCGTGTTGGGCAACCGTTCGAGAACTATGTCCACAATCACGCGGCTGCCCTTGAAGCTCTTCAACGACCTTGCATTACCCAGGTCCAAGATCAGGACACGATACGCCATTTGAGGCAACCTAAGGTACCAGGGGAGGTCCAATCCGTAGAGTTTTGTCAGCTCCAGCTCGCGAGCTTCCATCACCCGATTCAGTTCATCAGGGTCCCTGATCGATTGCGCCAAGGATTGTCTCTCCGCTCGAACTCTTTCACTCACGATCGCCCCGAGGAGTTTGTCGGACAGCCCGGTCGCGCCGAGCACCGTGACCACCATGAATAGCACGAGTATCAAAACAGCGATCAATGTGACGGCGCGTATGGTTAGTGTTCTGGCGATGCCCATGAAATATCACGCCCGGTCCTCTCTAGGAGCTAAAAAGCATTTACACGAAGGTGAATTGCTGCTCTTCGATCGATCTTGCGGCTCCGGCTACAGGAGATACCTGTCCCTCAGAGGTTGGTGATACACGGACACTAGAGTTCCTCGATCTCTCTTCCGCATGATTCACAGTAGACCGCGTCGGGCTTGTTTTCCCCCCCGCAGTATCGGCAATACTTGACCTCAGAGACGGCAAGCTGCGTCTCCTCTGCCCTCTCCAGGTCCTCAGGCAGGGCTGGAACCTGAGCTTGCGGCGTGGACACTGGACGTGTGCTCCACCACAGAACGACAAAAGCCGCCGCCAGCGAAGCCAAACCCGTCGCAGTCACAGGGGCAATGAACGGATCGATCGGATTGATTGTGTAAACTCCAAATGCTATAAGAA
>JBGVSY010000023.1:0-9731 GCA_041862235.1 Nitrososphaeria archaeon | reverse complement strand
CTAGAAGAGCGTTTAAACTCTATTAGCGCGCATGATCGCTGGGGATCATATGGCTCAACATCGATACCGAGAAACAACAAGAGAAGACTGGGTAAGGACAACTGCCTATGTTGCAGTGTTCATCGCTGCCATCATTATTGCAGCAATATTCTTGTTGCCTGCCTACTGGTATATCTGGATCATTCTTGTCGCTGTAGGCCTGTTCTCACTCGCGCAATGGCATGCAAAGAACTTCGCCTACCGTTGCCCTAGATGCGGACATGAATTCGAGATATCTACTTTCACTGATTTAATGAGTCCCCACTGGCCAAGCAAAAGTGGTGGTTGGAAACGTCTAGAATGCCCAAGATGCCATGAAACAGTGAAGGCAGCTGTGATAAAGAAGTGATACCGTCCGTTCGCCATCGATCAAACAGATGCATGCAATCCCTTGGGCTAACTCTGTGAGGGTGCCGCTGGTTACTGCTCAGGTCGCTCCTAAGGTGCTGTCCAAGGTCTTCCGAGGAGGCTCGGCTTCATCTCTTCCTTCCAGCATGGCAAGGACCCACTCCAGCTCCTCGATCCTCACCTCTGTTAGGGAGGCGAAACCAGTCTCTCCATCCCGCTCCTGCTCGGTCAGACGTCTTCGCAGGCGACGCAACCTATCCTCTATTCTACCTCGTAGCATAGGCTCCGCTGAGGGGCTGGGCTCGATTTAACTCCGTCACGATCGATCAAGGAGGAGTTGCAATATTGACAAGGACGGCTTGGCTTCTAGCCTGGATGGTTTGTGGCGGACACCCTTCTACCTCATACCTGGGGTTGCGGCGTGGATTCCTCTAAGCTCGATCGAAGGTGGCGTGTTTGTACGTCGATCGATCGCTCTTCGGAGGTAGCTTTAATAGCAAATTCATAGATTCTTAGGTTAGACTATGAGGAACTTCTCCTCAGAGGATTGGGGAACATTTCTCGGCCTCGATAGTATTCTACTACCTCTGGAAGGCTTCCCGGCTGAGGTTGAAGCTGCGGAGGTGGCGCTTTATCTAGCTGAGTGCAGCGGGGGCCAAGTTACACTCTTCCACGTGAAGAGGCCGGTTGCGAGTGTTGAAGAGATGTACAACAAACTGAGAGAGTGGTCTATGGCCAAGGCGAAGATGTTAAGCGTCACGGTAGAAGCCGTGGAAACCGTTGATGAGGCTCCTGCCGAAGCGATTCTTGAGAGAGCCAACAAATACGATATGGTGGTGATGGGAGGGAGGCGGAGGCTTCATGAAAGGGTCTTCGGCGGGATCTCGTCCAAGGTGGTACGTGGCGCGTCAAGACCCGTCACGGTGATAACGTCTCCGATCAAGAAGCTGGAGGAGAGGACAAGGCCGCTCAAGAATATCCTTCTTCCGCTAGGAGTCGGGATGGAGGACTTACGAGCTGTGAAGTTGGCCGCCGCTCTGACGAGCTCTGCGTCCACGAAAGATTTCGTAATCGTAGCCCTCCGCGTGGTCACGCTTCCCCAAGCGACGCCTACGCAGGCATTCGATGATGAGAGCCTCAAGCAGCAGGGGAAAGATTTCCTAAGAGAAGTCGGTGAGTTGAGCCGTCTTGTAGCGCGGCCGATTGAACCTCGAGTTGTCGTCGGCAGAGACGCCGGCAGGGCGATAGTCAACTACGCCCGCGAACACAGCTTCGACCTCATCGTACTTGGTGAGAGGGACAAGCCGGGCCCCCTGGGAGTACTTCTGGGAACGAAAGCTCTTTACGTCTTGAGAAACTCGCCTTGTAGTGTAGCCCTCATGTACAAAGCCTAGCGATTATCTATTGTTCTGAAGCTTCTGAATATCTTTGCCAGCCTAGTGCTGGAGAGATGCAGGGCAAAGGCTCCCAACAAGAGAAGGCCGAGTCCGATCCAAGCTGTCACGTCAGCGAAAAGGGCAACGTAACCACATAGAAGCATAGCAATTATTGGGAAGATTGCGTTGGACCCAGTCTCCGCCCTTAGCTTGAGGTTTGACAGACTGATTGTAAAAAAGACGAAAAAGAAGATCAGGCTGGCCAGACTTGAAAGTTCTCTAACATCGATGAGCATGAAGAAGAATCCAAGAAGGCTTGTGATAATCAAGCTTACGCTCGGAACTTTCCTCTTCCTGCCGATTTTCGAGAGAATGCCTGGCATCATCTTGTCCCTGGCCATCGCATAAGCGAGTCTCGACGAACTGAAGAGCACAGCATTCACGTCTGAGAAAAAGGAGAAAAGAGCACCAAATCCGAGCAGTATCATGCCAGGTACGCCTGCAACAAGGTTGGCCAGCTCAGCCAGAGGGGCTCCTCCGATATGGCCGGAGCTTACACCAACCGCCACCAAGATCACTGCTGAGTAGACTGCGGAAGCTATTAGAATGGCTAGATAAATGGCTCGTCCTAGGTTCTTTTCAGGATCTTTGATCTCTTCCCCAGCGCTTGCTATGACCTCGAAGCCTTCATATCCAATTAACATTAAGGCACTTGCAGTGAACACGCTGACGTAGCCCCTAGAGAAGAAAGCCGTGTAGTTTTCAGGTCTGATGAAAGCCGCTCCAAGAATAGCAAACGAAGCAAGAATTCCCACCTCTAACAATACAAGGATGTCCTGGGTATGCCCTGTTAAGCCGACTCCCAACAGATTTACGCTCAGCAATGCTAGAATAATGGCTAATCCGAAGAGTCTAGCAGGAATGAACGGAATAAGATAGTTTGCATAGAGCCCGAAACCCAAAGAGTAGAAACCGAGTGACACGACATAGCCGAACCAGAGAGCGTACCCTAAGATGACCTTGACAAAATCGTACTTCTTGAAGGCCTGAGCCGCGTACTCATAGCTCGCCCCGCTTGAAGGAAATTTTCTGCCGAGCTTCACGTAGCTATATCCGACTGCAATCGAGGCTAAGGTGCAGACAAGGGCTGAGAGTATTACGGCTGGGCCCGCCGTGTCCATGAGGATACCGAGGGTCGAGTAGATGCCGCCACTTACGATTGCTCCAAGGCCAATCGTCATAGCTTCGAGAAGGCCAAGTTCCCTGGAGAGCTCCCTTGTCTCCCCAGCCGACCAGCGGAACTCCCGTCCTCTCGAGTTTCGACTGTGTGGATCGAAACTCCGCTGCACGCGCCTCAACCCACCCTCCCACCCATGCATGTAGTCCGATTGATTTCGCACTGCGTCAGCTCAGCCCTATTTAGGGATTGATCGTGGTCTCCCCGGTGTCAGACAGTAGGGATCAGAAAATACACCAACACGATCACAGCCTGAAACGAAGTTTACCATCCTGTGAGCCCAATCTACCTGAGGCTCACATGGCTTTCCCCCGGGGCCCTCGGCTCAATCTCCGCGGCCTTCCATGCATTGATCTCAGATGTCATCTGCCTCCGACGATCGATCCACTCAAAAACCCCTCGTCGCTCCCTCCAATTTCGACGTGATCCCTAGCCAGCCTTCATCCAGTGAGCGGTAGCTAGATCTCCAACCCAAATCCAGAGAGGCAGGCCGCCCAGCCTTCAAGACGATGGCCCATTTTGCTACGTCAAGAATGAACAACAACGGACGATCCAAATCGACCAAATTCTAAATACTCATCGACCAGCTCGGCGAGACCAAACAAGACGTGGGCTCAACATGCTGGAAGGCGAGACGAGCCTCGTGGTCACAGCCACCAAAGTCAGGGACAAGACCTACCAGAGGTTCCTGATCCAAGTTCCCTTGGAGATAGCCACAGACTCCCAGTTCCCCTTCAAACCCAAACAAGCACTGAAAATACAGGTCGATCCAACAAGGACGGCCATCATGCTTTTCGACGCCAACAACCCCAGATACCCTCCAACCAGAGGAGAAGGTCAAACAGAGCACCCAACAGGTCAACCCAAGCCCTGCACACACATCAGAGAAGACCACGGGAGCAATGAACCCCCCTCCTTCACAGGGCGAGAGTCCCCCGGTTCCCCCTTCCTTCAACTGGGCAAGCGAACTCTCCACCACGCTTTGCTCCGGGTCCCGGCGGGCCGCCAAGCACTGCGTGAAACCCCTCGGACACGGTGGCGACACATGGTTCTCGAAGGCCGCTGGCCAAAGCCGCTGTGTCCAGGGCCACCAACCCGCGGGGTAAGAACTTCCCTGAGGCGAGAAAAATCCCACAGCGACTCAATTCCCGATCGATCGAGTGCTCCCGCGCTTCTGGAAGCCCCCAGACCGATCGATCGAACTGTAGGAACCCTATTGCGGATGGACCGCCATCGGTCGATAGCACTCTCGATGATCGAGCTGAGCTCACTCTTCGCTCTTCCAGATGTCCTTTGTGACATGCTCGAGTCCAAGCTTTTTCAACGTCTCAGGCAATGGTTTCCCTGTCTCCGTGTGCCACCCCATTTCGCGATAGTAGTTCTCCAACATTTTCTCCCAGTGAGGCATAACGCTCTTCCCCTTTGATGGACCATCGATGGGTGTTGAGCCATACCGGGCTGACGGGCGGTCCATGTCCCTAGTTATCCCACATCTGAAGTTGTAAGCCCTCAATAGATTCACCACTCTGAGTCCGATTGACCTCGCCTCCTCGACCGCTAGGTCCCAACCTGTCACGGCGCTGACGGCTTCAGCCTCAAGCTCCACGTTGAACCTACCATTGAACCGGCATATGCCTAGACAATCCTCAAACTGCATCAGGCCGTTGGTCTTGGCAACACCTGATGAGATGTCTATTGGTTTTTCCGGGCCGAGCAGATCTGTAGGTCCGAGATAAAGTGGGGTTGGTCCCGTCTCGATAGTTCCTGTGTTTGAGACACAAGTTTCGAACATCTCAAACCATCTGGTTCTATGGTCGTGGCCCCGGGGAGTATTTCCCTTCATGGTGTATATCGCATAACTTGCAGCCCTGCCGCCGATTTTCTGAGATGCCCTCATCACTCCTTCAGCGAACAGGTCTCCGGATGCTTGCCTATGAGCGATCAGATGGAGTAGTTGCCTGACTGCCTCAACGTTACCCCACCTCATCTCAAGTCCACCTGTCTCCTCCTTTGTGAATATGCCCTTCTCGTAGCACTCCATCACCCACCCGATCAACCATCCCGCCTCGTTGTTCTCGAGGCCTAGCCGGTCTGTCAAGGCTGAAAGCATCATAGCGCTGGCGGAGTCATTTTGCACAACGTTTGGTCCCCAAGCGGCCATCTGTTCATACTCGGGCTCCTCAACCAGTGTGTCCTTGTAAGGTCCTTCTTTGATTCTCATCATCGTGCTGTGGAGCAGCCGACAAGCCCAACATGGGTTGAGTTTCTCTTGAAAGTTCTCTCTAATGTAGTCCTCCTCGTAACGTTTCAGGTCGTCATCATGAATGTCCCACACATTAGTCATGTAGTTTTTCACGGGGAGCACACCCTGCCCTGACTTCTCGTTCGTGTAGACACTTCCGATGGTTCCTGTGAAGCCCTTGGCGTTATCATAGAGTTTTCGGGCGACCCTAGCAAGGCTGTCCATATCCTTCACAGGAACCCGTGCTTTTCCTCTCAGAACAGCTATGGCTTTAAGCCTCTTTGAACCCATGACGGCTCCACTCCCATTGTGAGAAGCTGAGTGTCCCTTCTCGGCAAACACACCAGCAAACCTAACGAGGTGCTCACCCGCAGGACCTATCGACACGACACTCACCTCCTTTTCCTTCTTGCCAAGCTCCACCTTGATCACTTCGTTGATGTCGTAGGTGTCAACTCCAACTAGATGATTGGCATCTCGCAGCTCAGATTGGCCGTTCTGGATGTGAAGATAGAGCCAACGCCGCGCCCTGCCTTGGATGATTATGCCATCGTATCCTGAAAGCTTGAGGTACGCTCCGAAATACCCGTTCGCCTGGGTAGCCGTGGCCCCGCCTGTTAGGGCTCCCTTAGTGACTAGGGAGAACGTGCCCGAGCCTCCAACCCTTGTGCCGCCAAGTGGACCTGAGGCGAAGACCATGCGGTTCTCACTGTCAGACCATTCCAAATCAGGCGGTACTTCTTCGTACAAGATTTTAGCTCCTATGCCTGTTCCCCCAACGTATTTCCGTAGGATGTCTTCGTCGAAAACCACGTCGGCCATGCGTTCATGCGTTAGGTCCACCCTGAGGAGCTTCCCAGCGTATCCATATCTACTCTCAGACATTGACAGTACGCGTTCCAGAGTGTTTGATTGCTTTTATAAGCCTAGCGCCAGCCTTGAAGACATCTTCGCGAGCGTGTCGGCCGACCGATATGCGACTCGCGCGTTTTGTGTGACGATCGATCAAACAGATGCATGCAATCCCTTAGGCTAACTCTGTGAGGGTGCCGTTGGCTACTCCTCAAGCCGCTGCTCAGCTGCTGTCCCAGGTCTTCCGATCGATCGAACTGATGGGTGCTTCAGAAAGTGAGCATCAAGCACACATGTGGACGTTGCGATGACCACGATGAGAGATTACTCCTCGAAAAAGAGGTCGAGGGTATTTCGCCCGGATGTCCACGGGTAGTCATCACGATTATCTGCCGCGCCTCTTTCGCCAGCTCCAGGTACTCCAACAGAGCATAGGTGGGTAAATGTGAGAGTGGTTACCGTACATCTGCCAGAATTCTACATCGAGGCTATAGATGGACTCATCGAGAAGCGCCTGTACCCCAACAGAGCCGACGCGATACGCACTGCACTACGCGACTTCATCAAGGGAGAAGCTGAGGCCAGCGGACTCGTGTCTTGACGTTCGTAGACCTTTTTGCTCCAAGACCTTCTCCTTCGGAGAACATCTCAGGAGTGGACCTCCGCGCGCGTGGGGCTCCCGACCTGTCCAAGGCAGAGCTCGTCTAGAGGAAGCTGGACAAAGATATCCTGCCACAACCAACCAGGATTCTGCTCGCTGGGATAGGCGGCGCAGGCTACAACATCGATCGAAGTAGAATAGAAGCCTCCTATTTGCTTCTCTTTTTCCCTCCCTCGCTTGGTGTGTTTGTTAGACTTCACCCGTAATGAACAGAAAGAGTTATCGTCTCAAACGCGTTATCCTCCAACTGGTGAGGGGAAGATGATAGTTTTCCCATCGATCATTCGGCGGGACCTCTCGACGAAGGTCAAAGACAAGGGGTTTCGCATTCACAACGTGGTGGCGACAGCCACCTTCAACGGAAAGTTTGACTTGGACGCCATAGCGAGGGCTTTCCCCGAGGCCGAGTACCGACCGGGGGTTTTTCCCGGTTTCCCCTTCAAGCTGAAGAGGCCGAAGACATGCACCCTCATCTTCAAGAGCGGGAAGATGGTGTGCACGGGAGCGAAGTCGGAGAGACAGGTTAGAGAGGCGATATTGAAGGTCGCCAAGGAGCTGAGGGCAGCCGGCATGGTCGTCCCCGGAAAGCCCAAGATCCAGGTCCAGAACGTCGTCGCCTCCGGAACCCTCGGCCAACGCGTTGACATCGAAGAGCTGTGCCGGCGAAGCCCCATCGACGTGAAGGTCATGTATGAGCCTGAGCAGTTTCCAGCAGCGATCTACCGAATGCAGGAACCGAAGGTCGTCTTCCTCATATTCTCGAGCGGCAGGTTCGTCTGCGTGGGCGCCAAGAAGGAGGAGGAAATCTCCGAGGCCGTGAACAATCTTCGGCGGACGCTGGAGGAGACGTGGGCCCTGACCGGGAACTAGAGTGGATCGATCGACGAAACGCGCCTCCGAGGTGTCTAGATCGAAAACCCGAGGTCCCTATGAACAGTGCCAGCGTGACGGCGAGGACCACAGAGACCTAACACCCAATCAATTGACTGTTCGGATGTGTAGGAATCGAGTAGCGGCGGCATTCCCAGTTTCTTTCGCAGTGCATTGATTTTGTTGGTCTTGCCCTGAATTTGACGCCTTAGTTTTTCACGTTCAGCACTTTGATCGATCCATCGACCACCTTCGTCGTAGTGGTCAATCGTAGAATCCAGCTTCTTTTTCTTTGCTTCCAAGTTCTGTTCCAGTTCCTTGAGTTTGTCCTCGCCGCTTTTCTTCTTGCGATAGATCGGTGTGATGACCGTGAACGTGCCTTATTCACCCTCTGATTCATTCATCGTGTCGCGTTTGTCACCTATTTGGTCTTAAGGTTTGTCGATCAATCTGTTTCTTGTCTTTCTGAGTCTTTGGATCGATCGAGTCTTGAGGAATGGTTCTCTGACAAGCCATAAATAGCTCCCCCCAACCCGGCACAACTCAACCGGAGCCCTGCAAAACATTGCCCAAAACCTCAAACAACAACGACAGCTCCAGTCGCCAGATGAAGCTCGTCTACACAAGATCAATCCTCAGCTCCGCTCAAGCAGGAGCAGGAGGCCCATTCACAGGCATCTTCGCCGTCACCCTCGGAGCCACACCCGAACAGATAGACCTGTACACCGCTGTTCTCCACCTAGCCGCCAACGCCTTCCAGTTCATCTGGGGCGCACTGAGCGACAGGCTAGGCAAACGCATACCACTCATAATCATCGGCGGAGTCGCTTCATCCCTCCTCTGGATACCCACCCTAGCAACCCGAAGCGTCAACCAGTTCCTGGGCCTGGCCTGGACCCAGAGTTTCCTAGGCTCGATGACAACCCCAACCTGGACCGCCCTAATCGGGGACGTCGTTCCACCAGCAGCACGAGGTCTTCTCGTGTCCTCCATCAACTTCTGGAGCTCAGCCGGAAGCCTCGCGGCAACAGCGTTCGCCGGAGCCTTCTCAATGTTCTCTTCCGACGGCTCCCTGGAGCTGTACCAAACCCCGTTTCTCCTGGCCGCTGCACTCGGTGTAGCAGCCTCCCTAGCCGTGCTGCCCATAAGAGAGGCTAGGAGGGAGACAAGGAAACCCGGCTCGAAACCAAGCGTCATGCAGCAGCTCAAAAACATACGGAGGTCGAGGGACCTCGCAAGGTTTCTCTGGATCAACGCACTATTCGGGTTCTTCATGTCAATTTCATGGCCGCTCTTCTCCATAACTCTCGTGAAGATCGTGGACGCCTCGCTCTTCGAGGTGGCCCTAGCATCTGTTCTTCAAGGAGTCTTGGCGCTGGCAGTTCAGAGGTGGACGGGCGTCCTCCTAGACAGGGTCGGAAGGATCCAAGTACTGGCGGTGGGGCGAGCATCTCTGATAATTGTCCCGCTGGTGTACGCGTTCTCAGGCAGCGTGCCCGCCATAATTCTCTTCTCCGCGCTCTTCTCGATCCCCGTCACCTTCGTCAACACCGCTCTCATGGCATATCTCATCGACGTCACCCAAATCGAGGGAAGAGCTTCATACATCGCCATCTACAACGCGGTCATGGGAGGATCTTTCTTCTTTGGAACACTAACCGGTGGCTTCCTGGTTGGCTATCTTCAGGTGTTCGTTGGCTTGGCGCTTGCGCTTCAACTGGTCTACGTCCTGTCAGCAGGTGGGAGGCTCCTTAGCGGGCTCTACCTCAGGACTATGAAGGAGAAAACTGCATATCCAAGCACAATGGCAAGAGAATTTAAGAACCTGGGAAAGAACCTCCGCGGGAGGCTGCGCTGAGTGTTCTCCCAGATACTCGTCGCCATCGACGGCTCCGACACAGGGAAGAAGGCGCTTATCAACGCCATCGAGCTGAAGAAGCTCCACAACTCTCAGCTCACAGTCATGCACGTCGTTGAAACAGCTATCCGCAGACCCTACACCACCTACGTGGAAAAATCGGTTGTCACCGGGGAGCTTGCCCCACCTCTAGCCACACTCCCAGACTCAAGCTTCAAGAAAACGCTGCTGAGGGCGACCGCCTTGCT
>JBGVSY010000022.1:0-3140 GCA_041862235.1 Nitrososphaeria archaeon | reverse complement strand
CTGCAAACCCAGGGAAGAAGCAACCATACCACCAGATTCGGCAGCTTGTCGAATACCTTCGGTCCCAGCAGAATGGGAAGCATCAGGCAGACGAGGGTTAGCGGTCGACTGGCGGGACGCGGGCAGGGCCAGGCGTTGAATGAAGCGGAATCAGTCAAACACAAGAAGACGAAATACTCAAGGAAGAAAAAGAAGCTTCACGGCCGGGTTGACGGACTCTCCGTTGACGACCGACTTCAGGCACTTCAACGGATCAACCTGAGAAGGGACCTTGAGCGGCTTCTCGAAGCGATCATCCGAGCCAAGCAAACCATCAAGGAAAACGCGTGACCGCCGATCGATGATTCTTTACGGAATGCATACTCTTGGGTGGGTGAGAAGGTTCGATCGATCGCTACTCGAGAATTCGCTTTCCTTCATATGTTTGCGCGTGGTATAGTGGATGTCGATCGATCTCGTCAGCTCGTCAGGGAGTTTATGGCTTGATTCTTCCTGTTGGCGTTGCGTGAGCGTCCCAGATATGCTCGCCATCTATCGTTCCGTGGGACAGAACGACCTCAAACTGCCCCCAGATTTCGTAGCCACCCTCTCGCCACAACTGTTCTCTATACTCGCTGCCCGCTGCGCCGACCCAGATGATCACGTAGTGCCACGTTTCACCCGAGCCTCCTGCCATGCCGTTCCACTGGTTCGTACACCACGCTGCATAAGGCGGCTCTGACCATCCTTCAGCGTTGCCTCTGTCCCACTCCGCGTTCCACTTCATCACAAGCTTATCGTGGTGGTAGGGGGTCATGTACGCTTCGGCTTGTTCGTGTGTCATGCCGAGCTTGCCCATAGCCCACGACTCGCCAGTGCCTACAAAGTTGCGCGCCCGCCAGTTGTAGCCAAACTCGTCAAAACCGACATCGTTAGGCTTCGCGGCTAAAGACATCGGAATTGCCATTACAAGCATTGTTGCTGCTGTGAGGAAAACCGCTATTCCCTTGCTCTTACTCAAATCATTCACCTCCGACCCTTTCGGGTTTCGACATTTCGGTCTCTTCAGGGAGGTTAGAGACTCATCGGGTTGCAGTTGCTTGCGGGAACTGGCTCTATGAAGGGGTCTGGGAACCCGTATGTCGGCAGGATGGGGCCGCTCGCTCCGATGTAGTTTTGCGGAGCACTCCGGTCGTCCCACAGATAGACGCTGAACCCCAAGAGCCAAGCCTCCATAACGGCGTCCCACACGGCGTTAGTGTAGAACGATTTGACTGTCGGTTCGTCCACCCCGAAGGCGTAGCCCCACTGGTACATGACTCCGTGAAGTTGGCTGGTGACGCTGGGTTGTCCATCAAACTGTAAGTAGCCACGCCAGTATTCGGTTATCCACAGCCCGGAGTACGGCGAGACATATTTGATCGTTCCCTCGTGGAGAACCCATCTGCTTCCTCTTTTCGTGAAGACCATCGACGTTCCCTCTTCCTGCGTGACCGCAGGCTGGTAGCTCATAACCAGGTGTAAGGCGTTTCCCGTACGCCTCAATTCGAGAGTCGTCTCGTAATTCTGATACCAGTAGCTCCACTGTAGCGGCGGTCTCCAGTGTCGGCACTGCAACTGACACTGGTATATCGGAATCTCCAATTGATCCATCGTCTTCGCAAGAGCTGGAGAAACTAGAAACACTGAAAGGATGAGCAGAAGCGGAATCAACCTCTTACCCAAATCAAGATCTCCACCGCGCGGTGCTGGAGACGTTAATTAGCGCTTAGTTTCAGGGTATCTTGAACCCTTTGGCAGGATTGACAACTTGTCCTCAAGAAACGACCACGAGACCAAAATGCATTCTTTGTGTTTAACTCAAACACGTTTTCTGCTCGATCACCGAGATTTGGTCTGAGGCAATCGGCGAGGGGCAGTCGATTGATCGAGCCTGAATACGTGCGGCTTTGTTTTGAGAGATGGATAGAAATCTCAGACTGACGTAGAAGCAATATGATGGAGAGTAATTCATTTGTTTATTGTACCTAGAGGGATTGATTGTGGAGGGACCCGTCGCCTTTTCGGGAGGGGGCCAGGGAAGCCTTGCAGCCTGAGACCGCTTCAAGACAAGCGAAGGAAGAATCCGGCCTTAAGCTTACATTCCCTTTTCCGAGGCGACGGGTCTTCTGCCCCTATGTCCTCTGCAGTACCTCCGAGAAATGCAGCGCAGCGCCAGCATATTAATCCTTAGCTTCAGCGTATCTTGAACCAATGGGCAAAGAGCGACTGAGAAACTCGTGAAAGAGTCAACAAAACAAAATAGATACTTTCTGTCTAACGCATAGTCGTCTTCGCCTCGATCGATAGATTCCTTCGTCAACCGGGACAAGGAATTCTTTGGGACATATCGGACCCCGAAGACCCTTCTTTGACGTTTTTCCGTCTCCGTAGGACCTCATAGGAAATCCGAATCAAGAAATGTTGAACATGAATCTATATATCGATCGATCGACCACTGGAACAACGAGCACGCCCCCTCGTTGAGTGAACCTGAACCCCTCAAAAGGAAGAAAAGGAAATACTCAAGGGGGAAGAAGATCGATCAATCGATCGTTAACACCCGTGCTCAAGCAGTTCAACGGATCAACCTGAGAAGGGATCTTAAGGCGCTTCTCGAAGCGATCGCCCGAGCAAAGCGAACCATCAAGGAAACCGCGTGACCGCCGATAGATGATTTGTCATAGAGTCCCCGGTTTTGTGTGGGCAAGAGGGTTCGATCGATCGCTACTCGAGAATCTGCTTTTCTTCATATGTTTGCGGGTGGTATAGTGGATGTGCCATGCAGAAGTTTACACCTTCAAGCAGCCTCTGTTTGTTCCATTTCGGTTGCTTGGCGTTCTCAGAGGTTGGCATCCACATGAGGTGTATGTCAAAAACTCGTCCCCTGTATTTTGTCTTGTGAGCTACCTCAATTGAGTCTAATGACTTGAAGCCTAGTTTCTCTATTTCCCGTTTCCTGAACCATGGGCTACAGTGGATTTCCAGCGCTACGGTCGCAAATCCATCGGCGTCTTCCTCACTCTCTACCATGTTTTCTAAGAGCTGTTTTCCAAGGGTGTGCCCCTTCGCCCTTCTCAAAACCCATATGCAGTTCATCACTACGATGTTGTCGCCGGTTA
>JBGVSY010000021.1:0-7501 GCA_041862235.1 Nitrososphaeria archaeon | reverse complement strand
ACCGCCGCAGGCCTCACAGCGGCCGTGCTCAGGGAGAAGGGAGGCGGGATGATCCTGGAAGCAGGCGCCATGGTCATGGCCGATCGAGGCGTCTGTTGCATAGACGAGATTGATAAGATGAGGCCTGAGGACAGGGTTGCCATCCACGAAGCCATGGCCCAGCAGACCGTCTCCGTGGCGAAGGGCGGAATCGTGGCAACCCTAAACGCCAGGACAGCAGTCATGGCTGCGGCAAATCCGTCCCTTGGAAGGTACGACAGCTTCAGGACCTTCCCGGAAAACATCAACCTTCCTGTCACGATTCTCTCGAGGTTTGACCTGATCTTCACCCTGAAGGATGTGCCGGACGCGGAGCAGGACAGGAAGATCTCCGACCACATACTAAGCCTCCACTCCACGGGGGCGCCATCGGTCTCCCCACCGATACCACCCAAGGTACTCAGAAAATACGCCAGCTATGCCAAGAGGATCCGCCCAGAGATGACTCCTGAAGCCATGAAGACCATGGAGGACTTCTTCCTGGCAACCAGGGCTGTCTACGACCAGACCTCCACGGTCTCGATCACGGCCAGGCAGCTGGAGTCGCTGATCAGGCTGGCGGAGGCCAGAGCCAGAGCCGCCATGAGAGAAACCGTCACAGTCGAGGACGCAGGCGCGGTGGTGATGCTGATGAAGAAGTCGCTGAGCCAGGTCGGAGTGGATGTAACGACCGGCGCGCCCGACATAGACATCATCATGACCGGCAAGCCCCGCAGCGTGAGAGAGAAGCTAGGCACCTTCATGGATATGGTGAAGAGGCTTTCCGAAGAGAAGGGAGTCGCAGAGGAGGAAGCCCTGAAGAGAGATCTGCTCGAGCAGGGACTGACCGAAGCAGAGATAGACCGTATACTCAGGAAGCTCATCGCAGAGGGAACACTCTACTCGCCCAGACCAGGAGCCTACAAGGTCACCTGAACCGCCGGTGCCTCCTCTTGAGGTTCTCCCAGCTCCATCTACCCCGATACCTAAGGAGGAACCTGGAGAAGGACGGGATCGATTCTCTCTACCCGCCTCAAGAGGCGGCCGTGGAGAAAGGGGTCCTCGAAGGAGAGAGCCTCGTTGTAGCAACGCCCACGGCCTCGGGCAAGACCCTGATTGCTATGATGGCCGCGGCGAGACACCTTCAGCAGGGTGGAAAGGTCCTGTACCTCACCCCGCTTCGCGCCCTCGCCGCAGAGAAGTTCAGCGAGTTCAAGAAGTACCTCCGGAGAGGGGCGACCAACGGCCGCAGCCTCGCTATCACCGTCACCTCGGGTGACTATGACTCTTCAGATCCATGGTTGTCCCGATACGACGTCGTCGTCGCGACCAACGAGAAGGCTGACAGCTTGTTGAGGCACGGAGCGGGATGGATGGCTGACGTAACCCTTCTCGTCGCAGACGAGATACACCTGCTCGGCGACGCAGATCGAGGACCAACTCTTGAGATGGCGATTACGAAGATGCTTGAGGTGGTTCCCAAGGCCCAGCTGCTCTGCCTAAGCGCAACCATAAGGAATGTTGAAGAGATCTCGGAGTGGCTGCACGCCACCCCGATAACATCGGATTGGAGACCGGTAGAGCTCAAGGAAGGAGTAGTGCTCGGCACGGCTGTGGAGTACGACGACGGCGAGGAGGCAGACCTCCGATCATTGGTCAGAGACCCTGCCATGAACGTGGCCCTGAACACAGTTCTCGAAGGAGGACAGTCGTTGGTCTTCACAAACACGAGGAAGAAGGCTGAGGCTTTCTCAGAGAAGGCTGCTTCAGCCTTGGCTAGGAGCGAAGTCACTTTCACGGAGAAGAAAACAGAGGCACTGAAGATCTACTCTGAAAGAATCCTGAAGTCAAGCGACCGCACAGCCTTCACTGAGAAGCTAGCTTCCGTCGTCAGTCGAGGAGCGGCTTTTCACCACGCCGGACTTGGTTACAGACAGAGAACTCTTGTTGAGGAAGGGTTCAGAAGACACCTAATCAAGATCCTCGCCGCAACGCCCACGCTCGCTGCTGGTGTGAACCTCCCGGCGAGAACAGTGGTCATACCTGACCTCTGGCGGTACAGCTCGGAGAGAGGGATGCACCCGATCTCCGTATTGGAGTACAAGCAGTTCTGTGGAAGGGCGGGAAGACCCAGATACGATGAAGTGGGCTACGCCATGCCCATCGCGAAGAGGGATGCAGACAAAGAGCTTCTGATGAAGAAGTACGTTAGAGGGAAACCCGAGAAGATTTGGTCTCGTCTTTCAGACGAGCGACACCTCAGGTCTCATGTCTTGGCAACAGTTGCGTCTGGATTCGCGTCGGATGTCAAACACCTTGTTTCGTTCTTCGAAAACACTTTCTTTGCCCGTCAGTATGGTTTAGGAGCAATCGAGGGCAAGGTGTCGACTGTTCTGCACTTCCTCAGCGAGAACGAGATGCTCTTGCTTGGCGATGATCTTCTTCAGGCAACAAAACTGGGTAAGCGGGTCTCTGAGCTCTACATAGACCCGCTGAGCGCGGTCTACATCATTCAAGGCCTCCGATCGAAGGCAAAGCAGATGGGTGAGATATCTTTCCTCCACCTCATCTGCAGGACGCGTGATGTCCCGCAGGTGTCGATGAGGAGAGTCGGCTCCGAATCCCTGGAGCTCTACTGCGAGTCTCATCTGGATCAACTCCTTGTGAAACCGCCTAACTCGTTCTCAGACCCCTTTGAATATGAGCTCTACCTCGAAGACTTCAAGAAAGTCATGGTGCTGGAGGCTTGGATAAACGAGCTTAGCGAAGGAGGCCTCTACGAGCGGTTCAGAATAGAGCCTGGTGATCTGTCGGCACTCAGAAGGAACGCAGAGTGGGTGACATACTCTGCACACGAAATTGCAGGAGTCATCAAGGCCCGAGAGAAGCTCAGACCCCTCGCCCTCATGGTTGAGAGGGTGCGCAAGGGTGTGAAGCCCGAACTCATTTCCCTAGCAAAGCTCCAAGAGGTGGGAAGAGTCAGAGCCAGGGCGTTGTACAGGGCAGGCTACAAGTCCGTGAATGAGCTCAAGCGCGCGTCAGTCGAGGACCTTCTGAAGGTTCCAGGCATAGGGCCAACAGTCGTCGTGACCATCAAGAAGCAGGCCGGAGGCAAGGTAAAGAAGGTCAGCGCAGAACTTGCGGAAGAGGACCTGGAACAGTCGGACCTCGACCGGTTCTGAGAGGAGCGACACACTTCCTTGATACTAGTAGCCGCCTTGGACAAGAGGAATTCCCAGGCGCCCCTTGCAGTAAAATCCATGCTGAGCACGATGAGGGCTCCTCGCCACACGTACTGCCTCGGTTGGCGAGGCCACGTGGATGCCTCGGCATCGGTTGACGATCTTCAGGAGCCAAGGTCATCCGTGGCTCTAGGTGTAGCTGAAGAGAGCGATGCTCCCACGAGCGGAATTCTGTCACGGGACGGATGGTGTGCGGCTCTCGAAGGCTACCTCCTTCCAGGCCAAGACAGGACCCACGGATTCATGGAGAAAAGTCCCCATCGCTTCATGGACGCGTTGACAGGGCGAGAAGGCGCCTTCTCCTGCATCGCCGCCGCAGAGGTTTTGACCGCCTGTAGAGATGACCTGGGAAGGGCTCCTCTCTATGCCGTGGAAGACGAGAGGTGGCTGCTCCTCGCGACGAGAAAGAGATGCATATGGGGCAACTCCTCTCTAGAACCCGAGATCGTTCCTCCGGCGAGAATCGTGCGGTTCACCGGTAGGGGGACCCACTTTTCCCGAGGGCAGGTTCGGTGGCCGCGACGCCCCCGCACCGTGACGTTGAGGGACGCGGCTCGACGTGTTGCCAACCTGCTCCTCGACGCGGCCGGCCGCTGGTCCTCGGGGCTCGAGTCATCCGCTCTCGCGTTTTCAGGAGGCTTGGATAGCGGCCTCCTAAGCCATCTCACACGAGATCTGGTTGCGCTGAGGTTGATCACGGTCACCTTTGCTGAAGGCGGAGCGTATCTGGATCAAGCTGAGAAGGCGGCGTCGATCTTGGGGCTTCCAATTAACCTCGTGACTCCTTCGAAGTCAGAGACGGAGAAGACAATAAGGGACGTGGTTTGGAGCTGCGAGACAGACGAGAGGATGAGCGTGGAGACAGCTCTCCCGATTTTCTGCGCCTCGAGGGACGCAAGAGATCAGGGCTTCGACTCGATCCTGACGGGCCATGCGGCAGACGAGCTCTTCGGAGGATACATGAAGTACACAGCACTTTCAAGGGATGATCCCTCTGCGGCCTTCCAGAGAATGCGTACGGACTTCCTCAACTTGCAGCGAAGAGACCTAGAGAGAGACTTCAAGGCGTGCGCCTCCAACTCGCTGGCGCTCCGGCTTCCCTACAGCGACACTCAGCTAGCCCGCTACGTTCTCTCCCTCCCAACGGACCTGAGGCTCGATGTGAAGTCGGGTGCAAGGAAGCTTGTTCTCAGAGAAGCAGCGAGATCCCTGGGATGCCCACAGCAGATAGTCGACGCAAGGAAAAAGGCGATTCAATACTCCACGGGGGCATCAAAAACGCTGAGAATCATCGCCAAAGAGAAGAACCAGCCCCCAGACATGTACCTCAAGGACCTCTTCCAGGAGGCGAAGAGATCTGCCAGAAGCCAAAGCCTCCTGTAAACGGTTAAGAGATACACACAGCGCTCTCCGTTCATGCCTCCGTCCACAGGCATCTACCACTCTAGGACACAGGCACTACATAGGACCCCCAGAGATCACCCTGAGTCGATCCAAAGAATCCTCGCCGTGCTTAGAAGACTGAGGAGGAACATCTGGCTCAGGAAGGGATTGATCACCTTCGCCGAAACCCAGGCGGTGACGGATGAGCTCCTTCTTGAGGTGCACAGCCAAAGATACATCGAACAGATTCGCAGTTTCTGCGAACACGGCGGCGGGTATGCCGACGATGACACCTACCTCTCTCCTGGTTCCTATGTAGCAGCAACCTACTCAGCAGGACGAGCAGTGAAGGCGTGCAGGGACGTGCTGAAGGGAGAGTTCCGAAACGCATTCGTTCTCACCAGGCCCCCTGGGCATCACGCAGGAAAAGATGGACTGGCGCTGAACGCTGACTCCACTGGGTTCTGTGTGTTCAACAACGCAGCCCTGGCAGCGAGATACCTCTTAGACCATGGTCTGAAGAGAGTTGCGCTCGTCGACCTAGACGCACACCACGGCAACGGCACCCAAGAGATATTCTATGGAGACCCTAGGGTTCTGTACCTGGGAATTCACGAAGACAGCGGGTTCTTTCCATTTTCAGGCTCGATCGAAGAGGTCGGGGAGAAAGAGGGAGAGGGATTTACAGTCAACATGCCGTTACAAAGAGGCTCTGCCGACGGAGACTACCTTGTCTTCTTGAGGGAGATAGTCTCGCCGATTCTCATTCAGTATCACCCCGAGTTCATACTGATATCGCTCGGCTTCGACGCTCACAGGCTGGATCCCCTGGCCGATTTGAACCTGTCATCAAGCGGCTACCTCAGGCTGGTTGACGCTTTGAAGCGGATGTCTGAAGAACAATGCGAAGGCAGGTTGGTTCTATTTCTCGAGGGAGGTTACAATCTGAGGGTTCTTCCAGTGCTGGTCTCGGCCAGCGCCTCAATACTCTGTGGCGCTCAACATGCGCCTGGGCCGCTTCCAAGGAACGGCGTGTTCCAGCAACACACATTCGACTGTCTCCAAGACCTGAGGCGGGAGCTCTCCTCGTTCTGGTCCCTCTAGCGTTGTGGATTGAACGATCGAGGTCACCAGGTCTCGTATCAGAATTCTCGTGTCTAGGGCAGTCAAGAGCCGTCAGCAGAGCCGAAGACATACCACAGAGGTGACAGCCATGGATACGAGCACGCCCATCGCAGCTTGAGTGGCTGAGTGGGCATGCAAGTGAACCCTTGCCCAGAAGAGGGCTGCAACGAGCAAGTAAAGGGGCAGCATCATAGGGCCGAAGGAAAAAGCCAGAAGGGTTACGGGGCCCGCTACGGCAGCAGTGTGAATGCTGATCTTCCACCTGAGAGTGAAAGCGAAGACTGCGGATGTCACGGCCACGTAGCAGACCGAAACTATGTAGAGGGGTCGCAGCGACAAGAACCAGAAGAGAAGCGATGCCACGACATAGCTGAGAAGCGCAGGCACAAAGAAAAGCGGCCTCTTCTCTCGGCTGGAAACGTTGAGATCCACATTTCCTCTCCAAGCATGATACACGACTGCGGTCACGGGCAAGACAGAGATGAACAGCACCCCGAGGGCAACAGCAGATGGAGCAATCGGATCGCTCCCACCCTCAGGATTCCCCAGAGCCATCATCAGCACGGCGGCCCCGGAGACAAGGGGGTGTGAAAGTACCGTTGAGAGCAAGGAGGCGAAGCCGTCGGCGAGGCTCTTCAATTGGTTCACCATCGAAAGCCCCAACACAACAAGAGTCTTGCACAATCCCTCTATTCCACTTCAAGCGGCGCGCTTAATCTTCAACACGCCCATCGATTCCAAGAGCTCGAAGTACTTGACCAAGTAGACCAGATCGGCCTTCCCCGTCTCCAGCTCTGCCAGGCGAGACACCTCGAGCAGGTTCCTGCGGCCGTCGATCCACCTGATCGACGGGCCTCGAAGCGACTTCTCAGATTTCTCATGGGTTTTTCGCAAGGACCAAAGCTCATCCTTCTCCTTGTCCCCTAGCCTCCGCTCGAGATGTTTGTACCAGGGGAGACCGCTGAACACCCTCTCGGGAACCATAGCAGCTGCCTTCCTCTCCAGGGCGGAACGTTGAGTTCGACGGGTGGACCTAGCTACTTGAACGCCCCGTTCCGAGGCCAGCTGCGCCAGAGCGGACTTCACCCTTCTCATCTCCTGATCGATGATACGCCGTAAATCACGTATACCTGCTGTCTCGATCGATCGCCGGAACCTCTTCCTGTGCTTGACCGGTGCAAGCCGCGACACGGAGAGAAGAGCCTGACTCCCGACATCAAACCTGTACTTCAGACGCGTCTTCGCCTGGCCCAACGTCCTCGTCAACATTTCTGGTAGCGATACGCTGGTTTTTCCCTTCCCTTCACTGTGGCCACCAATTCCGCTCGCGCGACGGTAGGCGATGTCAACGGATCTCTGCGCCTCTGTGACTATGTTCTTCTTGTTTTGTGACAATGTTTCCTGCATCAGCCATTCTGCCTCCAGCAGACCAGCCTGCGCCAAGAAGTATGCGTAGGTAGCCGCCACGTTCACCGCTACGGCCAGGCTCTGCGGATCTACCTTGTCGACGGTGTCCTCGGAGGTGTGGTAGAACTTGTCAGGCCACTGGATTAGCATAGAGCATGGGATTCCGACCGAGGGATCGTTAAGGTAGCCATGGTCACTGGCTGCGGAGAAATGGGCGATGGCTTGCCTAACAAGGGGGTATTGAGCGATCGCCGTCAAGTCCGTGAAGCGGGGGATCACCCGACGGAGGATGCGAACAGCCAGCACCCCTGAGAAATTCGGGGATG
>JBGVSY010000020.1:0-6835 GCA_041862235.1 Nitrososphaeria archaeon | reverse complement strand
CACCCCGTCTGCGGCCTGCCCGGCGGCATCTCGAAGGCGCTCTCCGAGGAGAACCGCCAGGAGATCGAGGACATGGCCAGGTCCTGCCTCGAGTTTGCCAAGTTCTCTCTGAAGATCTTCGACGACGTCGTGCTGAAGAACAAGGACTATGTCGACATGATCCTGAGCGACCCGTACACCCTCAAGACGTATTACATGGGCACGGTCGACGCCGACAAGAAGGTAAACTTTTACGACGGAAAGGTGCGTGTGGTCGATCCTCAGGGCAACGAGTTTGTCAAGTTCGACGCCCACGACTACCTCGACGTCATCGAGGAGCACGTGGAGCCCTGGGGCTACGTCAAGTACCCATACCTCAAGAACGTAGGTTGGAAAGGATTTGCTGATGGGCCCGAAAGCGGCATCTACAGAGTTGGTCCACTAGGGAGGCTGAACGCCGCCGAGGGAATGGCCACACCACTTGCGCAGCAGGAGTACGAACGCATGTATGAGACCCTAGGGGGAAAACCCGTTCACTCAACCCTGGCCTTCCACTGGGCCAGACTCATAGAACTGCTCTACGCCGCAGAGAGGGCGGTAGAGCTTAGCCAAGATGAGGAGATCACAAGCAAGGAAATCAGGAACACGCCGGGCAAACCCGGGGAAGGAGTGGGAATAGTTGAGGCAGCCAGAGGAACTCTCATTCACCACTACGTCCTCGACGAAGAGGCTTTGGTCAAGCAGGTCAACCTCATAGTGGCAACAACCAACAACGCCGGCGCCATAAACATGTCTATCAGAGACGCGGCCAGAGGCGTGATAAAGAACGGCAAGGTCGACCAGGGAATCCTGAACAAGGTCGAGATGGCCTTCAGAGCCTACGACCCTTGCTATGCATGCGCCACCCACTTCGCCCTTGGAGAAATGCCCCTTCTGGTCAGGATCTACGATCGGGACAGCAAGCTGGTGAAACAGATCTCCAGATAAGATCGCCGATCCCTCTCGAGATTCACGGCATTCAGATGAATATCGGACGTCCGTGACGACCTAGTTGACCAAGACGATCGATCATAATGCCATTCTTCCTCAGAGCCACAGACATCATGGAGCCCTGTCTTCGCGGAAAAGGCTTTTACACTCTCACCTCCCTCTCTATCCGTCGGGTGTGGCTCCGTGTTTTTCGAAAGAGAATGCGACAGGCTAATCGAACGAATCAAGAAAGGCGAGTTACGAGGTGGCACCCAGATCACGTTGGCCTCGTTGGAAGCCATCAAGACCACAGTTCTTGGCACAGAGGCTGAGGAGGTCAGACAACTCTTGAAGAACCTGAGGAGCTGCTCTTCCGCTATTCTCGCGGCTCAACCTACAAACGTTGCTCTCTCCAACGCGGTGCAATTCGTTCAAAGGCAGGTTGGAGCGGCCGCCGATCGAGGCATCGGCCTTGACAAGCTGCGTGACACGGTAGCGCGGGAACTCGACCGCTACAGCGAGTCTCTGCGAAAATCTGTCGACGAGATCGGCAAGATCGGCGCCACCTTGATAGAGGACAAAGACGTCATCATGACCCACGACGCCAGCACCTCGGTGATATCTATCCTCGGAACAGCGCAAGCAGAGGGCAAGGAGATCAAGGCAATCGTCCTGGAAACCCGTCCCGAGTTTCATGGGAGGCTTTCTGCCATGGCGATTGCGGACATCGGGGTTCCCGTGACCTTGATCATTGACGCAGCCTGCCGCCACTGCGTGAAGATTGCAACCAAAGTTCTACTCGGTGGGGCGGCGATATTTCCAAGCGGAGATGCTCTTGGAAAGATGGGATCCTCAGTGGTTGCATTGGCGGCACGGGAAGCCGGAGTGCCCGTCTACGTTGCCGCGAGTACCCACAAGTTCTGCCCCGAACCGGCCTTTGCCAACGACATGAGCCGGGTGGGCGGAGTGCCGTCTCTCGTCTTCTCCTCGGAGCACGCAACCAATCTAGGCATCGATGTGGCTAACCCCTTCTTCGAGACGATTCCTTGCAAGGACATTACCTCCATAGTGACAGAGAGAGGTATACTCTCCCCCAGTAAAGTGGCTTCCGCCATCAAAGACATCTACGCAGGCGGCGTGTAGAAGGGTGGACGCGACGTCCCGGCGAGGCGTGGCGTCGTGATCTCCGTCAAGAAGCTCAACAAGGAAGATCTGCAAAGGTGCGCCATAGCAGAGGGCTTTGTGCGATGGGTTTCCTCCGCAGGAGACAGAGGCAAGGAAGAGCTCAGAGAGATGCTACGTGAAAGACTTCGAGATGGGAATGATGTCTGGGGGGCGCTGGACGACGACACATTGGTGGGGTTTGCCGTGGTAGCGCCCTGGGCGGTGCTGCCAGGAGGAAGGGCGCTGGACTCCATGGAGGTTGCGGCTCCCCACCGCGGCAAGGGAATCGGCACGGAAATCGTGAAACGCCTACTCGATGAACAGGACACAATCCTCGGGTTAACCCCGTACCCCGAGGCAGGGTTCGAAGAAGATCTCGAGCAATTCTATGAGCGCTTCGGCTTCAGACATGTAACAACAGACGTCATGGTACGGATGCCGTCTAATCGAGAACGGCTGTCCCGCTGGGTTCGACACCTAGAGAGACTCGTCGACCTGTACGACTCGCTGCTGAGAGCCGTGAAGTCACGTATCAAGGAGGCCGAGGAACCTAGCGAATAGCCTGCAAGCTGTAATCGGGAAAAGCATATTATCAATTCCACGGCTCAAAAGAGCCGAGGGCTGCTACATGGCATACTCCTACAAAGCCAAACTCATACTGAAGGTCCCCCTCGAAGGCGACGTGGGTAAAGCCCGCCTCGACGGGAAGACGATGGAGTACCTTGGCGTGAAGAGAGGAGAGAAGGTTGAGATAACAGCCAGCTTCTGGGCGGTGAGAGGTACCTACACTATCGCTGAGGTAGATGAACTCCCTGCCAGCGATGAGGGTCAGGGCGTCGTCCGTCTCTCGAAGGATCGCCTGGAGGATGGAAACTTCCGTCCCGGTGACAAGGTCATAGTCAGCAGAGCCTAAGAATCAGCGAGCGCTGCTCGTCTCGATCGATCGCGGGCAGTGCGGATGTAGTGTCGCCTTAGACGTGCTGCTGCCCTCAGACACAAGACCTTCGATCGACCCGACTGAGGGGAGATAAGTTCCGGTATGTTCTAGTCCCTGCAGGATATGTATTATATATGCTCGGCTAGGAGCCGCATGAGGCTGAGTTTTCTTGGGCGAGAAGGAAGTACCATACATAAATGCGGTCTGGCTTCAAGGCCAAGGCTGCAGCGGCTGCACCGTATCGTTTCTGAACGCGTCCCATCCCAGCCTGCTGGACATACTGACAGGCTTCCTGCCCCTGTCATCCGGCGTGGAGCTGCCCTTCCACCAAACCATAGCGTTCTCATGGGGCGACGACGTTGTCAGGGTCCTTAACGCGGCTGATGAGGGCAAGTTCGACCCGTTCGTGCTTCTTCTTGAAGGAGCAATACCGGACGAAGAGGCTGCGCGCAAGACAGACGGATTCTGGTGCGCAATCTCCGCCGAGGGAAATGAGATAAGATCCATCAGCGACTGGGTTACGAAGCTGTCTCGAAGGGCAGCTGCCGCAGTCGCAGTCGGGACATGTGCCAGCTACGGAGGAATCCCTCACGGGACACCTAACCCAACCGGAGCCAAGGGCCTACTAGACTTCCTCACACCCAGTTGGAAGAGCACCCTAGGTTTGCCGGTGGTCTGCATTCCAGGATGCCCTGCTCATGGTGAGCACCTAGCGGAGGCGGCTACCCACCTTGTTCTCGCCGTAAGGGGCTACCTTCCGCTTCCTGAACTTGACGAGCACCACAGGCCCAAATACATCTTCGGAAGCACCGTCCATGACAGGTGTCCCAGGGCAGGATACTTCGGCTCCGGAAAATACAACAAGGAGTTCGGGGAGCCCTACTGCGTCGGCATGCTTGGCTGCAAGGGCTTGATTGCCCATTGCGACACCCCCGTGAGGGGGTGCGTAGAAGGCGTCGGGGGATGTACACGGTTGGGCTCACCATGCATCGGTTGCACAGAGCCTGTCTTCCCGGATGCCCCTATGTCACCGTTCCTACGCAAGGCACCGGCGAGCGCCTATGCCAAGGACACAATTTTGGGCATTACCGGTAGCCTGTGGGCTTTGTTCAAGAGACTGGAAAGGAGAGGGATCTGATGAGCAGGGAAGTTGTCATAGAGCCCATGACGAGGATCGAAGGCCATCTGGGCATACAGGCCAAGACGGACGAAGCTCTGACGAAGTATGTTGACGCCCACAGCTTTGAAACGATGTTCAGAGGGTTCGAGAAGATCTTGAAGGGCAGAGAGCCCGCCGACGCCATATGGATCACTCAAAGGATATGCGGGGTCTGCCCGGTTCCCCACTCCATGGCCTCTGCCACCGCAGTCGACATGGCGTACCAAGCCCCTCCGCCACCCATGGGAACGGCTCTGAGGAACCTCATCCTGGCCTCAGAGGAGCTGTACGATGCCCCCTTGGGCTGCATAGTGCTAGAGGGCACGGACTACAGCCAGGCGATAGTCAGGAAGCATAACCCTGACTGGTGGAAAAAAGCACAGAAAGCCCGAGCCAAGCACGCCGACCTCCACGGCTACCAGAAGATAAGCGAAATCATGGAAGCGTTGAACCCTGTCACAGGCACCTTGTGGCTGAGGTCCCTCGAAATCCAGAAGATAGGAAGGAAAATGGCCTCGCTGCTCGGAGCAAAACACCCCCACGTCAACACCGTGGTTCCAGGCGGTGTGGCCGTGTCCCCAACACCATCGGACCTAGAGGCGTTCGCCGCCATGTTGTCTCAACACGTCGCCTTTGCCAAGGAGTTCGTCCCCATCTTCGACGACCTCTGTGACTTCCTGTCAGCATCGGGCTACGAAGACGCAGGAGCTAGGCCAACGAACCTCATCTCCTACGGCGTCTATGAAGACGTGGAATCGTATGATGCATCCTACGAGAACATGCCCGCGTGGGGAGAGAAGAGAATGATGACCCCGGGCGTGGTCATAGAAGGACAACTGATCACCACGGACCTAGTGGAGATCAACCTGGGGGTGCGGGAGCAGATCCCGAGCTCCTACTACGACGCTTGGCAAGGAGTAGAGATAGTTAGAGACCCGCTGGGTAACGAGGTTTTTCCGTGGCATCCCTGGAACAAGGAGACAAAGCCGCATCCGGGACCGGCGAAGAACTGGGAGGGAAAGTACTCCTGGGGGACATCTCCTAGGTGGCAAGACTGGAGGAAGAGGGCGGATGGGGCTTCCCATGTGTTGGAAGCCGGTCCCATCGCCAGGATGTGGGTCACGGCGAAGGCTGGCAAGGTCGGAGGCTCAGCCGGAAACTCCGTCAAGTTTGGGCTTCCCGAAGCCGTTGTGGCGGGATACAGGGTTTCAGACGAAATTGAGTTTGAGTGGAAGATTCCCTCGAAGATCAATACCGTTGAGCGAGTTCGAGCTCGAGCGTACTTCCACGCCTACTCTGCGTACGTTGCGTACAACATGCTCCTCCAGGCATTGGATCTAGTGAAATCTGGGAAGACACAGAACTGGTTCCACTACAAGAGACCCAGTGAAGGGCTGGGCGTGGGTATGGTTGAGGCGATGAGAGGGGCTCTCGGCCACTGGGTTGTGATGCGGGATGGGTTGATCCACCGCTATCAGGTGATCACTCCGTCCACGTGGAACGCTTCACCGAGAGACACCTCTGGACGGCCCGGCCCCTACGAGGAGGCGATAATCGGAACACCCATCACCGAGAAGATCTCGTCGGGCGAGATGAAAGGTGTCGATGTCGTCAGAGTCGTAAGAAGCTTCGATCCCTGCATCGCATGCAGTGTTCACGTCTACAGCCCCATCAGGTCCTTCAAGAGAGACATAGACCCCTTGGCCTTTCTCCCTTAGCACAGGACAAGCGTCCACTCTTGAGTCCTCACTTGTTCGATTGCTCAGACTCAGCCCTCGGCATCAAGGTTGCCACTCGTCTTCTAGCGTCCTCAAGACTTCCTCAACGACTCGCTGAAGGGCTTTGCCCATAGTCTGAGACAGACCAATCCTCAAGGCAATCTTGTCAGGCTCAGCGCCAAAGATGATCACTTTCCCCTTCAAGACCCCGAGGGCTTTGGCGACCTCCAAGAGGGAGACCAAGTTGATTCCATGGTAGCTGATCCCGGCCATCATGTTGAATTCCTCAGGGGAGAGATCCCTGATGTCCTCGGGGCGAATTCGTTCCTTGTAGACCGTGCCCGGCCTGCCTCCTTTCGAGATCGCGTCTAGGAGAACCACTAGGTCGTAATTCTCGAGATCGACAAGCAGCTTCGTGACAGAGGTTCCATAGTCGATTACCTCAACTTCGGGAGACAACTCCTTCTTCGTCAGCTCCTCAACGAGGAATGACCCGAAACCGTCGTCGCCCATCAGTCTGTCTCCGAGACCGGCAATCAGCGTCTTCATCTGGCAAGGAAAAGCTGAGAGAAACTATTAAGAACATTGTCACCGTCCAATGAACCACCAGACTAGGACATTTCCCAGAAAGGTGTCAAGTTGACAAACGAGGATCCCCGGGCCGAGGCAGATGAATTGAGAAGCCAGGCCGATGCCGTTGATTCTTTCGAGAGCCTCGAATCGCTTGAAGAAGCGGCCTCGCTCTATGAGCGTGCAGGAATGGAATACATGAAATGCGAGTGTGTGAGGGATGGTCGATGCTGCAGCGGTTGGGCTCAACTTCTTCGAGGGTTGGCGCTCATGGAAAGAAACCTCGTCGTTGACGCAGCGAAGATGTTCAAGTCAGCCAGCCAGGTCTTGTCGAGTGCG
>JBGVSY010000019.1:0-3017 GCA_041862235.1 Nitrososphaeria archaeon | reverse complement strand
TTTACCTAGATCGATCGAGGAATCCAATCGAACAAATTCTTGACAGATGATGGAAGCTTGATAAATGTCGTGAGCTCCCTGATGTTGGCGGCTTGAACGTGGCGTACCAACGTCTGGTCAGAAAGCTGACGAAAGAAAACCTCTGGATATACATCCTCAGCCTCCTACGCGAGAGGCCTGTTTACGGATATCACGTAAGAGACGCGATAAGCCAGAGATTTGGCTTCAGCCCATCAAGGGTCACATGCTACGCCGTTCTATTGAGGCTTAGGCAGGCAGGGTACGTGACCATGGAGAGGACCGAGAAAGGCGGTGAGGGACCCCCACGCAAGTACTACAAGATCACGGCGAAGGGAAGCGACACGCTGGACAGGGCGAAGCAGTACCTACATGAACTTGGTCGGGCGCTCTAGCTAGTCTATGCTCATAGAATACTTATATCTCCGTCTCATCGAACGTCCTAGACTAGTCGAGAAAGGGCGTCACAATGCCGAAGATAAGGGTTGGAATCGTGGGCGTTGGCAACTCTGCCTCGGCGCTTGTGCAGGGAGTCCAATTCTATCAAAACGCCGCAGACAATGAGTTCGTGCCCGGCCTCATGCACGTCCGCTTGGGTCAGTACCATGTCAGCGACATAGAATTCACTGCCGCCTTCGATATAGACAGGAACAAGGTTGGCAAAGACCTGAGCGAAGCGATCTTCACGAAGCCCAACAACACACTCAGATTCGCCAACGTACCGAGGCTAGGGGTTGAAATCATGCGCGGCATGACACACGATAGCATAGGAAAATATTTGGCCGACGTGGTTCACAAGCATCCCTCGCCAACGGTCGATGTCGTCGATGTCCTCAAGTCCAACCGGGTAGATGTCGTCGTGAACTACCTTCCTGTTGGAAGCGAGTTCGCCACAAAATGGTATGTGGAGCAGTCTCTCGAGGCCAGGTGCGGTTTCGTCAACTGCATACCTGTCTTCATAGCCCGTGAGAAGAGGTGGCAACGCGTCTTCGAGAAGCGTGGCCTCCCCGTCATAGGGGACGACATCAAGTCGCTTGTTGGAGCCACAATCCTGCACAGGGTTCTCACGAAACTCTTTCTGGACAGAGGTGTCAAGCTGGAGCGGACCATGCAGCTCAACGTCGGAGGGGATACGGACTTCCTAAACATGCTCGAGCGTGAGAGGCTTGCCTCTAAGAAGACTTCCAAGACCCAGGCCGTCACTTCTCTAATCCCGTACGACATCGGAAAGGATAATGTGCACATAGGGCCGAGCGACTTCGTTCCTTGGCTAGAGGGGAGGAAGTGGGCCTACATTCGACTTGAAGGGAAGGCATTCGGCAACACCCCACTCAATGTGGAACTGAAGCTTGAGGTTTGGGATGCCCCCAACTCCGCTGGCGTGGTGATCGACGCGGTGCGCTGCGAGAAGATAGGCTTGGATAGAGGGTTGAAGGGAGCCCTTATCGAGCCTTCAGCATACTTCATGAAGTCTCCGCCCATCCAGTATCCCGACGAAACGGCAAGGGCGATGGTTGAGCGATTCATCGCCGAGAAACCCACTCCAAGGCGAAGACGTGTCAGACGAAGGGCGCCGAAGAGAAGCAAGAGGAAACGCTAGAGCGCTGCACAATCGCTCGATCGCACCTCGTGGCGGTCACTACTCTTATTACTGCCTCAGGCTGCGCCAGTTGAGAGCCGAGTGTGGCTAGGATCCGCCGGAGGTTAACCATGTCGAAGGGAAGAAGGCGTGCTCTGCTCCTGCTACTCGTGTTGCTGATAGCGGGCACCTTCTGGGTCTACCTCAACTACTTCAACGTGTCACTGGGAGGACTCGACTACAAGGAGTCTGCCGGGCCGCTCTTCTTCTTCCCCATGATACTCCTGACCCTAGGGCAGGTCTCTCCGCCCGCAATCATAATCCACCTATCCGCGAAGCTCTCGCTGCACGAGCGGGCGGACTTGATCGTCAGCTTCCTGATCTCAGCCGTGCTCACCTTCTTGTTCTCCCTAATCTACGTGATCTTCCCCATCACAGGCCCCTTTTACTATGTCACCTTCGTGGTAGAGGAGGTCCCCCCTCACTTTCTCCTGGTCGAAGCACTCTGGACAGCCGCCCTGATCGCCATCGGTACCGTCATGCTCAAGCATGCCCTCGAAACCAAGTGGCACAGGGCGCTGGGTCTGGCGGGCATGATCGTGCTCATACTGATGGTCACAGCCTCTTGATGCATCACGACGTCATCTTTCGTCTCGATCGCTGTCTAGACTTGCGAGCCACGAACACCATTCGCGGGCTTGTCCGTGTGTGCTTGGTTTTGTTGAAGTCTCCGTACACTGCGTCCACCTTGAAGCCCGTCTCCCCGAGAATTCTCAGGAGCTCCCGTTTCGTGAAGATCGCCACTCGACCGTGCTCGTAGTATCTCTCGATGAGCTTCCCCTTCCGATAAAGATCGAAGAACAGGTGTATCGTAGAGGTCCTCTCCCGGAGGTTTGACATCATGAAGCCTGACCTGACTACCTCCCTTCCTCCCTTGAGCTCCTTCCTTTCTAACCACCACGAAGACGGCGGCTTGCCAGATGAAAACTGCTCAACGTCAAAGACGAACCTGCCGCCATCCTCGAGACTATTGTAGACGCACCTCAACACCTTCGTCTGATCTTCAACGTTGGTGAGGTGACCGAACGTCGAGGCTGGGACATAGATCATTGAGAACTTCTCTGTCAATCTAAGGTATCTGATGTCACTTCTCTTCAGTGTTAAACGTCTACGCACCTCCGTGGGCTCCTTGGTCAACTTGCGCCTTGCAACCCTCAACATGTCCGGTGAGTTGTCGATGCCTACGACCTTTACGCCGCATCTCGCCAGTTCGAGGGCCAGCCTCGCCGTGCCTACACCTAGCTCCAGAACCTTGCCGCGAGAGAGAAGGGCCTGTTCCTTGTAGAACTCCACGTCCGGCTTCTCGCCGAACAGGTCGTAGAACCTTGCTGCCTTGCCGTAGGTCAAGCCGAATCGCCCC
>JBGVSY010000018.1:0-4530 GCA_041862235.1 Nitrososphaeria archaeon | reverse complement strand
CAAGCAGTGAGACAGGTCTGCCGGAAGGGATCCCGGTTATCAACGGCTTGACGGACGGTTCAGCGGGGGACGTAGCCACAGGGACCTTGCATCCTGGTCAAGCCAACGCGACAATAGGCACAACCCTAATCCTACACGCCGTAGTGAAAGATCCTATGCCGGACTCCAGGAGACGTTTTTACTACAAGACCTATTTTGGAAACAGCTTCTTGGCCGGGGGAGCCACCAACGCGGGAACCCTGCCGCTGGACGCTGTTGCTCAGCTTCTGAGGCTCTCGATAGCAGAATTGAATGAGCTGGCTCGATCGATCCCCCCAGGGTGTGATGGGTTAATAGCCCAACCGCAATGGGTTGGAACAAGGGTTCCCGAGACCTATCCTCACGCCAGAGGTTTCTTCGCGGGCTTAGATGAAAAGAATGCTACAGCTGGACACCTCTTCAGAAGTTTGCTAGAAGGAAACGCCCTTGTACTCAATTCACTTCTCAGCATAGTTGAAGAGGTGACCGGCACACGCATGAAGGAACTCAGGACCTGTGGAGGTGGATCGAAGAGTGAGCTCCAGAACCAAATAATTGCTGACACCATAGGAAGGACTGTGAAGGCCGTAGAAGGGGTTGACCCATCTGTGGGATCTGCAATGTTAGCGGTATCTAGCTTCTGTAAGAAACCCATGCCTCAGGTCGCTTCCGACGTTGTGAAGATAAGAGCAGAATACCACCCGGATCCAAGTCTTAGGGAAGATTACTTAACGAAGGGCCGAATCCTAGACGAAATGACTCGTTTCGTTGCGAAAGTGGGCTGATGCTTGTGCCCCCTGAAGGAATGGGAACGAAGAGACAGAGGCTATTTTTCTGTTTCGGCGAACTTATAGCCCCATTTTTCGACTGCCTGCCGCAATTCCTCATGAGTTTCTGAATACTCCTCCAAAGAGATGCCCTTCATAACCGCATCTACGGCTTGCCGCATCGCTCTAGCACCGGTTCTCGTTCCTTTTGGATGTCCGTGGATGCCGCCGCCCGCCTGAACTACGATGTCCTTCCCCAGCAACCTAACGTTTAGGGGAACTATTCCAGGGTGAACTCCCCCGCTAGCCACAGGGAAGGTTGTTTTCAGGCCGTTCCATTCGCTCCTAAGAAAGTCGTTGATCTCCACTATTTCATGGGTCTTCTTGGTAAACCCACCCATCTTCCCGGCCGCTGTTCCGGTGTGGAACTGATCTCCTCCAGCCAGCCTCACGAGCTTCGCGAGAACCATCATGGAGATGCCGTGCCTCGGATTCCTAGTCATAGCAGCGTGCATACACCTGTGAACATGGATAGGGACCTTGATGGAGGGATCTTCAGCTAGCGCCCTAACTGCCGAGAAGCCAGCTGCTATCGCGTCGACCATCAAGACAGGTGCTCCATGATCAATGGCCCTGTCCGCTAGCTCCAGAATCTTGTATGCCTCGGTCGTTATGTCAGCCGCATAGAGCACTTTCCTTCCCGTCTCTTCCCTCACTCTATCAAGCGCCTCCGTGACCATCGAGACCCTTTGGTCAAGGGGACAGAACTGTTGGTTTGTCAACGTCTCATCATCCTTTACGAAATCCACTCCACCCACCGCGGCTTCATAGGCGACCTCAGCGGTCTCCCGAGGACTGAGTCCTACCTTGGGCTTGACTATCGTCCCAATATGCGGCCTCCTCTCTTTTTTCGTCCCCACTAGCTCTCGGACTCCATCGACGCCGAACTTCGGGCCTCTGAAGGCTGAAAGGAGCTCCCTCGGAAATTCCAAGTTCTCAAGTCGAACGTTGTTTAGGGCTCCTGATCCGAACAAGTTCCCAGCCACTATACTCAGTATGTTTGGTATGCCCCCCGTCTCATAGTCGAATAGTTCTAGGGGATAACTCAGTTTGACAATGCCGCTGTTCTCTTGCTTCTCCTCTACTCGGAAGACCCTGGCGGCGAGATTATTGACGATCCGGCTCTTCATGGTCTCCACACCCGTCCAAGTGCCTATACTCTCCTCAGCGGCGATGACAACCCCCGCCTCGAGAGGCGAGATGTTTCTTCCCTCAACGTAGTACGTGGCAACAACGGATTTCTCAAGATCTATCTCCCCCTCGTTTGCTGTAAAAACATCAATAGTCTCCTCGGACAAAGCCACCACCCGAATCCATCGATTCGATCTGGTGGAGGGAGTTTGCCACTATAAACCTTGTCTGCTAGCCCCAGCAATCAGCAGACGACCTTTTTAGGTAGTCCCCAAGGTCACAGAATAGGTGCTGAGTTTGATCGCAGAAGTGGATTCTGTGAAAGAGCTGATAGTCGAAAGAGCCAGGGAGCTGTACTCTCGGGGGCTTTTCTCCACCAGCGGCGGAAACATCAGCGCACGGGTCGACGATACCATAGTTATGACACCTCGAAGAGCTAGCGAAGGCGGATGGAAGATCGAAGTTCAGGATCTGGCTACCTGTGATCTCGAAGGCAACATCATCCAGAAGGGGTTGGGCCCGTCCATAGACCTGGATCTCCATCTCGCAGCCTACAAAACCCTTCCGGCTAAGGGCGCCATTCACTCCCATCATCCCCTACCTTCAGCCTTTGCTTTCGCCGGCGTCCCCCTAGTCACTCAAGAAGGAGGAGAATGGAGGGGACTAGACAGGACGCCCCTAGTACCGTACGCACCCCCAGGATCAACTGAACTGACAGCCCATCTGATAGAAGGCTTTCAGCAAGTCCGTGGAACCTTCGAAAAACACAGATACGGCATCGTTCTGATGAAGAAACACGGAGCCTTCATCGTCGGCAAGGATGTAGACTCCGCCATAAGGGCCTACGATAGACTGTTGGAGGCCTCTCTACTCGTGATACTCCAAAAAGTAATCCAGCTCTAGCCCGTAGTCTATCCGTAAATCGATCCCAGCCACTGCGGCCTCTTATTCCCAACCATAGCGTTCCTAGGCCAACCGAACGAGTAGCTCGATTCTTGTTGAATTGAACTTCGGAGTGTTTCATAGTTGATCGATCGAACGAACTGTTAGGCACCAATTCAGAAGGAACTGCTATGGGCAATTGTCTCATAGGTTCGAATATCATCGTCTGAGTATACTAAATAATCTGTCTGAATGCAATCGCTCGATTTCAGCCACTTATCGCGGGAGACCGGTCCATTTCTTGGGTATGCGGCCATGACGTTTACATACGTAATAAGTCACACCTGAGTCTGGGCTATACTCAACCCTCACAAACCGCGCGCAGCCCGGGTACAAACAATGCCGCCTCCTCTCCTTTTCCTCTTCTTCAATCAATTGCTTGGTCATCGTCGGGTTCTCCTCCTTATCGTTCCCCAAGCCCGCAGAACGGGCCAGTTCTTCGGCTCTCATGCTTGTGCCAACCGATCGATCATAAGGGTGACGTTCAATTTTTCCTGAGTCGTCGATCGATTGATCGAGCCTTTCTTGGTGAGCCTTGGTTGCGGCTCTGTATGTCTCCGTCATCTCTATCTCGGACGTGATGCCGACGGCAGCGCTGTTCACATATCTGTAGACGAATTCAAAACCCGCTGTTGGTGATAGTTTTCCGGCGGCCAATGGTTTTATGGCTACTACCCTACGTGAACAACTCTTTATTGCTTCCAGGCTTCTTTCAAAGTCAGGCTCCATGGCATACCCTAGCCTATTCAAAGGTGCAAGGATTACTTCGACTGGGATACCCGCTTCCTCGACCCACGGAATTGTGACACCAGGTCTATGGGTGGCTAAACCCGCAGTAGCTCCATACTCCCTCGCTATGCTCAGTCTCTCCATTATCTTTTCCACATCCAGGATGTCGCTGATTTCGGCGTGGACGGCAACAACCTCAGGTTCCAATCGACCTAACCTATCTAACATATTCCTCAATCTCGATCCGGGTAAGTCTGTTGAATAAATTATGAAGGGCTTCACCTTCGTGCTATGGCATGCTTCAATCAAGGCGCCGACAGGTTTATCTGCCAATAGCTGAACCGCCCTCACTCCGAGGTCAAAGCTCTTCCGGAATAGCCTAACCATATTATCAGGCCGGAGATAGAATCTTCGATAATATTGGAGAGCTTTCGCTCCGAATTGTCCGGCGCCTATGAAGGGACTACAGCCCAGCAGTATCGGAGGAAGATCACTGATCATCAACTATTCCAACCGATGATCGATCGATGATCCGAGCATGATCCGCTCCTCAGAATAAGAACGTTACCCTCGATCCGCTCCGCTGGGCCCGTCCTGTAACATGACTGTCGATCGAAGGTTCGATGCCACCAGGATCGATCGAGTGCGGATCGATTGACCGTCACCGAGCCGCACTGCAAGATGACATCAGGTCCGGCCTCACGAAAATATTAAGTAAGATTACAAACGCACAAACTGGTCATGCATGAGTTCGTTCTTCAGGGCACGTACTATGAGCTTGGCTGGAGGCTTGGCCACAGACTCAAGGCAATGAGGTTCAGGATCCCAGACATCGGCGCCGAGAAACGAGAGTTCTACAGGAAATGTGAGTCTCATATCGAGA
>JBGVSY010000017.1:0-2559 GCA_041862235.1 Nitrososphaeria archaeon | reverse complement strand
GTCAGCTGATGAGTATGCCAAACGATAAAACACCTGTCTTGGGGGTGACGATGGGCGATCCTGCGGGAATCGGCCCAGAGATCTCTATCAAATCTTTGATGAAGCCTGAAATGTACCAGGTTTGTAGGCCAGTCTTGATAGGAGATTTGAGCGTGCTTAAGAGGACTGCTGAACGGCTTGGGCTAGATGTGAAATTCAAGATTTTGAGGTCGCCGAGGAGTGCTGGACGAAAAAATGCCGCGATAGAGCTCATAGACCTCGGGAATGTAGACTTGCAGAGGCTTGAGATAGGTAAGGTTAGCGCGGTGGCCGGGAGGGCTTCAATAGATTACATTGAGAAGGCTGTTGGGTACGCCTTGATGGGAGAGCTCGATGCGGTTGTAACAGGCCCAATAAACAAGAAGGCGATAAGCTTGGCTGGCAGCTCCTTCATCGGGCACACAGAGATGATAGCTGCCCTATGCGGCGTGAAAGAACCCTTAACCATGTTCTGGGTTAGAGGTGCAAGGATCTTTTTTCTAACGAGGCATCTGCCTCTGAAGGATGCGCTAAAAGCCGTGAAGGAACAGAGAATAATCGAGATGACCGTCAAGATAGCGGACGCTCTAATGAAGATTGGATTAGACGAACCGCGCATCGCTGTAGCAGCCTTGAACCCTCACGCAAGCGACGGCGGACTGATCGGAACAGAAGACGAACAGGAGATAGAGCCGGCTGTCGAGGAGCTTCGAAAGAGGGGCATAAACGTACGCGGCCCTGTACCGGCTGACTCGATCTTCCATCAAGCTGTGGAGGGAAGATACGATGCGGTTCTTTCCCTGTACCATGACCAAGGCCACATAGCAGCGAAGACCCTCGACTTCTATGGAACGGTTTCCGTGACACTCGGTTTGCCGTTCATAAGGACATCAGTCGACCATGGGACAGCGCACGACATAGCAGGGAAGGGCATAGCCAACTCCAGAAGCCTGGAAGAAGCAATGAGGCTAGCTGCAGCAGTTGTAGGAAAAACCAGAGAACGGAAGGAAAGTCGCAGGCAATCGTACAGTACATAATCCTTCTCTGTACAACTCGCAATCAGTGTAGGAGCAGAATCTCATTCTCAATCGCCTAATGCATAACCAGATCCGAACCTCAGAGTACACAGTAAATAATAAAGCGAGCCATAAGACAATCAACCATCATGGCGAAGGTAATTCTCGACTCGAACTTCCTGTTCATCCCCTTCCAGTTCAAGATCGACATACTTGAAGAGCTGAAGAACCTCCTAGGAAAGCTCGAGCCAGTTGTTCTCTCAACGACGATAGAGGAGCTGGAGAAGCTGGCTACGGAAAAAACGGAGAAGACGAGGAGACAGGCGCTCTCGGCTCTGAGGTTGGCAGAGAGATGCACCGTCTTGGATGTTGAGATCGGACCCACCGAGTCGTATGACGATGTAATTGTCAGAAAGGCGAAGGAGTGGAACCGCCCGGTTGCCACGAATGATAGGGAACTTAGAAGGAGACTTAGGGAAGAGCTCGTTCCAGTGATCTATCTCAGGCAGAAGAAGAGGCTGGAGCTTGAGGGATACGCCTGAAGGTCCGGCAATCGGCAGACTTTTATCCCATGAAAAGATAGAATGATCAATATTCGGTGATCAGGATTGCCAAGGATCAGGGTCGCATTGATCGGTGTTGGGAACTCTGCTTCTTCTCTTGTCCAAGGAGTCCAGTACTACAAAGATGTGAAGGGAAAGGAACCAATAGGGCTGAGATATTCTGACCTAGGAGGATACCTCCCGAAAGATGTAGAGTTCGTGTGCGCCTTCGACGTGGCGGAGGGAAAGGTGGGAAGGGACCTCTCGGACGCGATTTTCCATAAGCCGAACAACGCACCCAGATTTGCTGAGACGCCAAAACTAGGCGTGAAGGTATTAAAGGGGCCTCTCTTGGACGGCATAAGCGAGGAGTTGAAGGGAGAGATAAAAATCGATGGCTCAGAGGAGGCGGATGTAGGTAGAGACCTTAGAGAGAGCGGAGCTGAGATCGCGATCAACCTTCTTCCAAGCGGATCGACGGAAGCCCCAAGAAGATACGCTGAAGAAGCCCTGAAAGCCCATTGTGCGTATGTGAACGCCGCACCAGCCGAGATAGCCACAGATCCCAAATGGATCAAGAGGTACGAGGAAGCAGGTCTGCCCTTGGTCGGGGACGACTTGACTGATCAGGTGGGAGCGACGATCGTCCACAAGACTCTCTTGGAGATGCTCAGTCAGAGAGGGATCAGGATAAAGGAGACCTACCAACTCGACGTTGGCGGAGGAACCGAATCTCGGGATACGCTTACACGTGCAAGAGAGGTGAAAAGAAGGATAAAAACAAGAACTGTTGAGACTGTTCTCCCGTACAAGGCCGATGTGACGGCGGGTTCAACCGACTATGTCGACTTCCTCGGGAACAGAAGGGATAGCTACTTCTGGATACAGGGAACATACTTCGGGGGAACCCCCATGAGGATGGATATAAGACTCTGCACAGTCGACGCTCCAAACGCCGGATCGGTCCTGTTAGACGTGATAAG
>JBGVSY010000016.1:0-5405 GCA_041862235.1 Nitrososphaeria archaeon | reverse complement strand
GCCGCGTGGGCGATCATGTCTACAGTAATGTCGCGGCCTCCGAGACCGTAAACGAAATCCACGATTGTAGGGTGCCGAGGGACATCGTAGAAGACAGCCGCTACGTCGGAGTACAGTGGCCCCATGGGCGCGCCGAAGCTGGCGGCTCTGTCGAGCACGGCGACAGCTTTGATTCCTTCCAGAGCTCGCCTAAGCTCCTTCACGGGGAACGGCCTGAAAAGCCTGATGGCTATCGACCCGGCTTTGACTCCGATGCTCCTGAGCTTGTCGACAGCGTATCGCGCTGTTCCCGAGGTGCTTCCCATGGTAATCACTGCTACGTCTGCGTCCCCTAACTTGTAGTTCCTGATGTTGCTATATCTCCTACCGGATATCTCCCGGAATCCCGTCCAGATCTGCGTCATCTCTTTGTGCGCCTCTTTCATAGCTTCGACCTGCTGCCTCTTGAACTCAAAGTAGTAGTCGTAGAGAGCGAAAACGCCAAGGGTCAGGGGGTTCTCAGGATCGAGCTTCATACGGGCCTTTCTCGGAGGCAGATAGCTCGCTAGGGTTTGATCGTCTAGGACCTCGACTCTTTCAAGCGCGTGGCTTGTTATGAAGCCGTCTAGATTCACCATCGCTGGAGTAAGCACGTTTTCCTTCTCCGCGAGCTTGAAGGCGGCTAGTGTTACGTCATAGGCCTCCTGCGGGTTCTCCGTGAAGATCTGTATCCAGCCGCTGTCTCTGGAGCCCATGACATCGCTGTGGTCTCCGTGAATGTTTATCGGCGCGCTCAACGCTCTGCAGGCCACAGCCATTACTATTGGACACCTGAGGCCTGAAGCCGCGTAGAGTGTCTCGTGCATAAGTGCAAGACCCTGACTCGCAGTGGCCGTGAAGACTCTTGCTCCGGCCAAGCTGGCTCCGATGCAGCCGGACATTGCGCTATGCTCCGACTCTACGTTGATGTACTTCGCCTTGATCTCTCCATTGGCATAATACTCGCTTAGCCGCTCGACGATTATCGTTTGAGGGGTTATTGGGTAAGCGGCGATCACGTCTACATTGCTTTGCTTGGCGGCGTACGCCACGGCCTCGTCTCCCGTCATGCCCACAACTTTCTGGCTCACAGTCTCACATCCCCTTCATGGTTATGCACTTCACCGGACAGACTTGGACGCATATGCCGCATCCCTTACAGTAGTCTGGGTCTATCTCAACCCCCTTCTCTGGATGCCTTAGGATGGTCGGCTCAGGACAGTAGATCCAACAGATCAAGCATTTCACGCATCTTTCGTAGTCGATCTCGGGGGTCTGACTTCTCCACACCCCTGTCTTGTACTCCCTCGAGTTTCTTGGGGTCGTGATGGCGCCAGCCATCTTCACCTCCCTCCAGCCTTTCATGGTGTTTTTCTGGCTGGCCATCTATCGAGTCACCTCTTGGTGGCCCCTCTCCAGGGCTTGAAGGTTCTTGGCCAAGATGTCTCCCGAGAATCTCTCTTTGAAAACCTTTCTGAGGCTTTCGAGCTTGACCAGTCCCGTTGCCTTTGCGACTGCTCCTATGACCGTCGTGTTGTATCTCGGCGCCTTGAAAACTTCCTGCGCTATCCGAACGGCGTCGACCGTGAAGATCCTTTGCGTCGGTAAGCCGAACTTCTTTCTCAGGAATTCCTTCTCGTAGGCCAAGTTCTCCTCGATGCTGGCGACTAGCGTCCCCTTGGGCTTTAGCCCCTCGAAAGTGCTGGGTTCGTTGAGAAAGGCGGAGTCGATCACGGCTACCACGTCGGGCTCGTAGACCTGTTGATGTATGTCTATCCGTCCTGCGCTTATGCGGGTGAAGCCTCGGACAGGCGCCCCGGATCTCTCTGGACCGAACTCGGGGAAGGCCTGAGCGTACTTGCCGTCCCTGAGTGCGGCTTTTGCAAAGAGCTGGTTCGCTAGCACGATGCCTTGGCCGCCTCTCCCATGCCAACGCACTTCATAGATTTTCGGCATGGCTTGACAACTCAGCCGCCTCGACGAAAGACCCCAGTATAAGCTTTCCTCATTGCGGTGGCATTTCGGGAGTGCTGCCTTGGGATACGCCAGGCAGACTTATATCGTCGCTCTCTGCGGACGAAGACCGAAAGGAGTTGGAGTTGGAAGGCTATTTCTGGGTTGCCAGAGTTTCGGAGATCCCTCCAGGACAAAGAAAACGCGTCAATGCCAACGGTGAAGAGGTTCTTCTTCTCAACGTGGAAGGAAAGTTCTACGCAACAGGATCAAAATGTACACACCTTGGATTCTCTCTCCTTGGGGGCCCACTTGAAGGGACCGTTATCACCTGCCCTAATCACAAGGCCAGGTTTGACATCACCACCGGGAAGGTTCTGTCGCTCCCGGCGAAGGTATCTTTGCCTACCTACGAAGTTAAGGTTGAGGGGGAAGATATCTACATAAAGGCCGTGTGAAAAACCGGGAGACCGGTAGGCGATTGATCGAAGACAGACTGGGCGACTGACTCGGACGCACGATCTCGTACGTCTTTGATGCCTCCCGCCGACCTGGAATAACGAGGTTATTCGCCGCCCCTCTTTTCTTCCTCCGATGGCTCTTGCTCTGGCTCGGGTGTCGTTGAGGGAAGAGCACGAGGTCTGCGTCGCTGCAGCACATCTTCAAAGTATGCTCTCATTATCTCGGCGACACTCCACGCTTGCGAAATGCATCCGCGAGGCGTGTGAGGGGGATCTCCCTCGAATATCTCAGACACCGTGCCGATGCCTGCTTGCGTGAGGTGGTTGTAGAAAGGGTCCAAGACTCTCTTCGCCTCGGATCTCACATCCTCCCCCCTGCCTCGAGCCCTTACGGAAGCGGTCACGTAGGGGCCGATCAACCAGGCCCAGACGGTTCCCTGGTGGTAGGCGGAGTCTCTGCTCTTGGCATTCCCGGTGTATCTGCCTACGTACAGCGGGTCGCGGGGTGAAAGGCTGCGTAGACCGAAGGGAGTTAGAAGATCTCTTTCCACGGCTTCGAGTATGTCGAGCTGCTTGCTTCCCGAAACCACTGGGTAGGGGAGGCTGATAGCGAAGATCTGGTTTGGTCTCATAGATTCATCTCGTCCGCCATCGCCGACGCAGTCGTAGAGACATCTCTCGCGGTCGTTCCGGAAAACTCGGTTGAAGCTCTTTTCTGCCTCTTCAGCCATCCCCCTGTAATCTGAGCTTTGCCCCTTCTCCAGTATGGTTGTGAAGAACTCCATGCACTTCAAAGCGTTGTACCACAGTGCGTTTATCTCCACGGGCTTTCCAAGCCTCGGAGTGACAGCCCGTCCTTCGACCACAGCATCCATCCACGTGAGGGCATATCCGTCTTCGCCGCCAGCAAGCAAACCATCGTCGTCCAGACGGATGCTGTGTTCGGTTCCTTGAATGTGCCAGTGGAATATCTCCTGAAGCTTGGGGTGAAGGGTCCTCAGTAGCTCCGTGTCTCCTGTGTATTCGAAGTACTTGTAGATGGCGTAGATGTACCAGAGGGTCGCATCGATTGTGTTGTACTCAGGCTTCTCACCTTCCTCGGGGAACCTGTTTGGAATCAAACCCTGCTTCAAGTAGTGAGAGAAGTTAAGAAGGATTTCTCTGGCATCTTGATATCTCCCGGTCACTAGGGTCAGGCCTGGAAGAGAGATCATCGTGTCTCTCCCCCAGTCGCCGAACCAGTGATATCCGGCTATCACCGTCTTGCTCGCTGTCGACCGTCGTGTCACAATGAAGGAGTCACTGGCTGTCACCAGCAGCCTCGGTAAGACCAAGGATTCAGGGACAAGGTTCTCTAGACTGGCAAGCCTCTCCTTCTCCCTTCGCAACTCGTTCTGCGGTGAATGCGCACCTATGTGATCAGAAGCAACAAGGGAAACGGATTCCCCGAGACCCAGCTCGGTGGTGAATGACCCGGGTTGATAGCTGTCCTCCTTGTCGTTCAGCCCTCGAGCGGCCTCCTCGTCATAGACGAGGTTGTAGTGCCAGTCGCCTCCAGGCAGGTAGACGGCGAGATCCGAGCTCAGATACAGGCTCGCGCAGGGAGGAACGGTGCTTAGAGCCACCCCCCTATCCCTTGCCTCCTGACGGAAAATCATGCCCTGTGAACGTTGAGTTCGGCCGTGGAAGTCCCTGCAGTTGACCAGGGGGAAGAGGGAAAGAGAAACGGGTTGATCGGTCTCGTGCACCCGATAGGTAACCACGGTAGTGTTCTCCCCATGAACCATGAACACGGTCTTGCTGAGGACGGTCTTGCCGAAACGGTACGTAAACACAGGCACAGGGTCGAGCCTGAACTCGTCCAGATACTTGTACCCCTTCGGGTAGATGACGCCGGGATACTTGTTGGCGGAAAGGTGATGCTCATTGCCCGCCGCAGCAGCTTTCTCCTCGATCTTGGAGAGGAGAAGCGTCCTCTTTAGGAGTGGGTAAAGGGAGGCCACGAGAAGGCCGTGATATCCCCTGGTATTCAGGCCGATTATGGTGGATGAGGCATATCCCCCCAAGCCGTTGGTGACTATCCATTCCCTTGAGACGGCTCGGTCGTAGTTTTGAACAACGTCTCTTCCGAAGGAGATCATTCGATCGTCACGCAGCGGGCTTCACAGCTTCGATCTCGATCAACCTATTTGAGGATTGAGCTTTCCGGAGATCGCGCTTCAGGATTATTAGCCAGACTGGCGTTGCTTCTGGGCAATTCCCGACCGCAGGGAAGGATCGACCGATTGAGAAAAGGGAAGGGGGAGAAGGCGTCTTGGAGAGATGCGTTTTCTGCAGAATAGTTCAACGTGAAGAAGAGAGCTTCCTGGTTTACGAAGACGAGGGCCGCATGGCATTTACGGACCGGCACCCGGTCAACATTGGACACACGCTAGTGATTCCCAAGAAACACTATAGCGTGCTTGAGGACATGCTCAACAGAGAGGTCGGCGCCCTCTTCGAGTTTGCTGCGAGAATCGCCAGAGCCGCCATCAGAGCCGTTGACGCCAAGGGCTTCAATTTGCTTCAATCCAATGGAGAGGCGGCTTGGCAGGAGATCCCTCATGTGCACGTGCACATAATCCCTCGATTTCCGGGGGACTATGTCAGGCTAAGCTGGCCGGTGAGAAAAGTTTCTGCTTTGAGGCTCGACGAAACGGCCAGAGTGATGAGAAGTTACCTGGCGGCCGAAGGATGACATTCAAGCGCAGACGATTGATCGGATCACTTGCCGACACGTCATTCATCGACATTTGAGACGGCTTTCTGCAGCTGCTTGATTCTTCGACGGAGAATGAGGAGGAGTTCTTTTCGCAGCTGGTCGCCTTTGAGCTTCCGTTTCGAGACCTTCCGAATATTGTCAGCCAGCTCCACGTCAACGACCACTTGCCTGAACCATCGCTCAAAGTCCCCTCGCTCCATGTGAAACTCGAT